>JBGCVQ010000041.1:0-19732 GCA_045888315.1 Anaerolineales bacterium | reverse complement strand
TCATCATCCAGCCCGATGCAGATTCCCATGGAGCTCGCAAGGAGAACATCTTCATCGCTCAAGACAGCTTGGGCAACACCCTTGGTGTACTGCTCCTGTACCCCTTCTATGATGAGCTGACCGAAGCAGAACACCCCCATAACGTTTCTCTGCTGCTGCACATTCCCGAGGGACAGGAGCTGAGTGAAAGCGCCAGGGATCAACTCTTAGAAAGAGCCCTGGAACGAGCGACTACCATCAAGGGTGAAAGTGGCCAGCCTAAGACGCGCCTCTATGTGAGCTTTCTTAAAGGCCAGCTGGACCAGAGTGAGTATTTCCTGGAACGGGGGTTCCAGCAGGACGAAAGTATGCAGATCCTGGAATGGGTCAGCGGAGCTCCCCAACCAGATGTCAGCTTGCCATCAGGCATCACGGTTCAAAACTGGGAAATGGCTCGGGAGGATGATAGGCAGCATTTCATCACTGTCCATCGGACGGTCTTTCCCAGACATCCCTATAGCACTCAACGTCTGGGTGAGTTAACATCCCTTCCTGGATGGAGTAACCTGACCGCATTTCAGGAGAACCAGATCTGCGGAAATATCATGTTCCTCAGCGATCCGGATCATCCCGGCGCTGGGTTGATCGAGGACCTGATTGTGGTCAGCGGCTGGCGGCGGCAGGGGATCGGAAGCTTTCTGCTGTCCTCCGCCTTGGATCAGATGCAGGCAGCCGGGATGCAGCGCGTCCGGTTGGAGATGTGGAGTGCGAACCGCAACGCTTGGAGGTTGTACCAGAAATTCGGTTTCCAGGTCGTTGACGAAACTGAATTCGCCTTTAGCCTTTATGTTTGATTAAGCACACACAAATTAGCTGTAAGCGTACCAAATAACCGGCTAATTTACGCAGCCAGGGATCTACTGTAGCTGTCCGAATCACAACCCGGCCTAGGAAATAAACTGGCGAGTAGGGGTTTTCTCAATTATCATTGATGATGATCTCGCGTCGAATCGATTCAGCCGTTGTCCTCACTGGTTGAATTCTTTTATTAAGTCAGGTGGGTTTGAACAAGAGGAGCAGCCATCATGCATACAGAATTCCATCCATTCCACTCAAGACGGAATATCCTTCTTGTCATCATCTTTGCCCTGGCAGCCATCTCGCTGGCTTGTACAGTGCAAAACAGCCTCTTCAGATATTTCTTGGGTCACCGCGATGAGGACGAGTCCTTTATGAACCAGTTCGAAATGACTGTTGTACCTGATGACCTGGTGACTGGAGATAACTCGGAAAGCGTTCTAGAGGGTGATCAAAGCTTTGGCTCAGCGGACGGCGCTACCACCGATGATCAAGCCGAACTGCCCGCTCTCCCCGAGCCAGCAACCCAGGACTGCAGTGAAAGCGGGATCTGTGTCGCGGCCTATCCGGTTGACATCCGCGGAACTGCCAACCCGCCGGAGGTGATAGCATTTGCCAATGCAGCGGAATATCCATCCCCGGCAGGGATCTCCATCACATATACCGAAAACGCCGGTCCCTGGTATGAGTGGCTGGTACTGAAAGAGCCCGGAGACTGGATCCAGGCATCCTCACCTGCTGGCTACAGCGCCCTGGGCATCCAGTATTGGGGCGACCAGACAAACGGTTGGGCCAGCCTGATCCTGGACGGCGTGGAAGTGTGGCGGGGGGATGTCACTGCGTACGGCACGGATGGGGTAAACTATTTCGTTTACGTAGAACTGACCGGGGAGATTAGCGGACCACATACCCTGCGGACAGAAGTGCTGGGACAGAATGGCGTGGGCGGCGGGTACAATGTGCCTGTCTTCTACTTCGCGTACCGAAAATAACTCCCGGAGCAAAGATTGCTAAAATGAACCTAAAGAATCTACCGGATAGGTCCCACAAGCTTCCATACCCATCCAGGGGATCCTTGGACCGGCTGATCTACAAACTGCCCCTACTGCTGTGGAGAATGGGATTGGGAAGCTACTTAGGACACCCAGCCAGGGGAGGCAGCAGAATGTTGGTCCTGACTAGCAGGGGGCGGAAAAGCGGGCAGCCTAGGCACACCATGGTCAGTGCTGTTGACGTAGAAGGGCGAGACTATATCGTATCGGGCTGGGGACATCGATCCCAATGGGTCAAGAACGTAGAGAACGACCCGCTGGTGACCGTCCAGGTCTATCGGCGGACTTACCCGGCCGTGATTCGCCGCGTCGCGGATCTGGAGGAGTTTTCCCAAGTCGTGCAGATAATGTTCCAAACCGGAGGAGATTCCCATTTCAAACCCTGGCTGGCATCCCTGGGAATAAAATACTCGCCAGAGGATATGGCGGCTAAACGCGATCGAATATCCATGTATGGTTTTGACCCAGCCGACCAGGAAGGACCAGCGCCCTTGAGAACCGACCTGGGCTGGGTGTTCCCGGTCCTCCTGGCAATCGTATCCACCCTCATCTGGCTGGTGATCAGGTAAGGAAAAGCTCGAAGTCGCTGAGCCCAATTAAACAAGATACGGGATGATCTATCTATCATTGAAAAACACTGCAGTCACACAGGAGACTAGATGAAATTCGCAGCCATATTCTCCATCATCGTCGGTGTAGGCATGATCGCCCAGTGGACAATGTCCTACCTCTCCCACCAGATCCCTGAATTGAAGACCGAACCGATCCGGATCGGTTTCCACCTCGCCGCTGAGATGGCAACTGCCTTATGCTTGATCGTCAGCGGGACAGCTCTGCTTCTGGGAGCCAATTGGGCTGTATCCTGCTTCCTGGTCGCCGCCGGCATGCTGTTCTATACATCGATCGTCAGCCCGGGATACTTCGCTCAACAGGGCCAGTGGGGTTGGCTGGCAATGTTCAGTGCCATCATCATCCTCATGATCATCAGTCTTACCCTGGTGCTCTAATCCGCAGCTGCATCGGCTGAGGAGATCTCAATCGCTAGATAAGCCAGCCAGAACAGGATACAATCATTCCAGCTGGATCTCACAGCCTGGTTTTGTCCTCAACCTTCTTGGAAGGCTATTTCACCGGAGGCTTGGAAAATGGATAGATATCTTGTGAAACAAGGGGCAGCTCTGGATCTCAAGGCCTGGGATCCCAATGACAAGAGCCTTTTTCCGATCAGTAAAAAAGAAGGCAAGGGACTGCTTAAGGATCTTAATCAAGAATTGGAACACCTGCAGGAATTGCTCTATGCCGAGAGCAAACACAAGGTGCTGATCGTCCTGCAAGCTATGGACACCGGCGGCAAGGACGGCACCATCCGGCACGTCTTTGAGGGGGTCAATCCGCAGGGAGTCAAAGTGGCTGGTTTCAAGGTTCCCACTCCCAAGGAGCTAGCCCATGACTACTTGTGGAGAGTCCATAAGCACACCCCGGGCAGCGGCGAGATCGTTATCTTCAACCGCAGCCATTACGAGGATGTCCTGGTAGTCCGGGTTCATGACCTCGTGCCCCGGGAAGTCTGGTCCCGGCGCTATGAGCATATCCGGGCTTTTGAGAAACTTCTGGCCGATGAAGGCACGACTGTGTTGAAGTTCTATTTACACATCGACCTGGCAGAGCAGAAAGAACGCCTGCAGGAGCGGCTGGACCAGCCGGATAAGAATTGGAAGTTCAGCATCGGTGATCTCAAAGAACGAGCCCGGTGGGACCAGTACCTGGCCGCCTATCAGCAGGCACTCCAGGAAACCAGCACTGAGTACGCTCCCTGGTACATCGTCCCCGCCAACAGAAAATGGTACCGCAACCTGGTGATCTCCACCATCATCATCAATAAGCTGAAGAGCCTGGATATGTCCTACCCGGAGGCAGAGGAAGGGCTGGAGGACGTGGTCATTGAATAGTGGTGACACGTTAGGTATCGATCTCCAGCCCGATCTTGCCAGTCCCCCTTCCCTGCAGGTGCCCTGGACTGCCAGGGATGTTTGGGCTGGCCTGGGAGTATTCGGGTTGTGGACTCTGATCGCTCTGGGCTTTGGGATCGGGCGTGAAGCATTTTCCTGGAAGTTCGATATCGGGGTCTTCATTGCCTTGTGGGAACTGGTCCTGATCCTGCCTGCCTGGTGGTTCAGCGTCCGGAAATATCACCTGGACTGGAGCGCGCTGGGGCTGCGGAAGTTCGAGTTCACCTCCCTGGCGGTCGGCTGTGGATTGATGGTCTTCTCCTACTGCTTCAATTTCTTCTACAGCCTGGCCTCTTCAATGCTGGGTTTCCAGACCGGGGCTGATTTCAGCGGCCTGTTCGATGTTGTTTCCAGTCCCTGGCCGCTGCTGTTCGCCGGCGTGATCATTGCTCCCTTCGTGGAAGAAATATTCTTCCGGGGTTTTGTATTTGCCGGCTTGCGTGGGAAATACGGCTGGGTCCCGGCTGCTTTGATCAGTGCCGGGCTGTTTGCCCTGGTCCACCTTCAGCCAGTCTCCTTTCTGCCGATCTTTTTAATGGGATTGATCTTTGCCTACTTATACCAGCGCAGCAGTTCGATCTGGCCGGGATTGATCATGCACCTGGCTACCAATACCCTGGGGTTGGGAGCGGCGTATCTGCTCTCCCAGGTGAGTTTACCTACTCTTTGATCGGAATCATCCGGATGACAGTAGCTCAATCTGGCGGTCCAGAACTCACTGAACCAGACCGCAGCTTTCCTGTCCCCTCAGCACTCACCGCGACAGCAAAGGTTTTGTAGAAAAGAGCTAAATCACAGGTAGAATTCTTGAAAGGCACTTCCCAGGAGCCAACGATGAGCGAAAACCAAAACACCGAGGTCAATTTACGGGAGATCACCCAGAAAACACTCTGGCCCGTCATGAACCTGGAAGTGGCTGAGAGCCAGATGTCCTTCGTCGCTCCCAATGCCCATTCCATCGCCGAAGCCCACTTCAGTGACTACGCCTGGTTCCGGGGAATTTTCTATGGTGATCAACCGGTAGGCTTTGTGATGCTTTACGTTGATCGGGAACAGCCCCGTTATTTCCTGTGGCGCTTGATGATCGATAAAAACCATCAGAGAAAGGGCTACGGTTTCCAGGCTATGCAGCAGGTGATCGATCACGTCCGGTCCATTCCTGAAGCTGTGGAACTTGAAACCAGCTACAGACCTGGAGAAGGCAGCCCCGCACCTTTTTATTACAAGCTTGGTTTTGAGGAGACCGGTGAGGTGCTGGAGGGGGAGAACGTGCTCAGGTTGATCCTATAAGACGGACCTGCAGTTGGGATCGATCCGAATCGAGTTCAACAACCAACAACCCATGGTCCAGACAGAGAGATTGCCATGATCAGCATTAAACCTTTCGAGCTCGAACGCTACTTCGCGAAATACGAATTCTCTACCGAATACCTCCTTTCCAGCTCGGATTGCGAGTCACTCAACATCCGCGATTTGCTTCTGCTGGAAGACGGCGCCGAGGACAGATTCAAGGATCACTGGCTGGGTTACACCGAATCATCCGGCAGCCCCTCTCTGAGAAAGGAGATCTGCCAGCTTTATGAAACCACCTCCCCTGAGGATATCCTGGTGCACAGCGGCGCGGAGGAAGCCATATTCACGCTCATGGGGGCTGCCCTGGAACCCGGAGACCACCTGATCGTTCACTGGCCTTGCTACCAATCACTGTTCGAGGTCGCGGTCAGCCTGGGCTGCCAGGTTTCCTGTTGGAAAGCCCGGGAAGAGAACGGCTGGACCCTGGATCCTGATGATCTGGAGAAAATGATCCTGCCCAACACCCGGATGATCGTCATTAATAACCCCCATAACCCCACCGGGTACTTGATGTCCCAGGACACCTACCGAAGAACCTGGGAGGCAGCCAATTCCAGGGGAATCTTGCTGTTTTCAGACGAAGTCTATCGGGAAACCGAGTACGATCCTGCAGACCGCTTACCAGCAGCCTGCGACCTGGGAGAGAACGGCGTCTCCTTAGGGGTGATGTCTAAATCCTATGGATTGGCAGGTCTGCGAATCGGCTGGATCGCCGCCCGGAACAAGACTTTACTGCAGAAAATAGCCCGTATCAAGGATTACACCACGATCTGCAGCAGTGCACCAAGCGAGTTCCTAGCGGAGCTGGCCCTGCGCTACAGAGACCAGCTGTTGGCGCGCAACCTCAAGATCATCACCAGCAATCTAGAGATTTTAGATCGTTTCTTCCTGGACCATCAGGATCTCTTTCGATGGGTAAAACCCAGCGCGGGACCGATCGCCTTTCCCAAGCTCCTCCAAGGGAATGCTGACGAGTTCTGCCACCAGCTGGTCACGCAGGCAGGGGTGCTGCTGCTTCCGGGGAGTGTTTTCGATCATCCCGGGAATCACTTCCGGATCGGATTCGGCCGGGCGAACCTTCCCGACGCCCTGGAACGCCTAGAAACCTTTCTAAACCGCTGAACCACCCCTGATCTGTCCGGGATCCTGACCAGCGACCCCGGTTCCTATCACTCGCTTCCCTAGACTCCTAACCCGCAGTGTATAATTATTTTGGTACACGTGTAATAATTTACTGCACGGACGGGGAGTGTCTGATTACCCAACAGGAGGTCCGGTGGGAAAAACGACCAAGATGGGGATTATCATTTGCGACCGCTACAGGCGCTGCGCTGGTGGAAAATGTCTGCGGGCTGCCCGCGAAAAAGAAGGCGCATTCAGCATTTATGGGGACACTGAGCTGGTGCTGGTGGGCTACACAACCTGCGACGGATGCCCCGGTGGGAATATTGAGTATGCCGGGGACGAGATGGTCAAGAACGGAGCTGAGGTGATCCATTTAGCGACCGGCTTGGTCGTAGGATATCCACCCTGTCCGTTCATCGATGATTTCGTGGATTTTCTGGAACACCGCTACCCGGTAAAGGTAGTGGTGGGAACACATCCTATACCGCCCTCTTATCTGGCTTCCCATACCGTACTGGGTACCTTTCAAGAACCAGATCGAGCTCGCTGGCTGAAGCCGATCCTGGCGGATGAATCGACCCGCGAAAAATATTCCTGACCATCTGCCGCAGGGATTGATTATGGACCATCGATATATTTTTGGCCCGGTTCCGTCCAGGAGGTTGGGTAGGAGCCTGGGGGTCAACAACGTTCCCCCTAAAACCTGTTCCTATGCCTGCGTCTACTGCCAGCTTGGGAACCTGGCCGGGATGACCCGGGAGCGGAAACCTTATTATGATCCCTCGGACATCCTCCGAGAAGTTGAGGATGCCATCCGCGACCTTGACCAGCGAGGCGAGAGACCTGATTTCCTGACGATCGTGCCCGATGGGGAGCCCACCCTGGACAGAAATCTCGGGAAGCTGCTCACGCAGCTCAAACCACTGGGCATCCAGGTTGCGGTGATCAGCAATGCATCCACTCTCCATCTGCCAGAGGTCCGGGAGGAGCTCGGAAAGGCTGATTGGGTTTCCCTCAAGGTGGATTCCGTTCAGGAGGCTACCTGGAAAAGGGTTGACCGCCCCCATGGAAAACTCCATCTGGAGGACATGCTGATTGGATTGGAGCAGTTCAGCAGTGATTTCCACGGTACCCTGGTGACAGAAACCATGCTGGTGAAGGATATCAACGACAGCAGGGAAAACATCGCAGAAAATGCCGGTTATCTAGCCCACATTCGGCCAAACAAGTCTTATCTGGCTCTACCTACCCGCCCCCCCGCTGAGACATGGGTTCTTCCCACCACGGGAGATACGCTGAACCAGGCCTACCAAATTTACCGGAACCAAGGTTTGAACACAGAATTATTGATTGGGTATGAGGGAAATGAGTTCTCTTCCACAGGGGATTTGGAAACCGACCTATTAAGCATCACAGCCGTACACCCTCTCCGCGAGGATGCCGTCGAACGCCTCCTAAAAAAGACCGGGGAGTCCCAGATCACCTTGGAAAAACTGATCAAGGCGGGAAAGGTGGGGGTATCTGAATTCCAGGGGCAGCGCTATTACATCAGGAAGTTCACCAAGAGCTGAGGTCGGTCAGCCGCTGGCCATTCCAAATCAAGGCAACATTATTTACTCTCAAGGTCCCGTTGATAGGACCGGTATTCCGCCGCTGCTTTCCTCCAGCGCAGGACCAGGCTGGAAAGATAAAGGGCCAGGGAAACGCTGATCACCACATAACCAGCGATCATGTAATTGACGGTATCGGGAATCAATAATCGACTGAACATGTTCAATCATTCTCCTCATAGGATTGGACCCGCAGGGCAGTGACCTGGCGCTGCAGTTCACCCAGACGGATGCGGTGCCAGAGCAAGTCCGCAAACAGCACTGAAAAAGCAGCCAGGCTGAAGAAGAAAGCCAATTTCATGGGATCATCCATGTTGAATCCGCCCTGGCTGGCAGCTTCCGCGCTGCCGATCACCACCGGGTGGATGGTGCGCAGCAAACGGATGGAAATGAATGTCAGCGGAACACTGACAAAGCCAAAAATGGCATAGATCGCCGAGAAGCGGGCCCGGCGATCGGGGTCATCCACCCCGGAACGCAGCAGCAGATAGGCGGCATAGATCAGCTCAACAATCGCCGCTGTGGTCAGGCGCGGATCCCAGGTCCACCAGGTATTCCAGATCGGGCGAGCCCAGATCGAGCCCATGATGATAGCGATCAAGAAGAACACCAGGCTGATCTCCACCGCTGCAGAGCCAGCGATGTCATAACGCTCCTCTCCGCGCCGGAGGTATTGGATACCGGCGACAGCGGCAACGGCAAATCCCAGCATCCCCACCCATGCAGTAGCGACATGGAAATAGAACACTTTCTGAACTGCGCCCATCATGACCTCGATCGGGGCATAGAAGAACACCAATCCAGCCGCAGTCAGCACCATCAGCGCGGCCAGTAGATCAAGGACCGTTAATAAACGGGGTTTTCGCTTCATAGATCAATCCTCCAGCACATAATCAAACACCATCATGGCGACGGCGACAAAAATCAAGTCATAAGCAACCAGGATGTTCAGCCAGACTGAGAATTCCTCAAAGGGAAGGCCCTGGAAAAATCCCTGGCTGGCTTTTACGGCAGCGATCACCACTGGCAGGGTCAGTGGGAAAAGCAGAATGGGAAGCAGGATATCCCGCGTCCGAGCCTGCACGACCATCGTGGAGAGCAGCGTTCCCACCGCCGCATAGCCGATCGATCCCAGCAGGACAACCAGTAAGAATCCGGGCTGGAAGACATTGAAGGCGTATAAAAAGCTGAAGATCGGCAGCACAATGGCCTCAACCACCAGCATGAACAGCAAATTCCCGACTGCTTTCCCAAAATAGATCACACTGCGGTCAACAGGAGCCAGCAGCAAGCCATCCAGGCAGCCCCGGTCCTTCTCCACAGCCAGCGAGCGATTGAGACCGATCGTTCCCGCAAACACAAAAGTAGCCCACAGAATCCCGGCAGACAGGGATTCCCGGGCTTGCAGATCCAGCTCAAGGGCGAAGTTGAAGATCAGGATCACCAGCAGGGCGAAGACCAGCATGGCAGATAAATTCTCCCGGGTTCTCCATTCAGCCCGGAAATCCTTCCAGATCACAGCGCCCACAGCCCGCAGATAGGATCTCATGCCTTCCCCCCTGCGCCAGCCAGCGCTGTACGGTAGAAATCCACCAGCTCACTGGAGCTCAGCCCCTGGGCTGGAACGCTGCCGGTGATCTTCCCGCGCGACAGCAGATCCACCCTGGTCGCCAAGCCAGCTGCCCGGACCAGGTCATGGGATGTCATCACCACGGTCCTTCCTTCCAGGGCAACCTCGCGCAGGACTCGATCCAGGATCTCGCCCGCTTCCTGGTCCAGCCCGGTATGCGGTTCATCCAGTAACAGCAGTCGGGGATTATGAAGGATCGCCCGGCCTATTGCCAGGCGCTGCTGCATACCCCGGGAATAGATCCGGACCAGATCGTGCTGGCGGGCTGCCAGGCCGATCAAGTCCAGTACCTCCTGAACCCGTTCCTGGCTTACTCCATAGAGCTTGCCGTAAAAAACCAGGTTCTCCTCAGCGGTCAGGTCACCATAGAGCAAAGGTTGGTGGGAGACCACGCCTAGATGGGCTCGGAGTTCAGGGCCAGCTTGGGGAAGCTGATAGGATGCGACCCGGACCGATCCTGAACTCGGCCTGGAAAGGGTAGCCAGAATGCGCAGCAGGGTGGTTTTCCCGGCACCATTCGGTCCCAGCAAAGCCACGAATTCGCCTTCTGCCACCGAAAAGTCCAGCTCCCTGAGCACAGTCAGGGGCCCAAATCGTTTAACCAGCTTCTTGACCTGGATCATCCCTTACTCTTCACCCCCGGCAGCTCTCTTAAGCTGCTCTTTCAACTGGGCGCGCTTGCGCTGATAGCTCTCCTTGGAAATCTTTCCTTCCTGGAAGAGGTCCTCCAGGGCCAGGATGGAATCCAGGATCTCCTCTTGGGAAAGGCCAACCTGTTCAGCATCTGACATTTCCTGGAAACGTTTTCTATTCCTGAAATAGAGCCAGATCCCGGCTCCCAGCAGCAAGATGCCGGCCGCACCGGCAGCCACAGCCAGGAACTGAGTGCCGCTGGATGCCCCTGGCTCGTTCTGGGTTATCCCACTGAGCTGGAAATCAAGTGACTCCCCAGGGGCGATGGGCAGGACCGAATAGACCTGGACCGATGCTTCCGGCAGGGTCTGCACACCAAGATCCTCTAAATAGGTGCCTGTGAGCGTGGCACTGCCAGCAGGCACCATAACCACTGCCGCGCTGAGGGGATAATTGATGGTCTGCTGGAAATTCAGCCGTTTGCCCTGGAAAGGAAGGTTGAAATAGACCAGCACCTGGTAGACACCATCTCCCGGGGGAATGCTGACCGTATCACCAAAACCGTTTTCCGTCAGCAGGAAACGCTGGCCGAGAGAACCATCCTCAAACTGGATCGATCCCGCGTTCTCAGGCAGTGGGAATTCAGCACTGGGCTCGCCCGACGCCCCGGAAACAATTGTTTTCGAGCCAAGATTGGAGAGGATGAAGATCTCCGTTACCTGGATCAAACCAGACTGGGGAAAATCGATCAGCACGTGGAGGCGGTCGATCAGCAAATTCGAGGCGTCCGTGGTAGTCTCATAAAGCTGCACCTGCAGATTCAGAGAAGTCTCCTGATCGACCTGGACGATCTCCGAGCGGTAGATCGCGCCCCCGTAGGGTACGGATGCAAAGAACACCCGGCCGGGCTCAAAAGGCACCTCATCGAATGTCACGCTGCCGTTCAAGGGAACAGACGTGCTGGCCTGAAAAACCTGGTCGAATTGGTCATAACCTTCCAGGCTGATCTGCAGTCCGCTCTCGAGCAACGAACCCCCGGTCTCGTCTTCGACCTGGACGACAACAGAACCATCCTGTGCTGGATTTGTCGGAACGGGGCTGCTCTCAACACTGGAGTCAGCCAGCTGGGTGGCCGTGGGTTCAGGTACCGCCTGGGCTATACCGCCCCCCGACTCGGAAACTTGCTGGGGTGGAGGCGTGACATCCGAAGCCAGGGTCAGGCATCCACCCAAGACCAGACTGGTCAGGGTGACCAGGCTGAGGAACAAAAACCTGGGATGTTTCATGCTAACTTCTCCCCACAGCTTCTGCAGAATGTATCATCAGCAGAAACCGCTTTCCCACAGGAAGGGCAGACATCGCTCCGGGCTGCCTGGAGGGATTTTCGCCTTTCAGCGATCAAGCGCTCCAGATCAGCATCGCCGGCGCTGGGCCGGCTGGCCTTTTTCACTTTCTTGGTTTTGCCGTGATAAGGGTGGTCCTCAATCTTCTTCAGCACCACTGCGGCGTCTCTCAACAGCTCCTGCCTGGCGAGATCGTGTTCCTCACTGGATATTTTCTGCAGTTCCAACTCCAAATCGAGGTCCTCGATCGCCCGATAGAGGCGCTCCCTTTCCGCCAACAGAGAATCATACCTGCCAGTAGCTGAAAGAGCTTGCCCTGCCCCATCCTCCAGGAATGGGCGGACCACCAGCACACCAGCCAGTAAAAAGATAAACAGAACGATAATCAGCGAACTAAAAGCCATCACTCACTTCCCCGGATCCGCTAATCCAGCAGCGGATCGATAACTGACAAAATATGATCCAGAGACTGGAAAGGCCCGATCTGCAGATGGGCTATCTTTCCATTCTGATCGATGACAAATGTCTCCGGCACGCCTCTGATCCGGAAAGCCTGGGAGATCTCAGTCCTGAGATCCGGACCGTTAGGATAGGTGATCTCGAATTCCTCCAGGTAGGCAAGCGCTTCCGGCTCCGTATCCACATAATCCACACCCAGGAATATCACATCCCCCCTGGACAGGTAATATTGGTAGGCTGCCTCGAGATCCTTGGCTTCCGGCTTACATGATTCGCACCACGAAGCCCAGAAATTCACTACGATCACACTGCCTTCCAGATCGGCCAGCCGATAGGTTTCACCTGAAAACGACTGCAGTTCAAAGTCTGGGGCCGGCTCCCCCACTCCTACCTGTCCTTGCTGGGAACGATAGAGCCCAACACCAAGGACCACAAACAAGAGAAGAATGCCTCCCCACAGCAAGATTTTTTTCATTGGGAACTCCTGGAGCGCTGCTTCAACTCTTTCTCGACTTTCCGGATGTATTCATCCTGGGCTTCAGGGGATCCCTGGGCTGTGTTGGTTGGAGCTGCCTGGGGCCTTTCCTGGGCAGCCTGGCGCCACTTACTGAAGCCAAGCCACAGCAGCACCACACCGCCTATCAGAACGACCACGGGAGTGATATAGACCAACCAGTTGAAACCCCGCCGCGGTGGCTCTGCCAGGACACGGTCACCGTACTGCGCCACAAAATAATCCTTGATCTGATCCTCTGTCCAGCCTTGGGCTAATTGATCGCGAATGATCCCACGCCATTGTTCACAGGCTGCGGTGCCACAGGCATCCAGGGGTATATTCTCGCACACCGGGCAGTAGAGCTGGCTGGCAATTGCATTGACTTCATCGTCCGTGGGATCCGACCCTTGGGCAAATCCGGGACTCGCCAATACCAGGAGGATGGCCAGCAAGCCGATCCCACTCAGGAGAATCCGATATTTTTTCATCATACCTATCCTGTCCTTCCCTACCCGGCTGACCTCTTCTTCGCCGGCCAGGTAGCGATCAGAACGCCGCCAATGAAGACCCAGGCACCGACCCAGAGCCATTTCACAAGAGGGTTGTTGTAAACCTTGAAGGTTGCTCCTTCAGAGGTAATTTCCTTCCAATCCACTAGGACGACATAAAAATCATCCGCGAACGTGCTGCGCACACCGGGAATGGTCACTGGCTGGCCGGAATCATAATAGAAGTCCCGCCGGGGATAGAGCTCACCCACTACCCTGCCGTCCTTTTCAACCGAGACCACAGCCCTGGCCACATTCCTGGCGCTGGAAATATCATCAAACACATCCAGCTTCTGATAGGTCATGGTGTAAGATGCCAGGCTGAGACTCTGACCCTCAGCCAGCGTTCCCTGGGTCTCAGTCTGGAAGAATTCGATCCCGATCACTCCCAGCGCCATCAGCACCACGCCGATGTGGACGAACATCGCTCCGTAGGAGCGCTGGTTGCGCTTGAGCACGCGGCCCAAAGCCTGCCCCCAGCTCTCATTATCGTCCCGCCTCCGCAGACGGGTGCGGCGGACGAATTCGAACAGGTTCACAGCCAGTACAAAGGCCACCAGCCAGAAAGCGATCAGGGCCGGCCAGCGTCGCATTCCAACCCAGAGAGGCAGGGCGATCCCCACCAGGGAGACCAGGAATGGCTTCCAGAGCAGTTTCCCAAGGTGCTTAAAGGAGGCGATGCTCCAGGCGGACAGCGGGGCAAGCACCATGAGTATCAACAGGCCACCCATGATGGGCGCGGCGATCCGTTCATACCAGGGCGGGCCTACGGTCACTTTTTGATGAATGAATGCGTCTGAAAGGATAGGGAACAAGACTCCCAGGAAGACAGCCACCGCCAATCCCAGGAAAAGCACCACACTGATGATGATCAAGCCTTCCCTTGATAACGCTTTTTCGAGCACGTTCCTCGATCTCAAACCACTCCAGCGGAAGACCAGGAGCACAACTGTGATGAGGATCGTCAAAGCGATGAAACCCAGAAAAACCCAACCGATCTTGCTTTGGGCAAAGGAATGTACGGAAGACAGCAAACCAGAGCGGGTGATGAAGGTACCGTAAATGACCAGCAGGTAGGTGACGATGATCAACACCATCGACCATTCCTTGAACATGCTGCGCTTCTCATGGATCAGGACGGCATGCAAATAGGCCGTTCCGGTCAGCCAGGGCATGAGCGAGGAATTCTCAACCGGATCCCAGCCCCAGTAACCGCCCCAGCCCAGGACATCATAAGCCCAGCGGGCCCCCAGCACCAGTCCTAAGGATAGGAACAGCCAGGCCCACAGCGCCCAACCCCGTGAGATCTGGATCCAGCGGTCATCTGTCCTGCGAGTGATCAGGCTGGCAATGGCAAAGGAAAAAGGGATGATAAAACCCACAAATCCCAAATACTGCATCGGGGGATGGATGATCATACCCGGATGCCGCAGCAGGGGGTTCAAGCCAGCTCCATCACTGGGGAATATCGGTAACGCCCCCGTTGGCTGGCCGAAAGAGATCAAGATCCCGCTGGCGTCCTGCCAGTAGCGCACAAAGGGGTTCTCATAAAATATGTTCAGGACCAGGAAAAACGCCAGGGTGACGAGATTGACAATAGCAACCCAAGGCAGCAGATCGCCGTCCCTATCCCATTTCCGGAGTGCGACCGCTGAGCCGAATCCAGCCAGAAGCCAGGACCAGAACAACAGCGATCCTGCCTGGCCGCCCCACAGGGCAGTCAGTTTCAAATAGACAGGCATGCTCCTGCTGGAGACGTCCGCTACATAAACCACCTGGAAATCATTGGTCACCAACAGGTATAGCATCGCCGCGATCGAAACAGAAAGCAGCGGGAAGACCATGATCATCGCCTGCCGGGCGCTGAGGATCCATACCTGCGATTTATTCTTCTGTCCGTACGCCGCGGCCACGATACCGTAAACTGAAAATATCAACGTGAGAAATAACGCGCCAAAACCGATTTCAGCTGCCATCAACACACTCCAAACCTATCTAAACTCAATTCCCTTCCAAGCTGATCTGATCCGGAACCTCGCCTTCATATTTCGTGGGACATTTCAAAAGGATCTCGTCCGCAAGGAATTCTCCGGAAGGCAGCATCTCTCCGGTGAGGATTGCCTGAGCTTCATTTTGGAGCAAATCCGGGATCGGCCCGTGATAAAGGATCTTAAGGCGGGACCGGTTGGGATCCATCACCGCATCATGAAGAGCCTGGGCTAAGCCCCCCTGCTCCGCGATCAGCTGATTATCCGCAGGGACATTGGCGATCGTGAAGCTCAATTCCAGGGAATCGATATCATAGTTGATCGTCTCCCCCAGCACTGCACCCGATACCCGGATATTCCTGCCGTCCAATTCGCCGGTCCGTTCTTTGGCGACCACTTCATCAACGGTTAAGAAGTACTGGGCAGTGGCGCCCAACGAAGACACCATCAAATAAACGATCCCCGCCACGATAGCCAGACCTCCGATGATGAACTTCATCGGGGTCCGGGGACGCTTCGGGGATTCGGATTCCTGAAAATCAGCCATAACTATCTCCAGCTATAAGTTAAACCAATAAAATCTGCCCCCTATCTTAACACGCAATTATAAAAACTGTGTATTTTTTTATGTCCTCTTTGGATGACGACCGTCCTCATTTGATTGCCTGGCGCAGCTGATGGGTTGCTTCAATGAACTCTGGCGCAAAGCGATCCTCTTCCTTGCGGGGTCTCCCGAGAGGGACCGGCAGATCCAGCCGCAGGCTGCCTGGCTGAGGCGAGATTGCCAGCACCCGGTCCGCCAAGAACACAGCCTCGGAGATGTCGTGCGTGATCATGATCACGGTCTTCCTGGTCGCCCGCCAAATGCGCTCCAGTTCCGCTCCCATTTTCTCACGGGTGAGCGCGTCCAGGGCTCCGAAGGGCTCATCCAGCAGCAGCAAATCCGGATCCTGGATCAAACTCCTGGCAATAGACACCCGCTGCATCATTCCCCCAGAGAGATCCCGGGGAAGCCAGTCCTCAAATCCACTCAACCCAACCAGGTCGATCAATTCCCTGGCCCGCTGGTCAGATTCTTGAGCCGGAACCCGGGCGATCTCCAGCGGCAGAGTGATATTCCCCAACACAGTCCGCCAGGGCATCAGGTTGGCTTTTTGAAAGACAATGCCTACTCCCAGGCGGGGTCCTTCTACCGGTTTCCCGTCCAGGATGACCTGGCCTGCAGTCGGCAGCAGCAAACCTGCTAAGACACGGATCAGGGTGCTTTTTCCACTGCCGGATGGGCCGACAACGCAGACGAACTGCTCCCGGTCGATCGTGAAACTGAGCTGATTCAATGCCTTAAGCGAGCCTTTTTCATCAGTAAAGGTCACGCTCAGATCCTGCACAGTAAGCAGCTGGTTATTGGATGAAATCATTGCTGTAAGCTTCTTCCAGATTGATCGCTGATTTCATCAATCCCATATCCAGCAGGACGTCCTGCATGTTTGACCAGGCTTGGGGGCTGCTGTATCCATAGGGATCGGTTTGATAGATCGCCAGGGATGATTCCAGGACCTGGAACTGGACCTCCTGATCGGCATCCGCCAATCCGTCAACATGGTTCAGGCAGTGCTCATAAGCTTCCTGGGGGTGTTCAACCGCGTACTGGATCCCGCGCAGGGTTGCCCGGATCATCCGCCGCACTAAATCAGGATTCTCGGCTATGGTGGTCTCGTTGGTGATCAAGCCGTTAGAGACCAATTCCAGGTAATCCGAAACACGCAGGATATCCAGATCATACCCCTGCGCTTCCAGCTGGACCGGTTCATTGGCGATATACCCCACCACAACCGGGCTGGTGCCTGCTGCCAGGGCTTCCACCTGGGTAAACCCGATCGATTCCAAAGTCAGGTCGCTTTCCTTCAAGCCAGCATAGCCCATCAACGCCCGTAAGCCGACATAGTTAGCGCCAAACAAACCAGGGAGGCCAATGCGCTTCCCAGCCAAGTCCTCCGGTGTCTTCAGATTCTGGTCGGATTTGGCAATCACCGCAATGGGATATTCCGCGTACCAGGCCATGACATAGACGATGGGAATACCTTCCGCCCTGGCGATCGGCACCTGCTCCCCAGAAACCAGGGAGAACTGCAGCTCGTTCGCGCCGACGAGGGCAACTCCATCGGTCTCATAGGAATAGTCGAATTCCAGTTCGATGCCTTCCTCAGCGTAGAATCCTTTATCAACCGCAGTATAAAAAGGGGCGTACTGGACATTCGGCACATAGCCCATCGGCAGACGGACATGGGTCAGTTCCGCGGGAGTTTCGTCCGCTCCAGTCCCTGGCGCGCAAGACGACGCCAGCAGGGCAAGGATCAGGACCAGGATGAATTTCGAGGACTTCATGAACACCTTCCTTCCATATCTGGAGTTAACCTTCTCCATTATGCTTCTGCCAGGATAGCAACCGGCTCTCAAGAAAAACCACCGAACCATATAAAGCCAGAGCCAACAGCACAAGGGTAAAGACCGCAACAAAAACCAACGAGGTATCGTATAAGCCACGCCCGACATTGACCAGGAAACCCAAACCCTGGTCTGCCCCCACGAATTCGCCTACTACTGCCCCAATAACAGCCAGGGTGGCTCCGATCCGCAAGCCTCCCAGGAAGACAGGAAGAGAGGCGGGGATCTCCAACTTGATGACTCGCTGCCAGGGACTGGCATGCAGCGAGCGCAGCAGTTCATAAAGCTCGCTGGGAACAGAGCGCAATCCGACAATGGTATTGACCAGGACCGGGAAGAAAACGATCAAGGCACTGGTGAGGATCTTGGAGAGGATCCCAGGGCCCAGCCAAATGACCAATAAGGGGGCAATGGCCACGATGGGAATGGATTGGCTGGCCACAATATAGGGGGCCAGTACGCGCTCGACCAGCCTGGATCTTGCCAGGAAATAGCCGGTGATGATGGCCGCTGTCAAACCCAGCGCCAGTCCCAGGACCACTTCCTGGAGAGTCACCAGGGTATGGAACAGCAGGGATCCATTCTGGATGACAGTTACCAACCGCCGCCATACCTCGATCGGCTTGGGGAAAATGAAAGAGGGGATATCGCTGAAGGTTGTAAATCCCTGCCACAACAGCAGACCTCCCAGCACAGAGAGGGACAAGAAAGCGATCTTCGGGAGGGATTCCCGCCATTTACGCATAGACCAGGCTCCTAAACAACAAAAACCGACCTGAAATACGGGGCGGTCAAGAGGAGAAGGAGCTTATTAATTGAAAACCCGAAAGCAGAATGCTTTCGGGGCAACCAACAGCTCAGGCTGGTTCAACAGAACCTGTATAACCTTCTCCTATCCGGACTATACCGTCGGCCCCGGAGTCTCACCGGATCCTGCGCCATCCCTGGCGCTCGCGGGCTGTACCGCCGATTGGGAATTGCTTTCGCTCACCCTGCCCCGAAGGTTTTTAAATTGTTCACTGCACAGTATACTATCAGCTTGTTCCGCAGTCAACCAGGTGGACACAGGACCGGGTCCCTTAAAGGGACCCGGTCCTGTCAAGTTTTACTCGACGATCTCAACAACCAGGGTAGCATCACCGACCAGGGCTGCCAGGGCACCCAAGGCAGCCAACTGAGGGGCGACCAGCACACCCAACACGCCGATGGTCAGTGGGATATCCACAAGCGTTTTACCGTCTTTGTCCTTGATAATGACCCTGCGGATATTTCCCTCATGGATCAGCTCCTTGACCTTTTCCACCAGGGCATCTCCGCTGACCCGATACTCCTCTCTGCGAACACCTTCTTCTGGCATATTTCCTCCCGGGTTTGTCCATTCCTTCCATTAGATAGCATAACACAAATCACTATTTCCCAGCTCACTCACAACAGCCCATTATCTAGACGAATCCTAGTCCGCGTGATATACTGCTCACGATCCCGCAATCTTGCGGGTCATATTTTGTATCACACACGCTTCCCGACCGGACGGTGCGTGCCAGGGATCGCCCTGGTCCCGGAAGGAAAGACGGAAGCGGAGGCTAAACGCAAGGAGTGTACTATGCCTATCGTATCTATGAAAGACCTGTTGGAAAGCGGCGTCCATTTCGGGCACAGAACCCAGAAATGGAACCCGTACATGGAGCCATACATCTTTGCCGCTCGCAATGATATCCATATCATCGACCTGCAGCAGACCGTTCAGGCTCTGGAAGAAGCTTATGAAGTTGTCCGCGACACCGTCACCAGCGGTGGATCAGTGCTGTTCGTCGGCACCAAGCGGCAAGCCCAGGAAATTATCAAGACCAACGCTGAAAAGGTAGGTATGCCCTACGTGATCGGTCGCTGGCTGGGCGGAACCCTGACCAACTGGCAGACCATCCGGGAGCGCATCCACGAACTAGAGCGATTGGAAGCCATGCGCGATCGGGGTGAATTCGAGGTTTTCACCAAGAAAGAGGCCCTGGGCATGACCCGAGAGATCGAGCGCCTGGAAGGCCGATTGGGCGGTATCCGTGATATGGATGGGCTGCCTAAACTGCTCTTCGTGGTCGACGTCTCCAGAGAGGAAATCCCCGTCCATGAAGCCAACCTGCTGAAGATCCCTGTGGTAGCAATGGTTGACACCAACTGCAACCCCAAGGACATCGACTATGTCATCC
>JBGCVQ010000040.1:1519-9750 GCA_045888315.1 Anaerolineales bacterium | reverse complement strand
CGGCGATCAACAGCAGGAACCCCAACACTAATTGAAAGGAGGGCTTTTTCCAGAAATTCTCAAAAGACTGGACTTTGGTCACCATGATTGCTCCAACAGGTTTTAGCCTCACCTGAATTATCCCTTAAAAACCAACAAAGACCCAGACCCTTCACGACAACCACCTGATCCAGATGGTTCAAATATCGTTGGCGTCTATTGTTTTCCACACTCAGTACGGCTAGGTGATAATCTGGAGCAGCTGGCGGGAGAAAGCAAACCGGAACTTCTGTGTTAATATCTACCACATGGAGCGTTGATCCGGCACGCGGACCAATACTCCCAAAACCCAGCTGCTGGCTATTTCTCACCCTCCTATTGGATAGGATACATCGATGAAAACCAACCGTCTTATTTTCGGGATTGCCATTGTGATCATAGTCGCTGCATTTATGGCAGCCATATATCTTTTTCTCCCTGGGCTGACCTCGCCTTCCTCAAATGGGTCGGAATCCAACCCCGATCTCGGCTTCGGCAGCGAGGCGGTCCAGGGAGAGATCCTCGAGATCCTCGAGGAAGGTCAGATCGAGCTGGGAGGTGTATCCCAAACCTACCAGATCCTGAAAGTGGCCATCCTGGAAGGGGACTACCAGGGCTTGGAGCTGACCGTAGATTACGGGGTGCGCCAGCTCAGGCCGGAAGGGTTGAATCTGAAACCCGGGGACAGGATCTTCCTGACCATCGGCCGGGGCGTCGATAACCTGCTCCTGGCCCGCTTCCTTGATTTTGAGCGCACCCGGCCGCTGCTGATCCTTTTCGGCACTTTTGTGTTGTTCAGCGTGCTGATCAGCGGCTGGAAGGGGGCCCGGGGGCTGCTGGGAATGGGCATCAGCATCCTGGTGATCATCGTCTACATCATCCCCCAGATCCTGGATGGCAAGGATCCCGTGCTGATCAGCGTCAGCGGGGCCTTCTTCCTGCTGGCTGCCACTCTCTACTTGATCTACGGCTGGACTCTCAAGACCCATTCCGCGGTGCTGGGCACGCTGCTGTCCCTGATCCTGACCGCCCTGCTGGCCAGCTATTTTGTGGACCTCACGCGGCTGACCGGTTTCGGCAACGAGGACGCCCTGTTCCTGCTCCAGCAGTCCGAGGGGGTCATCAACATGCGGGGCCTGGTCCTGGGAGGGATGCTGATCGGGGCTCTGGGCGTGCTGGATGACCTGGTGATCACCCAGGCTTCCGTAGTCTTCGAACTCTTCGGATTGAACCGGGAGATCGCCTTCAAGGACCTTTTCCGGCGCTCGATGCGGGTAGGGCAGGACCATGTGGCTGCCACGGTCAACACCCTGGTGCTGGCTTACGCCGGTGCGGCTCTGCCCATGTTCCTGCTGTTCTCGATCTCGGGAGCGCGGGTGGGCTACCTGCTCAACCTGGAGTACGTGGCCGAGGAAGTGGTCAGGACCATGGTAGGCTCCTTGGGTCTGATCGCAGCTGTCCCTCTCACCACCCTGCTAGCCTGCTGGGTGGCCAAGAGCTCGACAGCTGGGGGGCGGATCTGGGACTACCTGGGACCCGCCTCAGATGGAGGGGGCGATCATCACGGGCACCATCATTGAGAACAGGAAACCGCTGGTTAACGGTTTTCAGTCATCAGTTGCCAGTTGCCAGTGATGAGTATTTCAAGAAAACCAGGATATATGGTCACTGAATACTGAAAACTGATCACTGATTGATTCTCAGGAAATATACCAAAAACAGAGCTACCGGATATCTGGTTTTACCTTCGTTACTAAGCCAGACTTCAATCCGCCATTTTCCGCATTACAAAACTGGAATAAACGGTTTCCCCCATTCTGAGTCGTTTATTGATCGTCGTCCCGCTTGTGCCAGCAAATTGATGAGCCAAGCCAATGAGCGGTCTGGGAACTGTATCCTTGATAAAGCTTGTTCTGCGGGGATGATCCATGTCCAGGGCTTTGAGAATGTTGGGCGTTATATCCTTTTCTTCGACCAAGGTAAGGCCGGATCCCAGCAGAGTCGATCGGAGCTCGTCCAGAGCTTCTACCCGCCGGAAATCAGCCAGCAGGAATGTCCCACCCCGCCGCAGCACTCTGTGAACCTCACCGAGAAAGTCGCCCATGCAGCCATAACAGTGGGAAGATTCCACATTGATCAGAACATCAAAACTCTCCTCCACGAAGGGCAGAGCTTGAGCATCCCCGGTTTCGAAACTGAGGCCATCCAGGTCATAAACCTGAGTGCAGAATTCGATCACATTTCTCGATAGGTCCAGGCCGACCATCCGGGAGGGGTGTAAATAGCGGGCGATGAATTCCGCGCCGCCGCCCCGGCCGCAGCCAACTTCCAGGACGTCCAGCCCCTCCAAGTCCAAGCTGCTGGCGAGATGATTGTATAGCTGGATATAGAGCCGGTTCTCTTCATCCTTTGCATCCAAATTGAGCCGAGAATCTTGACCGGACAGAGGAGCAAAGCCGTAGTTCATGAACTTCCAGTCCTGCCTGCGGTATGTCCCGGCCATGAACTGGTAGAAGTGTTTATAAACAAATCCCCGCAGCCCGGATGGCAGGCGGCTGAAGACAGTGAAAAAATGATCCCTCATGAAGATAAACCTCAGTTTCCGGTATTTGTCTACAGGTGAGTGACGAGCACCAGAGAATATCTAGTAATAATATTGATGTGAATATTATAGATAGCCTTGTTGATTTTTGAATAAATCGAACTCAACTGATTTGACCCCACCGATAACCTTATAAGTTTCCCGGGGCGGTAATCGATGATCTACAGCTGCTGGATCGCTCTCCTACAGCGAAACGATCCAACCTCGGCGATCCAGGTACCAGGCCACCAGGCTGAGGACTCCCACAAAGCCGGCAGCCTGCAAACATACCAGCCACAGCGGCGCCAGTAAGTACCATCCTGAGGATAATGGCTTAACGAAGACGAAGACCCAGATCCAGTAGTGCAGCAGGTACAGCAGCAGGGGGTTCTTCCCCCAGGAAGACAGCAGCGGCAGCCGGACATCAAGTTTCTCGTTCAAGGCATCCCATCCCGCAAAGACCAGACCGCTTACCCCCAGGCTGATCAAAACATAGCTGGCCGAGACATAATACTGGCTGATCACGATCCATTGTGACAGGACAATTCCCAGTCCCAGGGACACCAGGCTCCCCAGCGCCAGGAATTGCCTTCCCCGGGGCTTTTCAGTGTACCAATCAGCCAGGACTGTGGCCAGGATCAGCAGCGCTGCCCAGCCCAGCGTCCCTTCCATCTCACACCAGGACGATCCCGCTGTGACCTTATCCAGCCAGAGTTGATTCGAGGCGAGCTGGTAGCCGCCCAGCAGGACTCCGCCGGTGACCAGTCTGGCCAGCGTTGGCAGCCAGATCACAGGCAGGGCGAGCAAGCCTGCCCCGCCGATGGTCTGGAACAGCCCCCAGCTATAGCCCCAGGGTGTCAGCGTGCCAATCCCCATCAAAGCCAAGTTGCGCCGCAGAAAATGAAAGACCGCAGTCCTTGTTCCGTCTCGCACCTGCCTGTTCTGCCAGGAGCGTCGATAAGTCAAACCAATCGCGAAAATGAACAGCGGAGCGATCAGGTCTACCACGGTCAACCCATAACCGGGGGCGTGTTTTAACCAGGCAGGCACGCGCTGGATGTGGGAGAGGTAATCGGCCAGCACCATCAGCAGGATCGCAAAACCGCGATACTGGTCCACCGCATCAAGGCGGTCTTCTGTTATTGCAGGTGTATTTTTTTTCTGATCCATTCGTTTCCAGGCCAGAGCATATGCCTACGAGACAGTCTCTCCACCCGCAGCTTGCAGGGTATAGAGCTCCGCATACACTCCGCCGCTCTCCAGTAGTAAGTTGTGGCTGCCCTGTTCCACGACCTGCCCTGCCTGCATGACATAGATCTGATCGGCATGCTGGATGGTTGAGAGCCGGTGGGCAATGGCGATCGTGGTCCGCCCTTTCATCAGGGTTTCCAGCGCCTTTTGAACGACCGCTTCCGATTCGGAATCAAGGGCGGATGTGGCTTCGTCCAACAGCAGCAGAGGGGCGTCCTTGAGCAGAGCCCGGGCAATGGCGATCCGCTGCCGCTGGCCCCCCGAAAGGCGTGCTCCCCGTTCTCCGACCAGGGTTTGGTAGCCCTCCGGCTGTTCAAGGATGAACTCATGAGCGTTGGCGGACCTGGCAGCCGCGGTGACTTCCTCCATGGTGGCTCCTGGTCTGCCGTAGCGGATGTTCTCCTCGATCGTGCCGTCGAACAGGTAGGCGTCCTGGGGAACATAGGCCATCAAGTCCCGCAGTTCTTCCAGGGGATAGTCAGCTAGCGCCTTACCATTGACCCGCAGAGTCCCTTCACTGACAGGGTACAGTCCCATCAGGATCTTGACCAGGGTGCTTTTCCCTCCGCCGCTGGGACCGACCAGGGCTACGAACTGCCCCTCGGCGATCGAGATATTGATATGATCGAGCAAATTGCGGTCAGTCTGCTGATCACCTGATCGATCCGGATCCGAATACCGGAAACTCAGCTCCCGCATCTCGATCACCGCGGCTGACCTGGGTGCGTTCTCTCCGCCGGCCGCTAAAGACTTGCCTTCCATGGTTTCCGTAGGCCAGGAAAGCAGTTCGAAGACCCGGGCAGATCCGGCCAGGGAGCGCTGGATATTGGTCACAAAGTCTCCCAGGTTGGTGAACATGAAACTGGCATTGCTCTGCAGGTGGATGGCGGCCACGATGGCTCCTAAACCCACCTGGTCGTTCCCCAGCAAGAAAAGGCCGAAGGCCAGTGTTCCCACTGTCCGGATCCAGCTGATGAGGGCGTTGAGGGCATCATAGATGGCCTGGACGCCAGCATGATCAAGGGCCGCCTGGGCGTTCCCCTGATTCGCTGCGCTGTACAGCTGCTGGGTGGTTTCCTCAAGCTGGAACATTTTCGTCACAGGAAGGCCCTGCAGGATATCGCTGAGCTGCTGGGTGAGCTTGCTGAGGGATTCCTGGATGGCTGTGCTCTTGGCGCGCAGGGGGTTAGATAAAGCCGTGCTGACCCAGGTAGTCAATAACCCCAACACCAAAGCCAGAATACCCATTTGCCAGTTCAGGACAAAGACGGAGATGATCCCCACCAGCCCCAGCACCAGGCCAAACAGCAAGGTGGGGATCAGCCGGGAATAGATGGCGCCGAGCGTATTGAGGTCATTCGTGCAGCGAGAGATCAGATCGCCGCTGTGCTGCTGGTCGAAATGGCTGATCTCAAGGTCCACGATCTTGCGGAAGGTCATCACGCGAGTCTTGGTGAGCGCCAGCTTCTCGAACAGGGCGATGACATACCGGGCCCCGATCAGGAGGGGAACACCCGTTACAAAAGTGACACCGGCCAAGATCAGGGCTTTTCTTAATAGGCCGAACTCTCCGCTGACCGCAGCGTTCATGACGTCCATCTGGATGAAGGCCAGTACCAGATTAAACGAGAATCCCAGCACACCTGCGCTGACCAGGGAGGCGGCAAAATAGATCCAGACCTTGGATTCCAGCAGGGCCAGGATGCGCACCAGTTCCCGTTCGCGGAAAGGTTTAGCCATGGCTGCCCTCCAGGTCGGTCTGTTTGAGGTAAAGCCGTTGATAGAGCGTCTCGGAACCCATCAATTCCGCATGGGTACCACACTCCACCAGGCGGCCCTGGTCGAGCACGACGATCTGATCGACATTCTTGATGGTGGCCAGGCGGTGGGCAATTACCAAAACGGTCCGGCCCTGCATGAAGCGCTCCAGGGCTTCCTGCACGACCGCTTCTGATTGGGCGTCCAGGGCAGAGGTAGGCTCATCAAGGAGCAGGATCGGGGCGTCTTTGAGAATGGCCCTGGCCAGGGAGATGCGCTGCTTTTCCCCGCCTGACAGCCTGGAGCCCCATTCGCCAACCTGGGTTTGGTATCCCTGGGGAAGGCCGGTGATGAAATCGTGGGCATTGGCCGCCCGGGCCGCCTCCTCGATCTCCTGCTGGGATGCCCCGACCTTTCCATAAGCGATATTCTCAGCGATGGTGGTCGGGAACAGATAGGTTTCCTGGGAGACCAGGGAAACCCGTTTACGGGCTTCCCGGATGCCCGATAGAACGATGTCCTGTCCTGCGATCCGAATCTCTCCCTGCTGGGGGCGGTAAAATCCGCACAGCAATTTAAGGACAGTGCTTTTTCCACATCCGCTGGACCCTACCAGGGCGACCACCTGCCCTTCGTCCACCTCCAGGGTGAAATCATCGAGGATCTGGGTTTCCTCGCCGTAATGAAAACTGACCGATTCAAATGAGACTGCTTTGGCGTCCTTGACAGGTGCAAATTCACCCGCTATGCCATCCTCGGCCGGCTGATCGAGGATCTCAAAGACCCGCTCCACGGCCGGGGCTACCTCGCGGAGGCTGCGGATCCACCCCAGCATAGTTTCCACCGGGATGAAAACCATCCAGATCAAGTAGTTGCTGGCGATCAGGGCGCCCACGCTGATCTCGCCCCGGAAAGCCAGGTAGCCCCCATATAGGGGCGCCACCAGCTGGGGGATATAGCGCAGCATCAGGAACACGGCAAATTCCAACGCCCTCCTTCGGTCGATCTCCAGACCTTCCTTGCGGACATTCTCGGCGATCTTCTGGTATTTTTCAGTCAGCAGCTTCTGAAGGTTGTAGGCTTTGATGATGTAAATCCCCTGGATGGCGTCCTGGGTGACCGCATTCGCCCGAGCCAGGTGCTCCAGCTCCTTCTGGGAATGAGCCTGCATGGGTTTGACGACCTTGTCATACAGCACAGCCGAGACGGGGATGAGAATGCAGGTCGCCAGCAGCAGCTTCCAGCTCAGGAATAGCAGGTAGCTGAAACCCAACAGAAAAACGACCGGCTGCATCACCAGCTCGCTGGCTCGCCTGGGGAGCTGGGCGATCCGGTCCATATCATTATTCAACCGGGAAACCAGGTCTCCTGAATGAACGCTGTCTATGTAGGAAATGGGGAGCCGCTGGATATGGGCTGAGACCCGGTTCCGCAGGTCGCGAATGGTATAGATCTCATAGCGGGTGGAGACGATGCGGGAATAGTATTTCAAAATCGCGTCAATCACCATCGCCCCTGCAGCCAGTATCACCAGCTGCCAGAATCTTTCTGCCTGTTTCGCAACAGCGGTATCGGTCAGCGTTTTCAGCAGGAAAGGGTTAAGGAATTCCATAATCCCGGCCAGAAAGGCCGTAGCCCAAACCAGCCACAGCCATTTCTTATGGACTTTCAAATCGGGGATCAAGCGACGCAGCGATCCTAGTGGAGTCCTATCCTGGTCTGCTTCCATGGAGTGTGCCCTTGCTTCTTGACGATCCCCTTGGCCAAAATGGAATTCTGGAATACAGCCTACGGAAGCCATTATATACCGATACTCAGGGTGCGGCATCGACTGAATTGTTGATTCCCAACCCTACCTAAGAATGGGTTCCGTAAGTGGACCGCCTGGCCGTGGTTCCCGGTGGGAGGGTTCAAGCGCACAAAAGGGTACCTGTGACTCTCACAAGTACCCTTTCGATGGCGATGGTGATGCTCGCACTCAAATTTCCAACGCCTGCAGCTCTACTTGTCAATTTCCAGATCAGCAAATATAGACCGCATAGCCGAACCAGGCGATCAGCTTGGCTTCCCCGGGCCCTACAGTGACGGTCCGCTGAGTGACGGTCGTTGGCAGCCATCCTCCGCAGTCGGAGATGATGTTGACCGACACGCAGTAGGTCCCGGCTGGCAGGTCATTGAACGCAAAGCTGCCATTGCCGGCTGTGGTGGTATTGCCGGCGCCCGTCGATCCGCAGGCACCGTGGCCGAGGCGAACAGTGACGCCGGAGATGCCCGGCTCCCCTCCATTGCGGACTCCGTTCCCGTTCATATCGTTAAAGACACCGCCCGCGATCGAACCCGGCTGCGGGGTCGGTGTGGGCGTCGCTGGCAGGGGGCACAGCCCCGGGAAGGCGGTGGTTGGCTCATACCCATAGGTCCAGCGGCAGGTATTGTCCACCATCGCCAGCTCTTTGATGGGGTACTTGCTGCTTTCCGCGTAAGGGGACCCAGCCTGGTCAAAGGTCATGGAATCGTTGTAATCGAAAGCGCCGGGATCCCTCAGCCCCTCGTCCGCCCAGCCGCCGAAAGCAAACGAGGCGTCATTGCCGATCAGGCTGTGCTTGAAGGCCAGCTGGACCTGGTT
>JBGCVQ010000040.1:0-1419 GCA_045888315.1 Anaerolineales bacterium | reverse complement strand
GATAATCCATCACCTGGGAAGTGAAAGGCCGCTCCAGGAAATTGGTGTTGAAGAGATCGGCACCCGTGCTTTTTTCCGCTGCCCGGGCTTTGGTGGAATTATCCGAGACCCAGGTGTTGGGGTTGCCGGGCTCGCCCGGATAAACCAGGTGCTCGACCGTGGCGGTGGGCTCGGGTTCCGGGGTTGCTGCGGCCGGCTCCGGGGTTTCCGCCTGAGAATCCTCCCCGGCCGCAGTGTCCGCGCTTTCCCCGCTGCCCGCGCTGGTCAGGGTCTGGGCCACCGCCGTGTGGATCACGGCGGCTTCGATGGTCGCCTGCAGATCGGCTTCCGAGACGGGCTCGACACTGGCAGATGGGCTGCAGCCGGCGATCAGCAGCACCAGGATCGCCAGTAGGGGCAAATACTTACGATGGCAATTCATAATGACCTCCATAATGATAGAGATGAGTATTCTATGATAGAGATCCACGAAGGACTCGATATCATTATAATAACGCAGATGATCCGGTTTTTGTTACTTCCAGGGGAGCCGGCATTAAAAAAACCGGTCTAAAAGTTGTTGAATTTAAAAATTAGTGTGTGATCGAATTAATGACTGTTCTCTGCAAGGAACTTCCTGATTCTGGGTATGACGATCTCTTGATGAGTGATCGTACAAAAATGCCCACCTTCAGGAATGAGCTCAAACTCTGCATCAGGTATCTTTTTCGCTGAATACTCTCCAAATTCAAAGGGCACGATTGGATCATCAATGGCGTGGATCACCAAAGTCGGGACATGAATCGACATTAATAGATTATCAGGGAGGTTTGCGCATTGCTGCTGGTCATTGATCATCCCCAGGCGGCGCATACTTGCCGGAAAAGTCGTCAGAAAGAGCTGGTCAAGAAGCTCTATTTTCCCAGGATCTTTCTTGATCTCTTGCAAGGTACTCTGGTTCACACCATTCGAACGGTACACAAAATCCGGCCAGTTTTCATAAATGAACCAGGGGATAAAGTCAGACCGCAAGATCAGCGGGTAAAGCATCCTTAACATAAAAGGCAAAGGCGGCAAGGAACGGCTGATCGCGGACAGCAAAATCAATCCCTTACAGCGGTCAGGATGGCGCTGGGTGAACTGCAGCGCAGCTGGACCTCCTGAAGAAAGGCCAATCTGAATGACCGATTCGATATTCAAGGCCTCCAGCAGTTTTGCTAATGTATCTGCTTGTCTTTGTGGTGTTGGATTTACCGGTAAGGGAGACCGCAGGTAACCAAAGCGGGACGGGGCGATGAAGTGATACCCATCCCCGATTACCTGGCCTAACCAGATACCCATATCACAGCCGCCTCCCCCACCGTGGGAGATGAGCACAGCTGGGCCTTTTCCCTGATCAGTATATTCAATCGATTGATATACCTGTTCTGGACTACCATC
>JBGCVQ010000039.1:0-1514 GCA_045888315.1 Anaerolineales bacterium | reverse complement strand
CCGGACGAACGGGTCCCGCTCGGTGCAGATGACAGCGAAAACCAGGTCCAAAAGACCGTTGGGGAGCTCCCGGAATTTGATTTCGAACCCCAACCTCACTGGGATCTGGGTCCGGCTCTGGGCATCCTGGATTTTGAACGGGGCGTGAAATTATCAGGCACGCGCTTCTACGTCCTGAACGGGGCTGGTGCCCGGCTCCAGCGGGCCCTGATCAGCTTCATGCTCGACACGCTCATCAAGCAGGGCTACCAAGAGCGCTACACGCCTTTTATGGTCAAAGAAGAGGTGGTCTATGCATCTGGCCAGCTCCCGAAATTTGCCGATAATCTCTACCGAGACCACGAGGAGGATTTCTGGTGGGTCCCCACCGCCGAGGTACCCTTGACCAGCCTCCACAAGGACGAGATCCTGGAGGAAAGCGACCTGCCGATCTCCTATACCGCCTACACTCCCTGCTTCCGTCGGGAGAAGATCAGTGCTGGCCGGGAAGTGCGCGGGATCAAGCGCGGGCACCAGTTCGATAAAGTCGAGATGTATGTGTACTGCCGGCCAGAGGATTCAGAGGACCAGTTCCAGCGCATGTTAGCTGACGCGGAACGTATCTGCCAGCTTCTCAAGCTGCCCTACCGGGTCAGCAACCAGTGCACCGGGGATCTGGGATTTGCCGTTGCCTACACCTCCGATATCGAGGTCTGGGCAGCCGGCTGCCAAGAATGGCTGGAAGTCTCCTCGGTCTCCAATACGCGTGATTTCCAGGCTCGCCGAGCCGCCATCCGCTATTACCCGGAAGAGAGCAAGAACACCCGCTTCGTTCACACCCTGAACGGGTCGGCCTTGGGTCTGCCGAGAGTATTGATCGCGGTCCTGGAAAACAACCAGCGGAAAGACGGCTCCGTGTTGGTCCCCGAGGTCCTGCTGCCATGGATGGGCGGCATCGAAATCCTAGAACCTTGATCAGGAGACCTCGGAGGTCCTACCGACCTCCGAGGTTGACACCATGCCTAATTGGTTGAATCTATCCCTTAATATTCTCATCTACATGATCATGGCCGTCGGGCTGATAGGCATGATCATCCCCATCTACCCCGGTGTGGTGATCATCTGGGCTGCTGCGTTGATCCAGGGGGTGGTCACGGGCTTTGCGACCCAGGAGATCTGGGTTCTGGTTGTGATCACCATCCTGATGATTGCCGGGACGCTGGTGGATAACGTGCTGATGGGGGGCAAAGCTCGCCAGGCTGGCGCCAGCTGGACCTCGATCGCCGGCGCCTTATTGGCCGGCCTGGCAGGTACCTTTGCTTTCCCCCCCTTGGGCGGGATCATAGCTGCGCCCACTCTCCTGTTCCTGCTGGAGTACGCCCGCCTGCGTGACAGCCAGGCTGCCTGGGGGGTCACCAAGGGTTTATTGACTGGCTGGGGGTTATCCTTCGTAGCCCGCTTCCTGATCGGTTTGGCGATGATCATCGTCTTTGTCCTCTGGGGCGCCCGCTGAACTCCGACCGACCTCCGAGGTT
>JBGCVQ010000038.1:0-29397 GCA_045888315.1 Anaerolineales bacterium | reverse complement strand
GAAGGCGCTTCTTCCTCTTCATCCTCTTCTTCGGGAGTTGGCTCCTCTTCTGGGGTCAGTTCCTCTTCAGCGTCTGCCTCCTGGTCAGGAGTGATCTCAGCCGTTGGTTCCTCAGAGACCTCTTCAGGTTGTTCTTCCTCATCGGATCCAGAGAGGATCTTCTCCAGGCCGCCTTCCTCGGTCAGCTCTTCCTGGATTTGCTCCAGGTCGATATCGGCATATTCCGGGGAATCGACCTTCTCCAGGCTGAGGCCGATGCGGTGTCTTTCCATATCCAGGCTGATCACCCGCAGGGCCAGGGTTTCTCCTACAGTGACAACTTCCGAGGGATGCCCAACCCGCTCCATGCTCAGTTCCGAGATGTGGATCAAACCTTCCAGATCCGTGTCTTCAATGCGTGCAAAGGCGCCAAAATCTGTGATGTTGGTGATCGTACCCTGGATGAGCTGGCCTTCCTGGATCTCTTCTGCTTTTTCGATCCAGGGGTTATCCTGCAGCCGTCTCATAGATAGGCCAATGCGCCGTTTTTCCTCATCGATGCTGATAACCTCGACCTCCAGCTCCTGGCCGACTTTGACCAGATCACTGGGGTGATCGACATGATCCCAGGACAGCTCTGAAAGGTGGACAAGGCCGTCCACTCCCTGGATGTTGACGAATGCGCCAAAATCCGCCAGGCTGCTGACATAGCCGGTGACCCGGTCACCTACAGAGAGGTTGTCGAGCAGCTGGTCCTTGATAGCCTCCCGGGTTTCACCGATGGCGTCCCGTTCAGAGAGGATCAAGCGCTGGCGCGATCGGTCCACTTCAATGACCTTGAGAGTGATCTCCTGGCCGATGACATCTCCCCAGCGATCCTCCGGCGAGGCGCCGTCGCCTTCCCGGAAAACGCTGACCAGCGAGCCCGGCACGAATCCGCGCAGCTGGCCGACCGGGACTAGCAGGCCGCCTTTGTTGTAGCCTTCCACGACCGTGGTGATCACATCGCCGCTTTCCAGCTTCTCTTCCACGACTTCCCAGTCTTTTTCTTCCTGAGCTCGTGTGTAGGAAAGCACAACGTGACCGTTGATGTCCTCCGGTTCCAGGACATAAACGTTGATCTCATCACCGACCTTGAATCCATCCAGCGTTCTGGGGTTGATCCCCTCCAGCTCTCGACCTGCGATCAGGCCGTCGGCTTTGGACTGGACGTCGATCAGGATCTCATTAGGGGTAATTGCGGTAATTACGCCCTTGCGGATATCTCCCCTTTCGGGGATGTTGCCCAAACCCAGACCTTCCTGGGCTAAGAGGGCTGCCATATCCATAATTTCTTCAGGGGAGGAATTATCGCTCATCGCATCTCCCCCTTCTCGGGACTTCATTTCTTCCATAAATTTGGCACGCTCCGTTTTAGAATGGAGGTTATTATACAGTGCAAATATCAACTTGTAAACCTTTGTGGTAAGATAGTGCCGGGCAAAGAACATCACTAATAATTATGATGTTTATAATGTAAATAAGCATATGGATGCTGATTTTGCCCAGCTAGAAGGAACCCTATGACTGCAATCTATCCCTTTACAGCAATCGTTGGCCAGCAGCGCATGAAACGAGCCTTGGTCTTGAATGCCGTTAACACGCGCATCGGGGGCGTGCTCATCCGAGGCGAACGCGGTACAGCGAAATCCACTGCTGCCCGGGCCTTAGCCGCCCTACTGCCTAAAGTTGAGACTTTTGCCGACTGCCGCTTTGGCTGCGATCCCAACCGGCCGACAACCTGGTGCACAGAATGCCGGGAAAAATCCAGGGATGGAGCCAAACGCAAGATCGAGATGCTTCCCACTCCCTTTGTGAACCTCCCGGTCTCTGCCACCGAAGACCGCGTAGTGGGAACCCTGGATATCGAAAAAGCCATCCAGAAAGGTGAGCGCCATTTTGAGCCAGGCGTGCTGGCTGATGCCAACCGGGGATTGCTGTATATCGATGAGGTCAACCTGCTGGACGACCACGTGGTCGACCTGCTGCTGGACTCTGCCGCCATGGGGATGAATATCGTCGAGCGGGAAGGCATCTCCTTTGCTCATCCAGCCCGCTTCATCCTGGTTGGCACCATGAACCCTGAAGAAGGCGACCTCCGGCCCCAGCTGCTGGACCGCTTTGCGCTTTCTGTGGATATCCGCGGTATTCGCGAAACACATGAAAGAGTGCTGATCATGGAGCGTCACCTAGCCTACGAGGAGGATCCCGAGGCTTTCCGGGAAGAATGGATGCCCAAGGAAATCGAGCTTTCTGACCAGATCCAGCGCGCCAGGAAGCTGCTGCCAGACGTGCAGTACAGCTCACGCAATCTGGTAGATATCGCCAACCTGAGCACTTCCCTGCAGGTGGACGGTCACCGATCTGATCTGGTGATCCTCAAAACAGCCCGGGCCCATGCCGCCTTTGAAGGCAGAAAAGCCATCACCGGCCGCGATATCGGGCTGGCTGCTGAATTGGCCTACCCCCACCGCATCAAGCGCGGACCCTTCCAGCAAGCCGAGATCTCGGCTGAAGAGCTGGCAGAGAAGATCGATCAGCTAGTGGGTGCCTCGGTTGACGGCGAAGGCGAACCAGCTGAAAGTGAGGAGATGTCTGGCGGCGAGCAGGGGGAGAACGGGGATAAAAAAAAACACTCGTAAACACCGTAGCTGACGCCCCCCGGCTGGAAGTGCCCGCAGATGCCGGAAGCGGAGAGGTTTTTGAAGGGGCCAACTCTGCTTGGTGGGAAGGCGGCAGCCCGGTCAAGATCGGCGATACGATTGACCCGGATAAGCTCGAAGCACCTCTAGACCACCAGAATCGACGCTCCAGCGGGCGCAGATCCCAGACCCGGACCGAAACCAAGCGGGGACGTTATATCCAGGCTCGCCCTGCTAACGGCGAGCTATCCGATATTGCCTTCGATGCCACCATTCGCGCTGCTGCACCCTTCCAGAAAGTCCGCCATACCCCAGACGACAAATTGGCATTCTCGATCCGCAAGTACGACCTGCAGCGTAAAGTGCGCGTCAAACAAACCTCTAACCTGATCCTCTTCGTGGTGGATGCTTCCTGGTCCATGGCTGTCGCTGAGAGGATGAGCGCAGCTAAAGGCGCGGTGCTTTCCCTGCTGACAGATGCCTACCAGCGCCGTGACAAGGTGGGCATGATCGTTTTCCAGAAGGACCGGGCCCAGATCGTTCTGCCGCCCACTAATTCGGTTGAGCTGGCCCGCCGTTATCTGGCAGATATCCCCATTGGCGGAAAGACTCCGCTCTCAGCAGGCTTGAACCTGTCATACGAAGTCATCAAGCGGGAAGAACTGGCTCACCCCGATATCCAGTCCTTGATGATCCTGCTCACGGACGGGGTCGGTAATGTCTCGATGACTAAAATGCCTCCCCAGGAGGAAGCCTACAAGATCGCCGAGAAATTTGCCCAGGACCAGATTCCCAGCGTGGTCATCAATATGGAGCACAAGGAATTTGATAAGGGCTTAGCGGAAGAGATCGCAGAGCATTTGGGGGCAACCTACTACTGTCTCTCAGATCTGCAGGCGGAAAAGCTGCTGCAGACGGTCAAGGGAGAGATCGGCCACTAAGCAGGCAATTCCGTCCGGGGGCATTTCTGTTATCATAGGTACATGATCCCGATCTCCCTCTCCATGGAAGGTTTTCTCTCGTATAAAGAGCCGGTGGAAATCAATTTCACCAGCTTCGACCTGGCCTGCATCACTGGAGAGAACGGTGCTGGAAAAAGCTCCATCCTGGATGGGATCACCTGGGCCTTGTTCGGCAGAGCCAGGAAGCACGATGAATCGGTCATCAACCTTGATTCCCAGCGGGCAGAGGTCAGTCTGGTCTTCGAATATGAGGGGAACCAGTACCGGGTCAGGCGAGTAAATCCCCGGGGAGAGACCAAAGAATTGGATCTGTTCATCCGCTCCGACAAGGATGACAGCGGGTCACCCGTCTGGAACCCCCTCACCGAGCGCACGATGCGGGAAACTGACCAGAAGATCGTTGATATCCTGCGCCTGGATTACGAATCTTTTGTAAATGCCTCTTTCTTCCTGCAGGGAGAAGCTGATCAGTTCACTCAGCACACCCCCGCGGCCAGGAAGAAGATCCTGTCCCAGATCCTGGGATTGGAGATCTGGGAAACATTTCGAAAAAGGGCCTTGGACCACAGGAGGAAAGCAGACAGTGAGCTTAACCGCCTGGATGGCCGCTTGGCTGAGATCGAAGCAGAATTGGCTGAAGAGGACCAGCGCCAGCAGCGCCTGAAGGATCTCGAAACTCAGCTGGCTGAAGCCCAATCAAAAAGGCAGGAAGCGGAAAAAGCCCTGGAAGAGCTCCAGGCTGCTTTATCGACCCTGGAAGAACAGGGCAAGCTGGTTGCGAGCATGGCAAGCCATCTGGAGGAGAATCAAGCCCAGCTAGCTCGCGACGAAGACAAACTCACCCAGCGGGTTGAAGAACAAGCCGAATACCAGGGGATCCTCCACCAGGCTGATACCATCCAGATAGCCTTTCAAGACTGGCAGGCTGCTCAGGATTCATTGGCCAAATGGGAAGCCACAGCGGAAAAATTCCGGGAAAGCGAGATCAAGAGGCAAGAGCCCCTGATGCGGATCGCGGCTGAGAAAGCCCGCTTGCTGCAGGAAGAAACCTCTCTCCTCTCCCTCCAGGGAGAGCTGGAGCGGAACCTGAAGCGCATCCCTGAGCTGAAAACAGAGAAGAATAAACTCCTGGAGCAGGTCGAGGCAGCTCAAAAGGAGATCCAGGAGCGGGACAGGAAAGTCGAGGAGCTGGATCTTGCCCGCCAACGCCAGGCAGAAGCCAAGGCGGAAAATCCCCGGCTCTTCCAGGAAATGCAGGATCTAAAGAAACGCATCCTGGACCTTCAGGAAGCTGAAGGCGCCCTGTGCCCGCTCTGTGGGCAAGAGCTCTCCGAGGAAGATCGGTCCCTCCTGATAGAGGATCTCCAAATCCAAGGCAAGGAACTGGGAGACCGCTACCGTGAGAATCAAGCCACTTTGAAAGAGGCTGACCAGGTCGTAAAGGATCTCCAGCTGGAGATCACCCAATTGAGCTTAGCCGAAAGCAAGCTGCGGTCACTCCAGGCGGAAGGAGACAGGATCGACAATCAGCTGGCAGCCATCAATCAACAAAAAAGCGAGTGGGATAAGAAACAGCAGGGGGTCCTTGAGAAGGTCCAGGCAAGCCTCAAGAAGGAATCCTACGCCCAGGATGCCAAGAGTGAGCTAGAGAAGATCAATACCGAATTGAAGGCGATCGGATACGATGCAGCAGAACATGACCGGGTCAGGGACCTGGCCAATCAAGGTGCTGCAATACAGGATAAAAAGGCCGAGCTGGATAAAGCAGAAGCCGCCCTCAAACCGCTGGACCGGGAGATCTCCGAATTACGGGAACAGCTGCAAAAGGACAGGAAAAGCCTCCAGAAGGAAGAGAAAGAGTACAGCCAGGCTAAGCAGCGTTTGGAGAATGCCCAGGAAAACGCTCCAGAAACTCATCAGGCAGAACGCGCGCTTCTGGACCGCAAGGAAAATGAGAATATTCTCCAGCGCGATGTCGGGGCTGCCCAACAAAAAGTGGCTGTTCTACAAAGCCAGAAGGAGCGCCAGGAAGAGCTCTCGGCTCAGCGGGAGGATATTGCCCACCGCATAAAGGGCTACCAACAGCTGGAAGGAGCCTTCGGCAAAGACGGTGTCCCCGCCTTGCTGATCGAGCAAGCCCTGCCCAATATCGAGGCCAAAGCCAACCAGATCCTGGACAGATTGACCGGGGGCGATATGTCCGTCCGATTCATCACCCAGCGGGATTATAAGTCTTCCAGCCGGGAAGATAAAAAAGAGACCCTGGATATCCAGATCCGGGACCAAGCCGGGGTTCGCGACTACGAGATGTACTCGGGCGGGGAATCCTTCCGGATCAATTTCGCCATTCGTCTGGCTCTATCCCATATTCTGGCCCAGCGAGCTGGAGCCAGGCTGCAAACCCTGGTAGTCGACGAGGGGTTCGGCAGCCAGGATTCGATTGGCAGGCAGCGCTTGATCGAAGCAATCAATCTCGTCCAGGGAGACTTTGAAAAGATCCTGGTGATCACCCATGTGGAGGAGATCAAGGAAGCCTTTTCAACCCAGCTACTGGTTGAGAAGACACCCAGGGGATCCCAGGTGGCTTTGGTATAATTTGACGCTGATGCCTCCCCGACCGGGCTGAGGCAGCGCAATAAAAACAGTGAATGGATCTGCAGATTATGGAGGAAGGTATGGCAGAGGTACCCTATATCAGTGAGAATGAATTCCCAGAAAAAGTGCTCCAGTCGGATTTGCCAGTACTGTTGGACTTCACGGCAGCCTGGTGCGGACCCTGCAAGATGGTCACTCCCCTGGTGGAGGAATTGGCTGGAGAATGGGAGGGAAAAGCCCGCGTCTATAAAATGGACGTTGATACCAATCAGCAAATTCCTATCCAGCTGGGCGTGATGGGAATTCCCGCGCTGCTGCTGTTCGTTCACGGCGAAGTTGCCGCGCGAGTCACCGGGTTCAAACCCAAAAAGCAGCTTCAAAAGGCTTTTGAGCCCCATCTGTAGAGCCGCAGGGACCTGCAGGTCACGGCCCCAGAACAATAGGATGATTCTTTTATAGATCCAGGACCGGATCTGTTCAAGGTAAACAAACAGGGCCGCTGCTAGCGGCCCTGTTGATGTTTCTGTTCAGAGAGTTAGGATTATAATCCAGCCGCTTTCCTGATCTCCGGAGCCCGATCCGTAATCTCCCAGGGCAGATCCAGGTCATCACGGCCGAAGTGGCCGTAGGCAGCCAGCTGCTGATAGATCGGCTGGCGCAGCTGCAGATCGCGGATGATAGCGCCTGGGCGCAGATCAAAGAACTCATTTACCAGGGAGATGATCTTCTCATCGGGCACCGTCCCGGTCCCAAAGGTTTCTACCAGGACGCTCAGCGGATGGGCTACTCCAATCGCGTAGGAAACCTGGATCTCACAGCGGCTGGCTAGGCCAGCGGCCACCAGGTTCTTGGCGACCCAGCGGGCAGCATACGCTCCGGAGCGGTCCACTTTCGTGGGGTCCTTTCCTGAGAAGGCGCCGCCTCCATGGCGTCCCATGCCGCCATAGGTGTCAACAATGATCTTACGGCCGGTGAGACCGGCATCTCCCAGCGGACCTCCGGTCACAAAGCGGCCGGTAGGATTGACAAACACTTTGAGTTGATCATCTATCATCTCTTCCGGCAGAACCGGGAGGATAACCTCTTTGAGAATCGCTTCGCGGATCTCTTCCTGAGAGACAGTGGGCTCGTGTTGGGTGCTGATCAAGGCCGTGTCCACCCGGACAGGCTTACCGTGCTGGTACTCGATCGTTACCTGGCTTTTCCCATCAGGCCGCACCCAATCCAGGATGCCGCCTTTGCGTACTTCCGCCAGGCGCCGGGAGAGCTTATGAGCCAGGTAGATAGGCATGGGCATCAGCATAGGTGTTTCGTCGCAGGCGTAGCCAAACATCATGCCCTGATCCCCGGCTCCGATGGCCTCGACCTCTTCTTCGCTCATTTCCCCCGACCTGGCTTCCTGAGCTTCATCAACTCCTTGGGCGATATCGCTGGACTGCTGGGAGATCGCCACCAGCACGCCGCAGGTGTGGCCGTCAAAACCTTTTTTCGCCCTATCATAGCCGATGCCCGTGATCACATCACGGGCTAACTTGTCATAATTGATATCGGCCAAGGTGGTGATTTCCCCTAGCAGCATCACGTAGCCGGTCTTGGTGGCGGTTTCACAAGCCACCCGCGATCGGGGATCCTGCGCCAGGCAGGCATCCAGCACCGCGTCGCTGATCTGGTCGCACATTTTATCCGGATGGCCTTCTGTGACCGATTCCGAAGTGAATAACAAACTGGGAACGCTGTTGAATGTGTCGCTCATGGTCCCTCCTGAGATTGACCTTTCCATTTAATAGAAATTGCCCCTCCGGTACAACAGGAAAGGGCATCAGTTCAGGATTACCCTCTCATCTTCCAGAATACACCTGTCGGAGTTGGCACCATCTGCAGCGCAGAGCGCTGCCCGGTTGCCGAGGTTTCACAGGGCCGGTCCCTCCACCTCTCTGGATAAGAGTGCCTTAGGGGCATCTTGATTTGTAGATGGATGATATCACGACCCTTCAGGGGTGTCAAATCCTCTCTGGAATAGGGGCAGCAAGTAGGTTTTTCCCTCAAAATCCGCCTCTGGGAGTCTGGAATCAGCGAGCTAACAAAAATTAATAGCCTAAATCTTTATTTCATTGTATACTTACTGTACAATCGACCAGCCGATGCGGCACTGCCAGAATAGGAAGTAATTATGAAGATCTCCGTCCTCCAAGAAAACCTCGCTCACGGACTGAGCATTGTCTCCCGTGCTGTCTCCCCCCGCAGCACACTGCCCGTTCTCTCCAACATCCTCGTGGCTACAGATGACGGCCGCCTGCGCTTGTCGGCGACCAATCTGGAGATGGGCATCACCTGCTGGATCGGGGCCAAGATCGAAGAAGAAGGGTCCACCACTGTGCCTGCTCGGACCTTTACCGACCTGGTCAGCACTATTCCACCCGCGAAAACCGATATCGCTCTCCATGAGCCTACCCAGACTTTGAATATCAAGAGCGGTCCGCTGAACACAGATATCAAATGCATCGACGCTCAGGAATTCCCACCCATGCCCTCCCCTGACCTGGAAGCGGGAATCGAGATCAACGTGACCGATTTCAAGGAGATGATCAAACAGGTGGTCTTCGCCGCCTCCCATGATGAGGCCCGGCCGATCCTGACCGGCGTGCTGGTTACCGTGGAAGACAACACGATCACCCTGGCCGCAGCCGACGGCTTCCGCCTCTCGGTCAGAACCGCCAAGCTGTCCTCTCCGGTTTCCTCTCCGGTCAAGGCGGTCATTCCAGCCCGGGCTCTGAGCGAGCTGGCTCGCATCAGCAACGACGGCAGTGAGGTCGTCACCATGGCACTTCCCCCAGAACGGGGGCAGGTGATCTTCCGCACCAAGGATATCGAGCTCACCTCCCAGCTGATCGAGGGCACCTTCCCGGATTACCAGCAGATCATCCCTAAGGAGCATCAGACCCGGACCATTCTGGCTACCTCTGCCTTTCTGAAATCCTGCAAGCAGGCTGAGATCTTCGCCAGGGAAGGCTCACTGATCGCCCAGGTCAACATCCGGCCCGGTCCTGAAGAGAATTCGCCCGGCGAGGTCGAGATCTCCGGTCAATCCGAGGAGACCGGTTCCAGCCAGGCGATCATGGATGCCACCATTGAAGGTGAGGACATCATCGTCGCCTTCAACGTCCGCTACCTGAGGGAGGTGCTGGATGTGATCAGCACAGCCAACGTGGCGCTGGAGACCTCCAAACCCACCAGCCCCGGCGTGATCCGGCCCGTGGGAGAGGACAACTTCCTGCATGTGATCATGCCCATGCATCTCGGCAACTGATCCATCCCCCGAGATCGCTTCGTTCGAACCAACCCGCCCGGCTTTCAGATTGGAAGCCGGGTTGTTTTTTGAGGGAACTGCCCTGCGGTCGGCAATATTTTAAGATAGCCCCTCAATCAGCTCACCTTAAAGTAGTAAAATGCAGGAAAGGTCCAACAGCGTTCGGGAGAGTCTATGGAAAAGTTTGTGGCAGTGGCTGGTAATATCGGTGTTGGAAAGACCACCCTGGTCCAAAACCTATGCGGCAATCTCGGCTGGACACCCTTCTATGAACCCGAAAGCGAGAACCCCTACCTGGCAGATTTTTACAAAGACATGCAAACCTGGGCCTTTCACAGCCAGGTTTTCTTTCTGACCCGGCGTCTGCGAGCTCACAAGGATCTCTGCGTTCATCCCGGATCCGTCATCCAGGACCGCAGCGTCTATGAGGATGCCGAGATCTTCGCCCAGAATCTTTACCAGCATGCTCAGATCACGGAGCGCGATTTCCAAACCTACCGTGAGCTCTATCAGGCTCTGGTCGAGTTCTTACCGCCGCCTGACCTGGTTCTCTATATCAAGGCTTCTGTTCCCACCCTGCTGGGTAGGATCAAACAGCGGGGGCGGGATTACGAAGAAGAGATCGATCCGCTGTACCTGGAACAGCTTAACACCCTTTACGATCAGTGGATCGAGAATTTCGATCTTTGCCCGGTGCTGACCATCCCGGGGGACTCCCTTGACTTTGTGGCCAACAATGGGCATTTGGAACTGATCATCAGAAAAGTTCAGGAAAAGCTGACCGGTAAGGAATTGGTCCAGTTCACAGAACGCGAGATGCGGGGCGGCTAGCGCAACCCATTTACCATGAAATGAAAACCGCCAGCTGGAGCAGCTGGCGGTTTTTCTGTGTTTGGGGTTCTGAAAGCGGTCGCGATTAGACCACGCCGTAAGCCAGCATGGCTTTGGCGACTTTCAGGAAGCCGGCGATATTGGCACCCATCAAGTAGTTTCCCGGGTCCCCATAGGCTTCGGCGGCATCCAGGGATTCCTGATGGATCCTCTTCATGATGCCGTGCAATCGCTGGTCCACTTCCTCACGGGTCCAGGACAGGCGCAGGCTGTTCTGGCTCATTTCCAAGCCGGAAGTAGCCACACCACCTGCATTGGCAGCCTTGGCCGGGCCGTAAAGCAGGTTGTTTTCCTGGTAGATCTTTACCGCGGGTAGGGTGGAAGGCATGTTGGCGCCCTCGGACACAGCAATGACCCCGTTGTCAACCAGGGCCTGGGCGTGTTCCTCATTGATCTCGTTCTGAGTCGCGGACGGGAAAGCCAGCTCAGCCTTGATGCCTTCTTTCTTGACCACATCCCAGACACTCATATCCGGGTAATAAGGAACATCGTATTCCTCCGCGTACTCCTGGATGCGGCCGCGGCGGACGTTCTTCAGGTCCAGGACATACTGAAGCTTGTCCCGGTCAATGCCTTTTTCATCGATGATCGTGCCGCTCGAGTCAGACAGCGAGATCGGCTTTCCACCCAGATCGAGCAGCTTCTCGACCGTGTATTGAGCGACGTTGCCGGAACCGCTGACCAGGGCTGCCTTGCCCTTGATCTCCATATCCCGCACGCTGAGCATTTCAGCCGCGAAATAAACGGATCCATAACCTGTGGCTTCGGGCCGGATCAGGCTGCCGCCATATTCCATGCCCTTGCCGGTCAACACGCCAGTGTGCTCGTTGCGGATCTTTTTATAGTATCCATACAGGTAGCCGATTTCCCTGCCGCCTACGCCGATGTCTCCAGCCGGCACATCTGTATCGGGTCCAATATGCCGGAACAGCTCGCGCATGAAAGCGTAGCAGAAATTCATCACTTCGGTATCGGTCTTGCCTTTGGGATCAAAGTCGGAACCTCCCTTGCCTCCGCCCATGGGCAGGGTGGTGAGGGAGTTCTTGAAGATCTGCTCGAATCCCAGGAATTTGATGATGCCCAGGTTGACCGAGGGATGGAAGCGCAGGCCGCCCTTGTAGGGGCCAATGGCGTTGTTGAACTGCACCCGGAAACCGCGGTTGACGTGCACCTCTCCATCGTCATCCATCCAGGGTACGCGGAACATGATCACCCGATCAGGTTCAACAATGCGCTCGTAGATCTTGGCCTGGACGAATTCCGGATGGCGGTCCACCGTCGGGACCAGGGTCTCCAGGACCTCCTTCACAGCCTGATGGAACTCTGGCTGGGCTGGATCCTTCTCTTTGGTCTTGGTTATTACATCTTGAATCAGTGACACGAGTGCCTCCTTCGATTTGGAAAACTCTTCTGTTTAATTTTCCTCCACCGCTGAACCAACCGGCGGTTTTGAATGCTGAAAATCAGTGGTTCAATAGTATATCAAAATCATCCCGCCTGATAGGATACTACTCATCTCCTTTAGGTGCTATTTGGCCTTTATTTCTTTCTTAAGAGCGATCCCCAACCTCTTGATGCCCTCAACGATCACATCAGGCGGAGAATAGGAGAAGTTCAGGCGCATGGCGTTGTGTCCTCCATCCCCGTTGGGGTAAAAATTCACCCCGGGCACAAAGGCGACTTTCTCGTGGAGGGCTTTCTCCCGCAGGAACCGGTCCGTATCCATCGACTCTGGGATCTTTGCCCACAGGAACAGCCCCCCGTGGGGTTTGGTCCATTGGCATTCTTCGGGCCAGAACTCGGCCAGGGCATCCAGCATGGTATCACGCCTCTCCTTATAGACCCGGCGGATCTTCTTGATGTGGGGTTTCAGGATACCCCGCTGGCAGATGTCATTGGCGATATACTGCACCAAAGTGCCGGTGTGTAGGTCGCAGCCCTGCTTGGCCTGGATGAAGCGCTTCATCAGGGTTTCTGGGGCAACGATCCATCCCAGCCGTAAACCCGGAGCCATGGTCTTTGAAAATGTCCCCAGGTAAATTGTCCGCTCAGGGATCAGGTTGCAGATCGGCGGAATATCCTTGCCCTCATAGCGCAGCTGGCCGTAAGGATCATCCTCCACAACGGCTAGATTCAGTTTGGTCGCGATCTCTGCCAGCTGGATGCGGCGCTCCAGCGACAGGGTGGTCCCAGCGGGATTGTGGAAATTGGGAAGCACGTAGATAAAGGCCGGCGGTCGGCCGCTGTCATCCAGGGTCTTTTGATAGGCGTGCTCGATCTCGTCCACGACCATGCCGTGTTCATCCACTTGCATGGTATTGAATTTCGCCTGGTATGCCCGCCAGGCTTGGATCGCTCCCAGGTAGGTCGGGCGGCCGGTCAGCACGTAGCGTCCCGGGTCAAGGAAGATCCTGCCGATCAGGTCCAGAGCTTGCTGGGACCCATTGGTCAGCAGCACATTCTCCGGCTTGGCGGGAATCCCGTATTTGTGCATCGAATCCGACAGGAATTCCTTTAAGGGGCGGTATCCTTCCGTCGTCCCGTACTGCAAGGCTTTTTTGCCCATCTCCCGGACGACATAGCCGCAAGCTTCTTCCACCTCGCGGATCGGAAACACTTCAGGAGCTGGCAGGCCGCCTGCGAAGGAGATGATTTCAGGGTCCTGGGTGAATTTCAGCAATTCCCTGATCGCTGAACTCTGCATGAACTTCGTTCTTTCAGCCAGTTGGGGTTCCCAATCCAGTACTGGAATTTCGCGATCGAGATCGTTATTCACTTCCATACCTTACCTCCCGCGGAGAGACTTTTCCCTGGCAGGGTCGGGTCCTCCCTTGTGTAAGTGGATAAAAAAAGCCTGTTCCGATTATCTATTTCGAAACAGGCCAGGTACGCTCAAGTAATCCTAATCAACAATAGTCCCAGCAAGCTAACTTGGGGGACCCAGTTCCGGATCCTGAATAATGCCAATAATGTGAATAAACCCATCAAACACACCTTTATCGGGCTTCCATTCTTCGGGAAAGCCCTTGTTCTGGTTCAAAGAAGCAGCCGAAACCCTATTGATATTGTACACAAATTTTACACGACACCCTGCTTCAGGCATAGTGAGATAAATCATGCTTGTATTCATGCCCTTTGAAATATATTCAAGCTCTCAATATGGTAGGTCTGGGGGAACATGTCAAACGGGGTCGATTCCAGGAGCTTATACCCTCCCTTTTGGAGTCGCTGGGCGTCTCGTGCCAGCGTGGCAGGGTCGCAGGAGATATATGCGATAACAGGAGGCTCCATGGCGACCACCTGATCCAGGACTTCCTTGGAAAGTCCCGCCCGGGGGGGATCGAGCAGGATGATATCCGGCTCGACTGCCAGCATCGGCAGGACCTCTTCGGCGGATATGTCATATAATTCGACGTTTTCAAAATCGGCCAGGTTATATAGGAAATCCTCTGCCGCGCTGGGGCTGGATTCGATCCCGATCACTTTCTTCACCCGCTGAGCCAGGAACACGCTGAATAATCCGACCCCACAGTAGACATCCAGCACCAGGGACTCTTCACTCAGCGGCAGCTTTTCGAGCAGGGCTTCCACCAGTAATTCAGCCACGGCGGTGTTGGTCTGGAAGAACGATCCAGCTGAGACTACAAAGGGGAATCCAAGGATAGGCATCACTGTGAAATCGTCTCCGGCGAGGATGATCTCTTGGTCTGGTTCCAGGAGCACTGCGGAAAGCGGCAGATCCACGCTGAACTCAAATGATTCCTCGCTCGTGCTTTCCAATACCAGCAGGGTGTCCTCGCCATCTTCTCCCGAACGCAGGCTGACCCGGTCCAGGCCCGGGATGTGCTCAAAATTGAAGGAGGGCCAGATCTCGTTCAAGCTCTCCTCGGGAAGGTGGCATTCCTGGATGGGGATGATCTCGTTGGAATGCCCTTTCAGGTAACCGGGTTGGCCATCCTCACTGATATGGAATTGGATGTGATTTCTGTAATTCCAGGGAGCAGGTGATGGCCGAACAGGCTGGACCGGCGGATTCTCCAGCTTCCCAACCCGGGTGAACTGGTCGACCATGATCTTCTCTTTAAGGAGAAGTTGATCCTGGTACGGTAGATGCTGATAATGACAGCCTCCACATTCCTGGAAATGGGGGCAGCGGGCTTCGATCCTTTTCGGGGATGGCTCCAGGATCTCGACGATCTCTCCCCTGGCAAATCTTTCCTTCTCCTCCACCAGCCTGATCCGGACCTTTTCATCGGGCAAGGCATAGGGGATAAAAACTGCCCGACCATCAGGCAGTCGGGCAAGCACATCTCCACCATAAACAAAAGTGGTGGGGAGGACCTCAAATTCCCTGGAAGAATTCATACCATTACGCGGCGCGCTTCAGCCTCTGGAAAAAGGGGCTGAAAACTGGCACCGTCAGGCTAGGGGACCGATCAAGAAGGACAAGTCCACAGGAATTTCAACAAGCTGTCAAATGGCGGTGTGCAGTAGAGGTTCAAATAATCAAACAGGATCACTCCCACCACAATCAAAAAGAATATCACCACCAGGCAACCGATCCCAGCCCAAAGCCAAGTGTTATTCTTTTTTCCTTCAGGTTCGGGAACTTCGCCGAGTTTTTCTTCCACGGCGGGTTCTCGCTTGGGCGCGGGCGGTTTCGTGGGAGGTGCTTCAGGAGCTGGTTCCGAAGATCTCTCTGTGACGGCGGTAACTTCACTGGCTGGGAGGTCATCCGGGCGGGGAGCTACCAGGGTCTCTTCCGGATCTGCATCAGCCTGATAGGTCAGGTAGATCGCATCCCCGAGCATGACCGTATCGCCAGGTTTGAGGAGATATTTACCGCCAACTTCCTTCTTATCCACGAAGGTGCCGTTGGTGGATCCCAGATCCCGGATCATATACCCACCCTCGGTTTTGGTCAGGACCGCATGAGTCCGGGATACCTCTGCTGTGTTGAGGGCTATCCCGCTGTCCTCAGCTCGCCCAATTGTGATCTCGTCCGCTTCCAGTGGGAACTCGTCTCCCTTGTTGTAGCCCTTGATCACCGTTAAACGATAATTCTTGTACCCCATGTTTTCCTCCTGCTAATTACGTCCGCATCCTCATTAAAGTCTATCGGTTTTCCCGAACGATGTCAAACGGGTTTTCCTGCAGGCAGCCGCATCTTCTGGGTGCTATCTTGATCAGTCAGATTCCCCAATTGGGTTCTCCAGCGACCAATCTGCTCCCAACACGATCACGATATCCTCACTGACCGTGGGGTCTGACTTGTAAAAAAGCCTGGTTTCAGTATATCCCATCAGCTCCAGGATGAAGCGCACGGTCTGGGGATTCCCGGAATAATCATAGATCACTGTCTGGTCTTTGAATTTATCGGCGTTGCCAACAGATATGATATTGATACCTTTCTCCTGCAGGAAATCAGCTGTTTCACCTGCCAGGCCTGGTGAGGATGTTGCGTTCAAGATGCCCACCTGGGCATCTTCCTGTGTCAGATAGTCTTCCAGGGAGGGTTCTTGGGTTGGCTCAGGGATCGGCGTGGCGCTGATCTCTTGCATGTCCTGCCACATACCCCGCACCAGCTGCAGATCTGGCACCAGGATATACTGTCCCCGGTCGTTCAAGTCTGCAGTAACCACTGGTTCTTTGATCACCTTGGTCTGAACGGACTGGTAATTGATGTCCCTGACAGCCCAAGCCAGGGAAATGATCTGGCTCAAGGTCAGGTTGGTCTCCACATGGGAGGACAGATCCCGATAGAGGGCTGGCAGTTTTGGGATCAGCACCGGCAGGATATCGTATGAGGAGATCTTCCTCTGCAGCCCAGCCAGCACCTGCTGCTGCCGTTTGGCGCGGCCGAAATCCCCTTCCAAGGTGTCCCTGGTGCGGACATATCCCAGAGCCAGATTGCCCGGCAGCACCTGCTTACCAGGATACAGTCTCTTCATATCGCCTTCCATTTCGGCGTTGGGCCACACCAGGATCTCCTCCGGAACATCAACCAGCACTCCATTCACGGCATCTACCAGGACTACAAAGGCCTCAAAATCGACCTGGACGTAGTAATCGATGGTGATCCCCAGCAGATCGCCGGCTGTGTCCATCAGGATGCCAGGTCCCCCTCCGGGATAGCCGTACGATTCGCCCAGGGAATAGGCCTGGTTGATCTTAAAGAACCCATAATCCGGCACATCCACCCAGGTATCCCGGGGAATGGAGATCATCCCTGCTTTCTGATCAGTAGAGTTCAGGTAGGCGACGATGATGGTATCTGTCAATCCCGGGCCGGTATCACCCAGCCATTCCCGTTTATCTAATCCGGTCAGCAGGAAATAGACCGTCTGGTCCAGATCGAGCTCCTTGAAGCCCGGCCGATTGGCATTGCTTTGTAACAGTCGGGAATCATCCAAGGTAGGCTCAGCTCCCGTGACGAAGGAAGTGCTGGCAGAGCTGGAGGTCGAGGAGGTCTCTTCCACCCTGCCGCTTTCCATTTTTCGGGAACAAAAGGCCAGGACGATGGTGATCAAGGCTGAAAGCGTGAAGGCAGCCCATAACCAGCGCCTGACCCTGTCAGGAGCCTGTTCGGAGGGAGAACGATATTCTTGCATGTGTGTTATCAGACCCCTTTTTTTTCCTTTATACCAGACTATAATAGCTGTCGATTGCCTATTATGGGTCTGGACGGGATTATATCACGCTCCAATCCACTGGTATTTCTTCAGCTTATAAGCAGGACACCGATCTCACTTACGTCAGGATTGAAAGTCATATGTCACTGATCACCACCCAGGGTCTAGCAAAATCGTACGGACCTGTTGATATTTTCAGCGGTCTGAATTTGACCATTCCCCCGGACGCCAGGATTGCCCTGGTGGGAGAGAACGGCATCGGGAAGACCACCTTATTGAATTTGCTAGCCAATTTAGAAAATCCGTCGGACGGCAAGATCTTGCGCGCCAATCAGCTCAAGATCGGTTACCTGCCCCAGAACGGCAAACTGTCATCGGATCTCACCCTCTGGGAAGAGATCCTGGGCGCCCTAGAGAGCCTGCGGTCCATGGAAAGGGAACTGCAGGACCTTGAAGCCCAGATGAGCAAGCCTGATGGCTCCGGGAGTGAACTGGTCGCTCGCTATGGCGCCCTCCAGGCTGCATTCGAAGCCCAGGGTGGGTATACCTATGAAAGCCGCGTCAAAGGTGTGCTGGCTGGCCTGGGATTCAAGAACGAGGATTTCCAAATGCCGGTCAGCCATCTCTCAGGAGGGCAGCGGACCCGGGCTTTGCTGGGAAAACTGTTGCTGGCTCCTAACAACCTGCTGATCTTTGATGAGCCGACCAACCACCTCGATATCGATGCTATCCAGTGGCTGGAGGGATATCTCAAGAACTTTTCTGGCGGTGTGCTGCTGGTGTCCCATGACCGCTATTTCATTGATCAGGTCTGTAACCAGATCTGGGAAATGAGCCGGGGCGGGTTTGAAACCTACCGGGGAAATTACAGCGCTTACCTGGAGCAGAGGCAGCAGCGCTGGGAAAGGCAGCAAGAGGTCTTTGAAGCGGAAAAAGCCCGCCTGGTGAATGAGCTGGATTACGTGAAGAGAAATATCGCCGGCGAGCGGACCAGCATGGCTAAGGGCAAGCTCCGGCGCTTAAGCCGGCGCATCCAGGCTATCGAGCAATTAGGCCTGCAGGCGATCCAGGGTAAGAACTGGGCCGAGATCAGCCAGGACATCCATACCACGACCAGCCCGATGAGCGTCCAGGAAGCGCACCAGCGCATCTCAGCTCTCAAGAATCCCACCAAGCATTCCCACAAGGTCTCGTTGAGCATCCAGCCCAGAAACCGGGGCGGCGATCTGGTCCTGCGCACCTCCGGCTTGAAAGTCGGCTACCAGGACGGAAAAAAAGCTCTCTTCTCGGTGCCGGAGATCACCTTGCTGCGTGGCGAATGCGCTGCCCTGATCGGGCCGAACGGAGCTGGAAAGACCACCTTCCTGAAAACCATCCTGGGGCAGATCCCACCTCTGGCCGGTGAGATCAAGTTGGGCGCTAATCTGGATGTGGGTTATTTTGCCCAGGCCCACCAGGATCTCAATGAGAGCAACACCGTGCTGGAAGAGATCCAGCGGGCGGGCAGGTTTCAATCAGAGAACGCAGCCAGGTCCTACCTGGGCGCCTATCTTTTCTCCGGGGAAGAGGTCTACAAAAAAGTCCATGTTCTCTCAGGGGGCGAAAGGGGCAGACTGGCATTGGCCGTGCTCTCCCTGACTGCCGCCAACCTGCTGCTGCTGGATGAGCCCAGCAATCACCTGGATATCCCATCCCAGGAAACCCTCCAATCGGTTCTTTCAGCCTATCCTGGAACGATCCTGCTGGTATCCCATGATCGCTACTTGATCAATGCCCTGGCGAGCCAGATCTGGGAGATCGATGTCAATGAAGAAAACCTGGTGGTCTACGAGGGCAGCTACCAAGCCTACCAGGCTTTCCTGCGTGGTGAGAGGATCGAGAAAGAGGAAAGTCCTCCCGAGCTGGATGAATCTGTGGGGGGCTACAGGGATCTCAAGAGCGCGAAAAACCGGGCCCTGGCAGCTGATCGCAAGCGGGAACAGAGATTGGAAGTCGTGGAAGACCGCATTACCGAACTGGAAGCTCGCTTGAAGAGTCTGGCTGCCAAGCTTATCACTCCCCCGGATGACCCCGGGGTGGTGGCCAGTTTGGGCCATGACTACCGGGAATCAGAGACCGAACTGGCAGCATTGTTGGCTGAATGGGAGGATCTGCAGCAGGCTTGACCTCCTTGCCACACCCTTCAGATCAGGTCCACAGCCAGGTTAATAGGGAGCGCATCCAAATTCAATCCTGATTACTTATTGACAAGGTTTTGGCTCTATGTTAGATTTAGCCAAATAACTAAAGCGAATGGAAATGACCATGTATACCATCAACCAGAATAACCCTCAGCCTCAGACCGAACTCCCCCCGCCCTCATCTGGGTAGATGCTGTAGGGTATTTCTTAGTAAACCCCAACCAGTCTCCAGATGAGACTGGTTTTTTCTTTAATGGCCTTTGATTGCCAAGGAGAGAACCGATCATGACCAAGGAAAAACTGAGTAAGTCCATGGAAGCCTTTCCGGAAGAAGTCTTGACATCGAAGATCCAGGGTCCGATCTATATTGACGACACCACTTTGCGGGATGGGGAACAAACCGCCGGGGTGGTGTTCGCAAATGATGAAAAGATCCATATCGCGAAAATGCTCGATCTGATCGGTGTGCACCAGATCGAAGCCGGGATCCCCGCCATGGGAGGGGATGAAAAACAGGCCATCAAGGAAATTGCCAGCCTGGGCTTAAAAGCAAGCGTGATGGGCTGGAACAGGGCGGTGATCAGTGATGTCAAACATTCCTTGGACTGCGGAGTTGACGCGGTTGCTCTTTCGCTCTCCTCCTCGGACATTCACATCAAACACAAGCTGGGAAAAGACAGGAACTGGGTCCTGGATTCGATCCGCGACTCCGTGAAATTTGCCAAGGATCACGACCTGTATGTCTCGGTCAATGCCGAAGACGCATCCCGGTCCGACCCTGATTTCCTGGTGGAATTCGCCTCAGCGGCCAAGGAGGCAGGCGCAGACCGGCTGCGCTACTGTGATACTGTTGGCATCCTCGACCCCCTGCAGTTCTACAAACGCATCAAGGCCCTCAAGGACCAGGTTGAGATCGATATCGAGATGCACACTCACAATGATTTTGGGATGGCAACTGCCAATGCCATTGCCGGTCTGGAAGCGGGAGCGAATTACGTCAACACCACAGTCAATGGCCTGGGAGAACGGGCAGGCAATGCCTCCATGGAAGAACTGGTCATGGCCTTACGCTATAACAAGAACCTTGAACTGGATATCCAGACCTCCCTGTTCAGGGAGCTATCAGAGTACGTGGCCCTGGCTTCCGGCCGTTCCATACCCGCCTGGAAACCGGTCATCGGGGGCAACCTCTTCGTTTACGAATCCGAAGGCCGAGCTAGCGGTGTGGTCCGCGACCCTTCCACCTACGAGATGTTCCTCCCGGGAGAAGTGGGCCTGGCCAGGCGATTCAGCGTCGGCAAATATTCTGGACCAACCGTGATCCGCCGCAAATTGCGGGAGCAGGGTCTTCATCCCAGCGAGGATGAGGTCTACAAGCTGGTGCCCATCCTGCGCTCACGCTCGATCGCCCTCAAACGATCGCTGTTTGACAATGAAGTCTTCGATGCCTACGCATTAATGCGAGAAAGGAGTGCCCGATGAATAAAGCTTCAACTGATCTCAGATTATTGGATACCACGCTGCGGGATGGAGAACAGGCAGTTGGAGTGATCTTCTCTCCCCGCGAGAAGAAAGCTATTGCGGCTCTGCTGGCAGCCATTGGCATCCCGGCCCTGGAGGCAGGTTATCCAGCGCTCGGCCCTGAAGAAAAAGCCTGCATCAGGGCCGTGGTCGATTCCCAGATCACTCGCAGGAACGGCGAACCTCTATTCGTCTATGCCTTTGCTCGGGCCAGGGTGGAGGATGTCCGGGACGCTGCAGAGTGCGGCGTCGCTGGCGTGGTGATCTCCATCTCCACATCTGCTTCCCATCTGGAAAGGAAGTTCCAGGCAGACCAGGGCTGGGCGCTGGAGCAGATCACCCAAGCGGCTGAAGAAGCAAAGAAACTGGGGCTGAAGTTCACGATCAGTGCCGAGGATGCTTCCCGGACAGATCTGGCCTTCCTGGTGAAGTTCTATCAAAAAGCCAAGGAATTAGGCGCTGATATGGTGCGCTATTGCGATTCCCTGGGTATCGAGGATCCCTATACGACCTACCGCCGGATCAAGATCCTCCTGGACGAGATCGATCTGCCCCTGGAAATGCATATGCATAACGATCTGGGCATGGCAACTGCTAATGCCCTGGCAGGCGTCAGGGCAGGAGCGAAAGGCGTGATCGGATCCATCGGCGGGTTGGGAGAACGGACCGGCAATTCGGCCATTGAAGAGATTGTCATGGCGCTTAAACATCTTTATGATGTCGATCTGGGAATTGACACCTCCCGATTCCGGGAAGTGGCCGAATACGTTGCCCAGGCCAGTCAGCGGGCCATCCCGATCTGGAAGGCGATCATCGGCACCAATGTCTTTGCCCATGAGTCCGGCATCCATGCAGACGGAATTCTCAAGAACCCTGACAGCTACGAAGCTTTCAGCCCCTCCGAGGTCGGCCTGGAACGGCAGATAGTGATCGGAAAGCACTCGGGTTCCAAAGCGCTGATCCATAAATTCGAGGCTGAATTCGGGATCGACCTCGCCGAGGATGACGCCCAAGCCCTGCTGGTGGAGGTCCGCTCCGCGGCAGTCGAACTCAAGAGGCCCCTCTTCACCAAGGAGCTCATACTTCTCTATGAAGAGCTCAACCATAATGGAAAAAAGGTGAAGGTATGAAATCTCAGCTAACTCTGGCGGAGAAGATCCTCAGTCATAAATTCGGAAGTGAGGTCAGCGCCGGCGACTATATCGTGGTGCCCGTGGACCTAATCCTGGCCCATGAAGGGACAGCACCCCTGGCCATCGATCAATTCGAAGCCCTGGACCAACAGCAGCTGTCAGTTCAGGGGCTGTTCTTTTCCGACCATGCCGCTCCTGCACCCCGCAAGGAACTGGCTTCAGTACAGCAGCGTCTGAGGCTCTTCGCCCAACAGAAAGGAGGCAAGTTCTATCCCCCCGGAGCGGGCATCTGCCACCAGGTGGTGGCTGAGGAATGGGTCAGCCCCGGACAATTGGTCCTGGGTGCTGATTCCCACACCGTCAGCGGTGGAGCGCTGGGGGCATTCAGCACCGGGATGGGATCAACGGATATCGGTATCGCCCTGGCATACGGGAAGACCTGGCTGCGTGTTCCAGAAAGCATCCGGGTGGAATTCCACGGGAAGCTACCGTTTGGGGTATACGCCAAAGATATCGTGCTGGCCTTGATCAAGGTACTCGGTGACGATGGTGCGATCTATAAAGCGCTGGAATACGGAGGTCCTGCCCTGGAAAAGCTATCGCTTGAAGAACGGCTGACCCTTTCCAATATGGCTGTCGAAGCCGGTGGGAAAGCTGGGCTCTGTCCTTCCGATGAGATCACTCAGGCCTACCTCGTGGAGCAGGGGCGTCCTGAAGATTTCCAGGAGATCCAGGCCGATCCCGGGGCGGATTATGACCGGCTCCTGGCAATCGACCTGACTGACCTCACGCCCCGGGTTGCCAAACCCCACTTCGTGGACAACGTCTGCCCTGTCGAGGATGTCCAGGGTTTGGAGATCGACCAGGTCTTTATCGGCACCTGCACCAATGGCCGCTTTTCTGACCTGGAGATCGCTGCTTCGATCTTGAAAGGCAGGAGTGTGGCACCCGGCCTTCGTCTGGTGGTAGGACCCTCATCCAGAAATGTCTATAAAAAGGCTCTCCAGGCCGGATTGATCGAGATCCTGCTCGATGCAGGGGCTGTGATCCTCCCGCCCGGATGCGGGCCTTGCGTGGGCGTTCACCAGGGAGTCCTGGCCGATGGGGAACGCTGCCTCTCAACAGCCAACCGGAATTTCAAAGGCAGGATGGGAAATCCTGAAGCGGAGATCTATCTGGCATCCCCGGCCACAGCAGCTGCTTCGGCGTTGACCGGGGCCATCTCGGATCCGCGCGATTTCCTGCCGTGATAAGGAACAACTCAATGGGTACAGTCATAGAAAACACGATTTGGGTATTCGGAGATGGGATCAGCACAGACCACATCACCCCGGGCCGCTACTACCACCTTAGAGGGGATATTCCGGCGCTTGCCGAGCATGCCCTCGAGGATGGTTCTGTCGATTTTGCGCGGAATGCCAAGGAAGGCCAGATCATCGTAGCGGGAAAGAATTTCGGCCAGGGCTCTTCCCGGGAGCACGCTGCCCTGGTCATCAAGCAGCGGGGGATCTCACTCATTCTAGCCAAGAGCTTTGCCAGGATCTTCTTCAGGAATGCTGTCAATGTCGGTCTGCTGCCGATCATCTGCGACACTTCGGGGTTTGAAACTGGGGATATCATCCGGGTCGACCTGGATGCTGGTCTGGTGACTAACCCCGCCCGAGAGCTGGGGGTCAGTTTCAAACCTCTGCCGCCGATCATGAACCAGATCCTCGCAGCCGGAGGACTGGTTCCTTTCGTCAAGGAAAATGGAGGTCTACCGTGAGCGGCTATCAGGTTGTCCTGCTTCCCGGTGACGGCATCGGGCCGGAAGTGGCCCGCGCCGCCTGCCGGGTGATCGAAGCTGTTGGGGTCTCCATCGATTGGGAACAGCTGCCGGTAGGGAGTGCTGCCCTGGAAAAATACGGGGAGGTCCTTCCCCGCGCAGTCACAGACGCTGCCCGCAGCACTGGACTGGTTCTCAAGGGTCCGGTGACCACCCCGGTCGGGGGCGGGTTTAAAAGTGTCAACGTCTCCCTTCGCCAGGAGCTGGATCTGTTTGCCAATCTGAGGCCCATCCGCAGCCTGCCGGGGGTGAAGTCTCGCTATCAGGAAGTGGATCTGGTGGTCATCCGGGAGAATACGGAAGGTCTATACATCGCCGAAGAAATCCAGGAAAGCCCGGATTCCATTTCAGCCCTGAAGCGTGTCACCCGCTCGGCCAGCCAGCGCATCGCGGAGTTCGCTTTTGACTTCGCTGCCTCCAACCATCGCAAGAAGGTGACCATCGTTCATAAAGCCAACATCCTCAAGGAATCCGATGGACTGTTCTTGAGAACAGCCCAGGAGGTGGCTTCGAAGTATCCTGCCATCGCTTGCGGGGACCGCATCGTGGATGCGCTGGCCATGGACCTGGTCGTAGACCCGGCGCGCCATGATGTACTGCTCTGCCCCAACCTTTATGGGGATGTGATCTCAGACCTGGCAGCCGGCTTGATAGGAGGACTCGGTCTGGTCCCGGGAGCAAATATCGGCAGCCAGGTGGCGGTCTACGAAGCTGTCCACGGCTCGGCACCGGATATCGCTGGACAGGGCATTGCCAATCCTACTGCCCTGATCCTGGCTGGCGAGATGCTGCTGCGCCGCCTGGGAGAAAGGACGGCAGCAGACCGCATCCGCCAGGCCCTGGAGAAGCTCTATCAGGAGGGCATCATCCTGACTCCCGATCTGGGCGGGAAGGCTTCAACCTGGGAATTCACCGAGGCTCTGATCGAGAAAATCATCACTTCATTATCATAAGCAGGGATTAATGTGACTGAGATACAGAAAGACTTCAAATTCATCGACAATAAATTCATCATCCATTCCAGTGGAAGATTGTGCGATTCCCAGGGGGAACTGCTGAAGAGCAGGGCTTTCCGCGCTGTGCTGGAAAAGATCCTGGCTGACCTCCAGAAAAGGAACTCCCGCCTGCTGAAGATCTTTGGCGGCTTGGAGATCAACCCGGGAACTATCAACCTGCTGATCGAGACCCTGCAGTACCTGACGATCCTGGAGAGTTCCGTCATCCCTAATATCCTCCCCGGATCAGCGGTCTTCTTTGAGCACAAGGATATCCTGGAAAGCTTCATCGAGCACCTGTATGATTCCTGGCGCAATTTCGACCGCTTTGTGATCGTCTCCAGCCTCAATGGGGACGGCCTGGATGATCGGCCTTACCGGACATTCAACGCCACGGTCGAGCGGCTGATGCATATCGTCATCAGCGCCTACCGGGATATCCAGGAGAACATAACCGGTAATCACCCCCGGGTCTACAGGCAAGCCCGGGCCGGAGTCGATATGGGAGCGATCGTTTCGGACAACACGGCTGTACACAGCTGGTCCAGATCAGCTCCAAGCCCTTATTCCAAACTGGCTGGGATCCCGCTCATCCGCCAGATCCTGCTCAATCCTCCCTTGGTCCTCAACCAGCCGACCAATAAAAGACAGGGGCAGTTCCAGAGGGTCAGCGACAATCCCCTGTCAGTGGTGGATCTCGATCAGGGAGAGTGGACCTGCTACCCGGTGCTGGCTGGTGACCTGCTGATCCTGACCTACATCCATGAGCGTTTCCTGGAACTGGGTATGTCGCTCTGCAATCTCTTTGAGCTGGCCCGGGAAGAGGACCTGGAGCGGACTCCTGATGCGATCTATCTCTACGGGGTTCCCGGCGATGTCCTGGATCGCTTTGGCGACCTGCCCACAGTATTTTATGACGACAGCGAGAATGACATCCTGGTCGGCGCGGTTCCCAACCAGGACCGCTTCGCCTACTTTGGCTATCTCAAAAAGATGATCCTCACCCTGCATAATATCAAGATGATGAAAAGGGGTTCCCTGCCTTTTCATGGAGCGCTGGTCAAGATCCTCGTCAACGACCAGGATTACAACGTCCTTCTGGTGGGCGAATCCGGGGCGGGGAAATCGGAAACCCTGGAGGCTTTCCGGGTTCAGGGTGACAGCCTGCTGCAGGATATGCTGATCATCGCTGATGACATGGGGTCACTGCATCTGGATGACGGCCAGGTCCGGGGCTACGGGTCCGAGATCGGAGCCTTCATCAGGCTGGATGACCTGCAGCCAGGCTACGAATTCGGTCAAATGGGCCGGGCGATCTTCCTGAACCCCAGCAACACCAATGCCCGCCTGCTCCTCCCGGTGACAACCTACGCCTTGATCCGGGAGGGCATCAAGGTCAACTATATCTTCTATGCCAACAACTACCAGGTAGTGGACTCTGAACACCCAATTATAGAGCGCTTTCCTACGAGCGAGCAAGCTCTGGAGATCTTCCGGGAAGGCAAGGTAATGAGCAAGGGAACTACCACAGCCGAAGGGATCGTCCGCTCTTATTTTGGCAACATCTTCGGACCGCCCCAGTATCGGGATCTGCACGAAAGTCTGGCTGTAAAGTACTTCGAGCATTTCTTCCAGAAAGGCTGTTATGTAGGCCAGATCCGCACCCAGCTAGCCATCCCCGGGAAAGAAACCTCCGGACCCCAGGCAGCAGCCCGCGCCTTGATCGATCTCTTCACCAGGGAAGGTTCCTGAGTTTACGGTCTGCAGTTCAACCGCTCTTTGTGCTGGACCTGGCCCGTCCAAAGTACCAACCGTCTTCCATTCCGGGTGGTCTGCAAGGTATACTTGAGCAAGGCCATCATGATGAGGAAATGATTATGCCCGGGAATGCTCTTTACTGGCGGGGATGGAGTGAATCCCAGCTGGCTTCCTTCCAGGGAGACCAGGGGGACAGCAACCACTGTGCCAAGTACGCAGCTGCCTCAGCATTGGATCTGCTGTACAGCAAACGGGACGACGGCAGGGATTTGGTCTCTTGGGTTCAAAACCGGCCGCTGAGAGGCACCGGACGTTTCACCATCTTCGGTAATGACAACGGCAGCCTGGTCTTCCAGACTGCCAACCTGGTCCGCCAACTGGCCCGGATGCGGGGCATCACCCCTCAGGTTAACTGCCGCGTCAACAGCCTACCTGATCTGCTTGATCTCTTCAATGATGAAGACTCCCTGGCTTTGGTCTCCCTGACCTATCGGCAGGGGAAAGAACCGTTGATAGCCAGGGGACAGAATACTGCCTCATCACTGGGGCCAGCTCGTTGGGTAGGTGGACATATCATGATTCCGGCGGCATTTGATCCGGGCCATGTCAACCAGGCGGGCATGGGAACACCCTGGGGGTTTCTCAGCTCCTGGGGGTCCAAAAACCAGCTATATTGGATGACAGAATGGGATTTCCAGAGATCCTGGGGGTCTTTTTCTTTCTACAACACGGTCATTGTTGGCAAATCAGAAGACTGACATCTGCTTGCTGATCACAGACTTCCCATCTCCCCACGATTCATTCCTTACCCCGCAGGACCACTAGCAGCTCAGCCAGGTTCTCGCAAACCAGATCCGGCTGATGAGGAGCCCGATCAAGGTCCTCCCGCCCAGTTTCCCCACTCAACACCAGCACGGTCTGGATCCCAGCCGCTCCCATGGCTATATCGGTGTAGAGCCGGTCACCGACCATGGTCAGCTGTCCAGCCTGGAAACCGGTCAGGGATGTGATCGCTTCGATCATTGGGGCGTGAGGTTTGCCGACGATCAGGTCGGCCTCCTTTCCCGTGGATGCCTGGACCATGGCCATCATCGACCCGATATCGGGCATGAAACCTTCCGGGGTGGGACAGTTGATATCCGGATGGGTCGCAATATAGGGAACCCCTTCCAGGACCAGATCACACAGCCTGTGGATCTTTTGATAGGTCAGTGTCGTGTCAAAGCCCAGGACGGCATAGTCAGGATCCTGATCCACCAACTGAAAACCATAGTCACGGAACTCTTCTTCCAGGGAGGGCGTGCCGACCAGGTAGATCCTTGCGCCAGGTTTTTCTTTCTTAAGGTAAATGGCTGTCGCCATGCCGGAGGAAAAGATCCTCTCCCTGCTCACCTCCAGGCCGTATCCAGCCAGCTTGGCCACGTAATCCTCCCGGGAACGGGAAGAATTATTGGTCAGGAAATAATAGGGCCTGTTCTCCTGATCTAGAAAAGAAAGCAAATCCCGCGCTCCAGGTAAGAGGTGATTCCCCAGATAGACTGTTCCGTCCAGGTCAAACAAAAAACAGCCTGTTTTTTGGATCCGATCCACCACACTACTCATAAATTCACCCTATGTATATTCTTCAGGAACTAATCCCGGAACAATTTCCCTAAGTTCTCCTCGTAGGGCGGATAGACGATGCCGTCCTCGGTGATGAACGCCGTGATGTATTTAGCGGGAGTGACATCGAAGGCCGGGTTGCCGACCGGGGTGTTGTCCGGGGTGATCTGGCAATCCCCTACATGGGTCACCTCTTGCGCCGGCCTCTCCTCGATCTCGATCTGATCTCCGGAGGGAGTGCCCAGGTCAATCGTGGATTTAGGCAATCCAACATAGAAGGGAACGTTATTCTCATGGGCGACAACCGCCAGGTTGTAGGTGCCGATCTTATTGGCGACGTCGCCATTGGCTGCCACTCGATCGGTACCAACAACACAGAGGTCGATCTTCTCCGTTCTCATATAATGACCGGAAGCGCTGTCTGCCACCACTTTGAAGGGAACGCCATATTGAAGCAGCTCCCAGGCAGTCAAGCGGGCACCCTGCAAGCGGGGTCGGGTCTCATCGACATAGGCGAAGACATTCTTGCCGCTCTCGTGGGCGACCCGAATGATCCCCAGGGCTGTGCCGTAGTCTACCGCGGCCAGGCTGCCGGTATTGCAGTGGTGGAAGATCTTGGCATCTTGAGGGATCAAGGGCTGGGCATTGTTGCAGATCGCCAGGTTGATCCGGACATCATCATCAGCGATGGTCTGGGCTTCCTGGTACAGCAGGTCTCTGAGTTCACTCACGGAGGAGTAGCTCCCACTATCCACGACCCCCATCATCCGGTCAATGGCCCAGAACAAGTTGACTGCTGTAGGCCGGGAAGCGCGCAGCACCGCAGCCGCTTCCTTGACCTGCTTGAGGACCAGCTCCAGGTCGCCGCTCTCGTCATACCAGGGCACCAAAGTGATCCCAAAAGCAGCTGCCGCGCCGATAGCTGGGGCTCCGCGGATGACCATATCCTTGATAGCACCTGCTACGTCCCCTGGATCCTGATATTCGTTATAGACTGTCTCCTGGGGAAGTTTCCGCTGATCGATCATGCTGATCACCCCAGGGTCTAGCCAGCGAATTGTATAAAATTCTCCCATCATTTTTCCTTAAATGAATAGATATTACAAATATGCCCAATTAGCTTTATTATACTGTCGCTGAAATAAATAGATATTCAGCACAGATCAAACCATATCTCTCTTGTATAAACAAACAAGCCGTTCAATGAACGGCTTGTTATCAATCAGGACATAACCTTGATCTCACCTCTCATAGAAAGGCAGCGTCTCTAGATCCTCCAGTGGGAATTGACCCACGGAACCCGCCAGGGGAAGGGTGCTCTTGAAACGGTACTTCT
>JBGCVQ010000037.1:0-8966 GCA_045888315.1 Anaerolineales bacterium | reverse complement strand
GAGCCAGAACCTGAGCCACAAGCCCAGGAGGAAGATGTCAAGATCACCGATGCGGCTAAGAAGTTGGCTGAAGAGGAAGGGATCGACATCACCACCGTCACCGGTACAGGCAAAGATGGCGGGATCCTGAAATCCGATATCGAAAAATTGATCAAGGATTGAGCTAGTCACGGTAGAATTTGATCGATTTTCGATGATTATCCTGGAGGGATTGCTTTGATAGATCTGATTACCTATATCGCCCGCTCCCTGGTGGAAGACCCAACGCAGGTGAAGGTTACTCACCAGCGCAGGCGGGACAGTATCAACTTTCAGCTGGAGGTTGCTCAGGAAGATATGGGGAGAGTGATCGGCAAGAATGGCCGTGTGGCCAATGCCATCCGCACGCTGTTGAATGTACCTGCCTCCGGTATTGGAAAAAGAGTCAATCTCGATATCGTTGAACCCCAATGAATCCTGATTCTGAACACAACCACAACACAGGTTCCTCCTCTGCGGATGAGCCTGTGTTTGTCGTTGTGGGCAAATTCCGCAAACCCCACGGCATTCGCGGTGAGATCCGGATGAGTGTGCTGACGGATTATCCGGAGCTTATCTCTCCGGGAAAAATGGTCTATGTCGGTCCACAGAATCAGGCATATACCATTAAGGACCTGCGCTGGCACGGAGGGGATCTGCTGCTTTCCCTGGAAGAACTCCCAGACCGGACTGCGGTTGAGGTTTTCAGGAATGTCATGGTGTCCATGAAAAGCAGCGATATTCCAGTACTGCCTGAGGGGGAATATTATCTCCACCAGCTGGTTGGTATGGAAGTGGTCACGGACCAGGATGAAGTCCTGGGAAAGCTGGCGGAAATCCTCATCACCGGAGCCAATGATGTCTACCTGGTGAGAACTCCGGCAGGCAAGGAACTGCTGCTACCTGCCATCGACGAGGTAATCCGGGAAATTGACCTGGAACTGGGATTAATCCGGGTTCATCTGATTGCCGGTCTGCTCGATTAAGCGCTGATTTGAACCAGGGGGAAAAACGTCGATCCCGTATTCCAGGCTGGTCAGATCGATCAGTTAAAGTCCACCAAAACTTGCGATCAATCATCTACCTCTCTTGACACGGATTTAAAAACTATGGTATTCTGAGCGCGGCTTGGGGAAAAATACCCGACCGGTCGGATCAAGGGGGCAGCAGATGGAAGAGGAGCGGAAATACTGGGTCGGTTTCAGCCTGGTGAAGGGAATTGGCCCCGTCCGGGTGGAAAGGCTCCTGGAGTATTTTGGCAGCTTACAGGCTGCCTGGCAGGCAACCCCCAGACAGCTGAAGCAGGCCGGTATCCACGACAAGCTCTGCCAGCAGCTGGCCCAGGTTCGCCAGAGTATCTGCCTCGATGCCCTGTTGGAGGAGATGCACAAAGAGGAGATCCAGGTCCTCACCTGGACTGACCCGGCTTACCCCGAACGGCTGAGGCAGATCGGCCAATCCCCATTTGTGCTCTTTGTGAAGGGCAGCTTGCTGGATGAGGATCTTTGGGGAGTGGCAGTGGTGGGCACCCGCCGCTACAGCAGCTACGGCAGGCAGGTCGCCGAAACCATCACCATGGCCCTTGCCTTATCAGGGGTCACGATCATCAGCGGCCTGGCAAGAGGGATTGATGGTATCGCTCACCGGCAGGCCCTGGAAGCAGGCGGTCGAACCTTGGCCGTTCTAGGGAGCGGACTGGATCAAGTGTATCCTCCTGAGCATCGCCATCTCGCGGAGCGGATCAGCCGGCAGGGTGCCCTGATCAGCGATTATCCACCGGGAACGCCGCCCGATGGCTGCAATTTCCCTCCCCGGAATAGGATCATATCTGGGCTGTCCCGGGTGATCCTGGTCATCGAGGCTGGAATCAAAAGCGGGGCGCTGATCACCGCTAATTATGCAGCTGAGCAAGGAAAGGAAGTCTTTGCAGTGCCGGGGAGGATCACTTCCCCAACCAGCCGGGGGACCAATTTACTCATCAAGCAGGGAGCTCATCCGCTTCTGGATGCCCAGGATGTGTTAGACTTGCTGAATATGGAGCTGGTTGAGATGCAGCAAGTGATCCGAAAATCACTGCCGGTCAATCCCCAGGAGGCGCTGCTGTACAACGCGGTGGGAGATGAGCCGCTCCATGTGGATGAGTTGAGTGCGAGAACCCATCTGCCTATCGAGGAAGTAACAGCAACTCTGGCTTTGATGGAGCTGAAAGGCATGGTGCGGAAGACATTTGGTATGAAGTATGTAGCAGTGCAGGAGCTCCGGGCAGCCTATCGGGATCCCAAGACTCGTGCAGGATAAGGATTTGAGCTATGTATGAAAATTATTATGCTGTGATCATGGCTGGCGGTGGGGGCACAAGATTGTGGCCGCTCTCACGCCGCAATCGTCCAAAGCAGATGCTCAGCTTGGGCAGTGATCGCTCGCTATTCCAGGTGGCTGTGGACCGACTGCAGGGAGTCTTTCCACCTGAGCGAATCCTGGTCATGACTGTTGAGGATCAGGTTCCTGCCCTGCAAGCCCAGGTTCCAGAGATTCCCCCGGAGAATTTCCTGCTGGAAACCATGCCTCGGGGAACGGCTTCCGTTGTCGGTTATGCAGCGGCTGTCCTCAATCTCAAGAACCCTGAATCCGTGATGGCGGTCTTGACAGCGGACCATATCATTGGTAATTTAGAACTTTTCCAGCAGCTGCTGACAGCCGCTTACCAGGTGGCTGGCGAGGATTACCTGGTGACCCTCGGCATCACTCCCAGCTATCCCGCCACCGGGTACGGGTATATCCGGCAGGGAAAGACACTCGGCCAGTATCAAGGACTGGAAGTCTACCAGGTAGGCAATTTCACCGAAAAGCCTGACCTGGAGGAAGCAGAAAGGATGCTTGCCAGCGGCGATTATTCCTGGAATTCCGGGATGTTCATCTGGAGGACAGAAGCGATCCTGAAGGAGATCTCCCGCCAGATGCCGGATCTGGATTCTAAGCTGGCCCTTATAAAGGAAGCCTGGGATACAGAGGACCGGGAATCCACGATCCGCCGGGTTTGGCCAGAGATCCAGCCCCAAACGATTGACTTTGGGATCATGGAAAATGCCCGCCAAGTGGCAGTGATTCCCGCTCTCGATCTGGAGTGGAATGATGTCGGAAGCTGGGAAGCGTTGTATGATCTGCTGCCGGTTGACGAGAACGGAAATATCCTCCAGGGTGGTGAGCACCTGGCCCTGGAAACCACGGGCACGATCGTGCACGGAGAAGAGAACCCGCGCACTGTGGTCACTATCGGTGTCAAGGACCTGATCGTGGTCGATACAGGAGAGATCCTGCTGATCTGCGACCGCAGCCATGCCCAGGCTGTTCGCCAGGTCGTGAAGATCCTTGAAGAAGCAGGCAGGACAGATTTGATTTAACACGTATTGGGAGGTAGGTTTTGAAGGCTTATTGTGTGAAGTGCAAGGAAAAAAGGGAGATGGATTCCCCCCAGGCTGTGTTCACAAAAACTGGAACACCAGGCACATCGGGGGTTTGCTCTGTTTGCGGGACGAAAATGTTTCGGATGGGAAGGACAGAAGCACATGAAGGTCTCACGCCACCAGAAAACACCAAGCGTGAACCCAAGAAGAAACCTCGCGACGGGAAATTAGTGATTGTTGAGTCTCCTGCCAAGGCCCGCACCATCGGACGCTACCTGGGAAAAGATTACACCGTGGTCGCATCTGTGGGTCATGTCAGGGATCTGTTGAAATCCCGCTTGTCCATTGATATCGAGGAAAACTTCGAGCCTACCTACCGGATTCCCAACGACAAGAGGAATGTGGTCAAGGAGATCAAGCAGCTTGGAGAAGAAGCTGAGGAAATTTATCTGGCAACAGACCTTGACCGGGAAGGTGAAGCTATCGCCTGGCATCTGATGGAATCAGCCGATCTCGATCCTGAACGAACCCAGCGGGTTGTGTTTCATGAGATCACCAAGGAAGCCATTCAGGAGGCGTTCTCCCATCCGGTCAAACTCAATATGGATCTGGTGGATGCCCAGCAAGGGCGGCGGATCGTCGACCGCCTGGTGGGTTTCCAGATCAGCCCCATCCTGTGGGAAAAGGTTCGCGGCGGCTTGACAGCCGGTCGGGTCCAATCAGTCGCCCTGCGCTTGATCGTGGACCGGGAACGAGAGATCAATGCCTTCGTGCCCCAAGAATACTGGTCCATCGCTGCTGAACTTCTCCCGGAAGGGAATCAAGGGGAAACTGGGTACAAGGCCAGCCTGACCCATATTGATGGGAAGAAGTTCCACATCGGGTCCAGTTCAGAGCTGGAACCTGTCACCCAAGATCTGGAAAAAGCCCGCTACGAAGTCCGCAAGATCCATCGAGGGTCCCGGGTCCGGAATCCCTATCCTCCTTTCATCACCAGCACCCTCCAACAGGAAGCTTCCCGGGAGCTGAATTTCTCCGCGAAGAAGACCATGGCGGTCGCCCAGCAGCTTTACCAGGGCATCGATGTTGGCAACGGTGGTGAAACCGGGTTGATCACATACATGAGGACGGATTCCACCAATATCGCGGAGATCGCCCAAAACAATGCCCGGACCTTCATCCAGAACGTATACGGCGCGGATTATCTGCCGAACGAGATCCCTCAGTATGAGACCAAGAGTAAAAGGGCTCAGGAAGCTCATGAGGCGATCCGTCCTACACTGGTTGCCAGAACCCCGAAATCCATCAAGAACTACCTCAAGGGAGACCAATACCGCCTCTATAAACTGATCTGGAGGCGTTTCCTGGCATCCCAGATGGCACCTGCTGTCTACGATACGATCAGCGTCATTGTCGGGGCAGATGGTCAGCAGCATGCATATGTGCTGCGAGCATCGGGATCGAAACTCATATTCCAGGGTTTCCTGAAAGTCTATACTCGCAGGAACGGGAATGGTTCCGATGCGGAAAAGGACCTGGAGAGCATTCCTGATGACCTGGCTGAGGGTCAGAACCAGCGCCTTTTACAACTGCTCCCAGAGCAGCACTTCACCAAGCCGCCTGCCCGCTTCTCGGAGGCATCCCTGGTGAGCGCACTGGAGGAGAATGGCATCGGCCGGCCCTCCACATATGCGCCGATCATGGGCAAGCTCGTCCAGCGCGGCTATGTGGTTAAGGAAGGCCGCCGGCTGGTCCCAACCCGGACAGGTTTCATCGTCAACGATCTGGTATCAGAATATTTCTCTTCGATTGTTGACACCGGCTTTACCGCTGAGATGGAGGAAGAACTCGACCTGGTTGCCTCTGGAGAGAAAGATTGGCGGGAAAGTGTCCGCGAATTCTACGGTCCTTTTGCGGATCAGCTGGAATATGCCCGGGAAGAGATGCCGGAGATCGAACCCGTTTACATCCCGGTCGATAAAAAGTGTCCCGAATGCGGGGGCGAACTGGTCCAGCGCTGGGGCAGATATGGATTGTATGTCGGTTGCAGCAATCATCCAGAATGTCAGCATACTGAGCGCTGGGTGGAGAAGATCGGTGTGACCTGCCCGGAGGATGGAGGAGAACTGATCGAGAGGAAGACCAAAAAAGGCAGGATCTTCTACGGATGCGAGAATTTTCCGGATTGTGAATTCGCCTCCTGGAAGAAACCCCTGCCGCAGCCCTGCCCCAACTGCGGGGGACTGCTGGTAGAGAAGGATAAGAAACGAGCCGAGTGCACGGAATGTTCTCTCGAGTTCAGCAAGAAGAAGCTCCTGGGGGATGATTGACGATCATCGTTTGACTCAAGAGGCGGTGGAAGGAAACTTCCACCGCTTTTTTGATGGGGCAGGGCTGCTGACCCCGTTCAATATTCCTTTAAAATTGCTCCTGGTCTGGCATGGACCTTGCATCTATTGGGTTTGAGGCTGGAGAGCATTGCAGGATTATCGTCTCTCGTCTACAATATCATTAGCCAGCCTCCAGAAGCTAGAACTTTCACTATTCAATGGAGATTGATTATGGACACAGTACAGGAAAGTTTTAAGAAGGGTATCAACAGCCCGCCCATTATGGCTGCGGTTGGTCTTGTGGTGGGAATCATCCTCGGTCTGGTATATGGCTGGGTGATCAGCCCGGTCAAATACGTGGATGGGGATATCGCGACCCTGCGGGAGGATCTCAAGGTGGATTACCTGCGGATGGCGATCGATTCCTACGCGCTGAATCAAGACGCTGCCCTGGCGGAGGCTCGCTACAATCAGCTGGGTGAGGAAGCCTCAAAATACCTGTCCGACATCGAGTTCAACCCAGAGGGACAGCTCATCAGCGATATCGATTCTTTCCGTGCTGTGGTGGAGATGACTCTCTTCACTGAACCCCTGGAGGACTTTCCCCCGGTAGAGGAAAAATCGGGCAGCAATTTGCTCAAGTGGGCCTTGCTGGTCACTGTGGTGCTGGCTGCGGCCCTGGTCGTGCGCTACTTCCTGGCCAGGCGTTCGAGAGGCGATCTCTCCCCCAAGACGGCGGCTAACATGGCCCAGGAGATCACAGCCAAGATCGATACCACAGATTACAGTGATAAGGGCGAAGCTCCACCCATGCATCAATTTGTCACCACCTACGTCCTGGGTGATAACCTGTTTGATGATTCCTTCAGCATTGAATCCGCTGCAGGCGAATTTCTGGGAGAATGCGGAGTTGGGATCTCCGAGGCGATTGGTGTCGGTGAGCCCAAGCGGGTGACAGCATTCGAGGTCTGGCTGTTCGACCAGAATGACATCAAGACGGTGACCAAGGTCCTCATGAGCGGTCACGCGTTCTATGATGATGTGATCCGCTCCGAGCTGGAGAAGAAAGGCGAACCCGTTTTGGCAGAACCAGGGGTTGAGTTCATCCTCACCACCAACAACCTGCGGGTGATCGGCCGGGTGATGGACATGGGTTATGGAGAAGGTCCTCTCCCGGAGGAAAGCTTCTTTGAGCGCCTTTCCATTGAACTCTCGGTCTGGCCCAACGACGGGGTCAACGAAGCCGAGGCCTTTGAATTTGACGAGTTCTAAATTCTGGGATTGAGTTACGAGATAAAAAAACTCCCGGGGTATTTGCCCCGGGAGTTTCTTGTTAATTCCGCCTGGTCCATTATTCGATCTTCAGGATCTTCACGGCGTATTCACCCCCCGGTGTCTTGATCTCCACCGTATCGCCAACTTGCTTATCCATCAAGGCGCTGCCGATAGGGGAGATGTGTGAGATCTTATTGTCCGCGGGATCGGCTTCCTGGCTTCCCACCAGGTAATAGGTCTCAGGCGGGAAATCTTCTTCCTGGACGGTTACCTTGCAGCCAACCGCGACCTTATCCCGGCCGTTGGCATTCTCGCTGACAACGATGGCGTGATATAAGGTGTGCTTGAGCTCCAGGATCTTGCCTTCTAGAAAGCCCTGGTCTTCTTTGGCTTTGTGGTAATCCGCGTTTTCTGACAGGTCCCCCATCTCGATGGCAGATTTCAATCTGGCGGCGATCTCAGCCCGCCGCGGCCCTTCTAATTCAGCCAGCTCAGCCTGGATCTTCTCTTTACCTTCTTCCGTTAGATAGATTTTTGCTTCGTCCTGCATGATTCAAATCCTTCAGTTGATCAGGGTCTTCTGGTCGGGTCAAATAGCTTTTGGTGTTCATCGATCGCGAACCGGTCCGTCATGCCTGCGATATAGTCACAGATCGCTCGCTTGAGTCCTCTTTTCTCGATGCTGGCCTGGATGTGCTCAGGCAGCATGAGGGGGTTCTGCTCGTAGGCGTTGAACAGGTCGCTGAGAATACCCTCGGCTTTGACCTGCATGCGGATCACCCGATGATGTTTATATAGATTCTTGTATAGGAAGTCCTTCAAAGCCCTGTTCATGTCATCCAGTTCGTCACTGAAGCTGATCACGTTGTGATCCATCTTCTGCAGCTCTTCAACGGAAGTGACTCCGCTGTCCTGGATGTTCTTGTCCGTAGTTTCGATCAGGTCCCGCATTTCGATCCCGATCATCCTGCGGATGATCTTCTTCCGGTCCAGTTCGTTGAGCACGCTGTCCTGCCAGCCGACGCTGTCAACGAGCATCTTCCAGATCTCCAGCTGCTGCAGGCTTACCGGTTTGATCAAGCCAGACCGCAGCCCATCATCCAGGTCGTGGGCTGAATAGGCCAGCTCATCGGCTGCGTTGGCAATCTGGGCTTCCAGGTGCCCCCGCAGATGGGAGTCGTATTCCGCGGCATCGGAGACATCGTACTCGGTCTCATGCTTGACGATGCCTTCCCGGGTCTCCCAGGTCAGGTTGAGGCCCGGGAAATCCTCAAAGCGGTTCTCGAGCTTGGTCACGATCCGCAGGGATTGTTTGTTGTGGTCGAATCCGCCTTCATCTTCCATCAGCTGGTCCAGGATCCGCTCTCCGGAATGTCCAAATGGAGAGTGGCCCAGGTCATGAGCCAGGCAGATGGCTTCCTCGAGATCCTCATAGGCTCCCAGCGCCCGGGCAGCTGTCCGTCCGATCTGGGCTACTTCCAGGGTATGGGTCAGGCGGGTCCGGTAATAATCACCTTCGGTGTTGAGAAACACCTGGGTCTTGTATTCCAGGCGGCGGAAGGCGGTGGTGTGCAGGATCCTGTCCCGGTCTCGCTGAAAAGCGGTCCGGTATTTGGGAGGTGAATCGGGATATGCCCGGCCTTTACTATCCTTGCTGCGGATGCCGTAAGGAGCCAGGCAGTAGTCTTCCTGGGCTTCCCGTTGTTCTCTTGTGATCGCCATCGTATCCTCTCTTTCCCGGTATGGCTAAGCAGACCCACTATAATGCACCGTCAGGCCGCTGTCAACTCACGCCTTTCGGTCTGGATCCTCTATTTGGCTCTCCAGCTGGATGATCTCAGCCAGGTAGTCCTTGAGGGTTTGCAGGGCTTGCTGATTCTTTTCGTTCTCCGCCCGGATGAAACGGGTGTAAGGGGTAATGGTGTCCCAGATATCCTGC
>JBGCVQ010000036.1:35357-42314 GCA_045888315.1 Anaerolineales bacterium | reverse complement strand
CATCGAGGAATCGGGCATCTACTTCATTCGTCTCAGCACCAGCGAAGGCATCACCAGGTCGGCAGCATCACAATATGGCAAGGTGAAGAAGGATCGCAGCTCGTGGGAATAGGATCCGTAAGTCGAACCCACCTTGGCTCTCACTCGCCAGAAGTATTCCTCGGCGATATCGAGCGCAGGAGGCGTCCAGCTGGCATCGTCTCCGGGGACCAGCTCGGTGAGCTCAATTGTGTTGAAATCCCTGTCCTGGGAGAGGATGATCTCGAAATTCTCGGGCTGGCAGGTATCCGGGTAGGACCAGGTCAGGGTTGCAGCGCTGCCATCCACCACTTCCCACCAATCAGGGGACACCAGGTCCGGGGCAACCAGTGATGCGGGATCACAGGTCGATGTGCAGGCGCTCAGAACAAATAGGGACGCGCCCAGTACAAACAAGGCGACGATGGCTTTCTTGGACATCTCATCCTCCTGGATATAGTATTTTCTTTTAAAACGAACCTGCAACGGGAAATGTTACACGGATAAGTGTGGAGAAGATAAAGTAATCATACAAGAAAAACAACCAATTCGCAATAAAACAAAAAGCCAGCCTTCGCAGACTGGCTATTGTGATTGGTTTTTGATTCTAGATTCGATCTTAGATCACAGCTAATTCCTGACCTACTTTTTTGAAGATCCCCAGGGCCTGGTCCAGGTCGTCCTGGCTGTGAGCCGCCGAGATCATCACCCGGATGCGGGCCAAACCGCGCGGCACTGTCGGGAAGCCGATCGACATGGCGAACACGCCCTCCTCGAACAGCTTGCGGCTGAATTCCTGGGCCAGAGAGGCTTCGCCCAGCATCACTGGAGTGATCGGCGTTGTGCTGGAACCGGTATCAAAGCCCAGCTTCTTCATCTCAGCCTTGAAATAGGCTGCGTTCTCCCACAAGCGGTCAACCAGCTCCGTGGAGTTTTCCAGGATATCCACAGATTCGATGCAGGCTGCCACATCGGGCAGCGTCATGGCGGAGGAGAACAGGAATGGCCGCCCCCGCTGGTAGAGCCATTCCACTACCAGGGGGTTGCCCGCCACAACGCCTCCCACCACGCCAAAAGCCTTAGAGAGAGTCCCTACCTCGACGTCCACTTTACCATGCAGCTTGAAATGGTCCACTATGCCCCGGCCCCCTTCTCCCAGCACGCCTTCCCCGTGGGCATCATCGACCATCAGGATCACCTCGTGGCCCCGGGTGACCTCATAGATCTCATCCAGGGGAGCCACGTCGCCATCCATGCTGAAGACCCCGTCCGTGACAACCAGCGCCCGGTGGAAGTCCGCCCGGTGCTTCTCCAGGGCAGCCTTTAATGATTCCGGGGAACAGTGGTCATAAGGGATGATCTTGGATTTCGCCAGCCGGCAGCCGTCGATGATCGAGGCATGATTGAGCTGGTCGGAGAAGATCACGTCCTCTTTCCCAACCAAGGCCGGGATCGTCCCCAGGTTGGCTGTGAAACCGGACTGGAAGGTAATGGCTTTTTCCACTCGCTTGAATTTAGCCAGGCGCTTCTCGAGCTCCAGGTGCAAGTCCAGGGTGCCCGCGATGGTGCGCACCGCGCCTGGGCCTACTCCATATTTATCCGCAGCATCCTTGGCGGCCTGGACCAGCCGGGGATGGTTCGCCAAGCCCAGGTAGTTATTAGAGCAGAAATTGAGCACTTTTTTGCCGTCCACGACCAGCCAGGCACCCTGGGGGGATTCCAGAGTGCGGATGTGATTGTACAAACCCGATTCTTCAAGTTTCTTCAATTCATCAGCAATCCAATCCAGTGACTTTGGCATAAGTGATCCTTTTCCTAGGTTTACTCGTTTTCATACTGGTAAGTCTCTACCAGCTGGAGTTTCTTCTTACGCGTCAACTTTTTGATCGCGTTCTCCCGCTGCTGAGCGGCAGACCGGTCCGGCAGCTCTTCCAGGTACTTGAGCTCCACCGGCCGCCGCCAGCGGGTGTACAGGGCGCCCCGCCCTTGGTTATGTTCCTCAACCCGCCTTTCTGGATCGGTCGTCCATCCGGTATACAGAGATCCATCGGCGCACTCTACGATATAACAATAAAAGCCGCTCTCACTCACTGTCCTCTCCGCGAGGTTTATAGCGCCGGAAACCAAGCAATTGGGACAGCATGCCCCGGCGCTCGGGAAGGGGCGTCTTCTCAGCGGCAGTCCAGGGACTGTCGGCCCGTTCATCCAGCCAGATCTCCCTGGTCAGCTGCAGCTTTCCAAAGGCATCCATGAGCTCCTCCCGTTCGGGTGAGCTCGTCCGGTCTCGCAGATCCTCCAGGGCCCGGATCAGGTCATCGATCAGCCTCACCGTATTCTCAGGATTGAGCTCCATCCAGGCGGCCAGCTCCCCGCTCAGCTCATCCCTGCCAAATGAGTTCGTCATCTGGGAATAATGTTTCCCAGCAAATTTACGGGCTTCCCGCCAACCAGGAGCATTCTGGCTGATATCGAGCATGACCGCAGCCAATAGCTGAGGCATGAGGTGGATGGTGGACATCAATCCATCCATCTCGGCCGCATCAATGAAGTAGGGCGAGGCTCCCAGCAGCTGGATGAAGTTGGCAGCCATGTTGACCGCTTTTTCGTCCGCGTTCTGGCTGACGATCACCCCCATCAGACTCTTGCTGAACAGATCCTCGTGAGCTGTTTCGTATCCATGGGCAATCTCGTCCAGGTATTCTGCCTTGACCACTGGAGTGATGCTGACATAATTGACCTTCTTGGGCAGCAGCTCTTCGATGCGCTGGATCAGCGGCGCTTTCAGGGGAGCGGTATCCAGTACAAGGGCTCCCTCTTTCAAATCCTGGGCGATATGCTCCACAATGGGCAGGATCTCATGGAGCGGCAGGGCCAGCAAGACGATGTCTGCATCCTTGACAGCCCCACTCAGCGTCAGGGCAGTTTTATCAACCGCGTCATGCTGCTGGGCATAGCTGACCGCTTCCCGCAATTTGTCATGTCCGACCCTGAGCAGTTCTGGCTTGTATTTCTTCAACGCCAGACCGGCAGATGAGCCGATCTGCCCCAGGCCGATGATAGTCACTTGAATAGTCATGTTCTATCCTAGTTTTGGTTATCAGCTTTTTGAAGCTTGTGCAATAATTCTACGCCCCCTTGGTCCATTATTCCAGTGATTTCCTCCCTTTCATGGTAGCGGACCAATTCGATCAATCGCTGGCTGGATCCCACCTCTTCCAGCATGGCGGCTCCCCAGGCAGGGTGCTGGTGGATGACAACTAGAGCCCGGCGCAGGCCGCGAGGCGCCATTTCTCCCCATTTCCCGGCCGTCCCCGGGAAGAAGGCACCTAGCAGCACCGCGAAAATCCGTTCCCAGCGCCGCAAGGGATGCAAACTCTTCCCAATATCATGAAGCAAGGCAGCCTTCAGAAGATCCTGATCCGCTTCGCCAGCTCCTTGCAGCGTGTGCAGCACCCGCAGCGAATGATTCTGATCCGGGATGGGCAGCTGCTGAAATAGCGCCAGTTCAGAGGAGGATAGCACCGCCTGGGCGTTTTGCAGCTTAATAGGGCCGGGTGCTCGCTCAAGAGACTGCCAGAACTGCCAAACCCGATAGCGGATTTCCTTTATCATCACCCGATCAGTAAGTTGACCAGCAGTCCCAAGGGTTTGGATATGATCCAGCCCAAGACATCCAGCCCAACATAAGGTCCAACGATGAAGAGCAGGATCAGGATCACCGGTCCATAGGGCCGGACACCTGCCAGGGCTTCCGTCCAGCGGTCTGGGAGGAAGAACTCCAGGATCTTGTCTCCGTCCAGCGGAGGCAGAGGGATCAGGTTGAAAAGCCCCAGCACCAGGTTGATGGTGATGAAATCGAATAGGAACCCGGCTGGAGTAGGCAGCAGGGATGTGCTCTGGGCAGAGAAGGCAGCATACAGGTCATTGACGGTCAGTAAACCGATCTGAAAAGGCAGAGCTGCCAGCAGGGCTAGCAGGAAGTTGGAGAACGGTCCAGCCAGAGAAACCCACATCAGGGCAGAGCGGGAATGCTGGCGGAGCACATAAGGGTTGACCGGGACCGGTTTTGCCCATCCGAAGCCGGCAACGACCAGCAGCAAGGAACCGATCGGGTCCAGGTGGACCAGTGGATTCAACGTCAGGCGACCATTGATCCTGGGTGTGCTGTCGCCAAAGGAATTGGCCGTCCAGGCATGGGCGAACTCATGGACCGTGAAGGCGACCACCAGGATGATCAACCGCGAAATCAATGTCGGCAGATCGATGTTCAACATTGGGATGCTCATGGCAGGCATTATACCATCCAGCCCTGATGCAGCGTGGACGGCCATTCCCATCCGACTCGGATCCTCTCTCCAAAGCCGGCGAGCGGAGAAGGCAATCTGAAAATGATATAATGCCTCCATGCTGCCAGATTTGGAGTTGAACGATATCCTCAAGCTCCGCAAAACCCATCCCTGCGGAGAAGACCGCTGGAAGGTCATCCGCCTGGGCGCGGATATCAAGATCGAGTGCCTGGGATGCGGCCGGCAGATCATGCTGCCACGCCGCAAACTCGCCCGCAGCCTGAAGACCAATCTCTCCCTCCAGGAGCGCTCGGATGAGTAGACTCTACCTGGTCGCCACACCGATCGGCAACCTGGAAGACCTGAGCTACCGGGCTGTCCGAATATTGAAAGAAGTCCCCTTGATCGCTGCAGAGGATACCCGGACAACCAGGGTCCTGCTCAACCATTACGGGATCGAGACCGAGCTGACCCCTTATCATGACCACAACAAGGAAAGAGCCGCATCCCAGCTTCTGGAGCATCTCCAGGGGGCGGATCTGGCGCTGGTTTCGGATGCCGGTACGCCAGCGATCAATGATCCCGGATTCTACCTGGTTCAAGCGGCGGTCCAGGCCGGACACGAGGTCCTACCCATTCCTGGCCCGAGCGCGCCAATCGCAGCCCTGTCCGCATCGGGCCTCGCGACAGACAGCTTCCTGTATCTTGGGTACCTGCCGCGTAAGAAGGCCTCCCGTAGGGATCTGCTTGCCAGTACCAGGGATCTGCCCTGGACCCTGGTTTTTCTGGAGACCCCGCACCGGCTGGTAGAATCCCTGGCGGATCTGCAAGCCAGTCTGGGAGACCGCAGGATAGCTGTCGCCCGCGAGCTTACCAAGCTCCACGAGGAGATCTACCGGGGAGTGGTCAGCGCCGCACACCAGCATTTCCAGGAAAAGGAACCCAAGGGGGAGATCACGCTGGTTATTGAGGGTAAAACGGGCAAGGAAATCTGGTCGGATTCCCGAATGCTGGAAGCCATCCGGGAAGCCCGGGGAGCCAGCGCTTCCAGTCCCAGCCAAGTTGCAAAAGCCCTGGCAAAGAAGTCCGGCTGGCCTCGCAGCAGGATTTATGATTTAATGCAAGCTCTGGACGACGAAAACTAAGCGGGGACTGACCGGCTGGAGCTCAGCCGGCTGGACCTCGAATTCAGCACAGGAATAGAGATGAATCTAAATAACCACGAGGATTTTTCAAAACTGGACTCTCAGAATATGCTGGCGGAGATCAACAGCCTTCCAGAGCAGCTCCAGGAAGCCTGGGAGGAAGCACAGGAGTTCTCCCTGCGGGAGTATGGCCATATCAGGCAGGTCATCGTCGCTGGAATGGGCGGCTCCGCGATCGGAGCAGACCTGGTGAAAGCCTATATAGGGCCTTTTTCCAAGGTTTCCCTCGAGGTTCACCGCGATTATGATCTGCCTGCCTGGGCAAGCGGACCCGACACCCTGGTGGTCGTCTCTTCCCATTCCGGCAATACGGAAGAGACCCGATCTGCCATGGAAGCCGCCTTAATGCGCGGATGCAGCTTGCTGGCGATCACGACCGGTGGCAAGATCGCTGAACTGGCCCGGCAGCAGGATGTCGAACTCTGGGTCTTCAACCATCAGGGTCAGCCCCGGGCGGCGGTCGGTTATTCCTTTGCACTGCTCTTGAATGCCCTCTACCGGCTGGGTTTCATCCCTGATCCAGGTGCGGAGATCCAGGACGCAGTCCGGGAAATGCTCAGCCAGCGCGACCTGCTGGCACCGGAGCTTCCTGATCACCAGAACCCTGCCAAACGCCAGGCTGGCCAGCTGATCGACCGCTGGGTCAGCGTCTTCGGCGCAGACCTGCTGGCACCTGTCGCCCGGCGCTGGAAAGGCCAGGTCAGCGAGATCGCTAAAGCCTGGGGGCAGTACGAGGATCTGCCTGAAGCAGACCACAACACTCTGGCAGGAGTTGTCAACCCGGAAGTGATCCTGACTAAAACCATCGCCCTGTTCTTGATATCAAGCCACAACCATCCCCGCAACCAGCGCAGGATCGAACTGACCAAAAAGAATTTCATGCTGGAGGGCATCAGCACTGATTCGGTCAAAGCCAGCGGGAAGAGCCGCCTGGCGCAGATGTGGACCCTGGTCCAATTTGGCGATTACACCGCCTATTACCTGGCGATGGCTTACGGCGTGGACCCCACACCTGTGGCAGCCATTGAGAATCTGAAAAAAGAGCTCTGAGTAGAAGATGATCCGGTCCTCCGCCGCGAGCGTGCTCCTGGCAAAGTGGCGAGCGGACCCCATTCCTGCTGGATTATGAAACCCAAATTCACCCTCCTGCTCCTGATTGGAACCGTTTTGCTGGCATCCCTGGCAGCCGTACAGGTGATCCACGCCCAGGGAGACTCAACCACCACGGTGATCAATGCTGTCAACCAGCTGCGAGTCGGGCAGGACCTGACCCCTCTGCTGGTCAACCGGCAGCTGATGGAAAGCGCCCAGCAGCACAGCCAGTTCATGGCCTCCCTGGGAAATGAGACGGTATATGGGGCTGACGGCTCCTCCGCAACAGATCGAGCTCAGGCAGCCGGATTTGGCGCTGGAGCCGAGATCCATGTCTTCGAAAACGTGGCCTGCGG
>JBGCVQ010000036.1:0-35257 GCA_045888315.1 Anaerolineales bacterium | reverse complement strand
ACGGTCAAGCACACCGTCGCCTGGGGTCAAACTCTGTGGATCATCGCCTCTGTGTACAATGTCCCCCTAGAGGAACTCCGGGAGCTCAATCAATTAGAACCTGACAGAGTGGTAAATCCCGGGGAAGTGGTGATCATCAAACCCTCTTATACGCCAACCAACACACCCATCGGACAGCCCAGTCCAACGCTTCCGCCAAGGTTCACCCACACGCCCTCCCCGGTTGGGTATCAAGAATCCCCGGTGGTGTTTTCCCCGGCTACCGCTTCTGCCACAGATCCGGCAGCCAGTGAACCCCGCTTCCGGAGCAGCACCAAGAATCCCACCATCGTCATCGCGGCAGTGTTCATCGCCGGGGCCACACTGGCAGCAGCCCTGGTGATCAGTTTACGAAATCGTGAGTAAGGGTTAAGCCCGCGGAACTTCCTGCAATTCTCCCTCGACCCAGAGCAATCTCTGGGGAACAACTTTCAATCCCAGCAGGGATCCCAACAGGCCGCTAAATGCGGCCGGATCCCCTGTGGTAAAGAAATCGCTCTTGGTTTCTCCCCCAGATCGATCCAGCAAGTCATATTTTTCGAGCAGGCGGCCTGCCTGGCGGGCCACAGCGGGCGCAGGATCGATGACCTCGATTCCCTCCCCGGCGATCTCCCTGATCAAGGGGATCACAAACGGGTAATGGGTGCAGCCCATCACGATCTCATCCACACCCTGGTCGATCATCGGCGCTAACGCCCTTTCGAGGATCTGCCGGGTTTCCGAGCTGGAAATTCTGCCTGCTTCGATCTGACCCACCAGCCCCGGGCAGGTATCCTGGAGGATCTTGACACCTCGAGCATGTTTTTCGACCGTGGAAGCGTATAGATCGCCCTGGAAAGTTGCCGGGGTTGCCAGTACACCCACTACACCGGACCTGGTCTCCTCTGCAGCTGGCTTGACCGCGGGTTCCATCCCGACAAATGGCAGCTTGGGAAAGCGGTTACGAAGCTCTGTTAGGGCAACAGCCGAGGCCGTATTGCAGGCAACGATCACCAATTTTGCCTGCCTCCTGACCAGGAAGCGGATGATCGCCAGCGAGAATCCCAACACTTCATCCCGCGAGCGGTCCCCGTAGGGAACATGGGCTTGATCCGCGACATAGATCAGGTCCTCAGCCGGGAGCTGGCGCTTGACCTCGCGCAGGACCGATAAGCCGCCAACTCCGGAATCGAAGATCCCAATCGGTCCGCTGTGTTTTTTAGGGCGGCCCATCACTTCTCCTCCCAATATTCATCCAGGTAGTCGCCAGCCTCTTCCTGGAATGCGAACCAGGCTGCTTTGGGTGTGCCGTCGTTTTCCAGTAAACCAAAATAATTCAAGAAATCCACAAAATCCTGCATGAATGCCTTGTCCTGGATCTGGGGAGAGTTGGGGGGCAGGAAGGTCAACGCCGATTCGTAGGTGTTCTCCAGCAGGCTGTCATGCAGGGCAAACCAGGAGATGAATTCGATCTGCTCCCGATGTTCCTCCAGCAGCTGGAATATCTCCCGCAGGTACGCTTCCTGATCCGCCTGGCTGCCAGAAAGGCTTTCAGCAGTGCTCCAGCCGGTTTCCACGATCGCCACTGGTTTATCGCCGGCCAGGGCCAAGATGCGGTCCAGATAGCCCTCCACTTCCTGCGGATCTCGGTCAAATTTGAACCCGGAGCTGTAAAGATACAGGGTCAAAGGCAGGTAATCCCCCAGATCAAGTTCCTGGATGATATCTACAGACCGGGTGCTTTCCGCATCATGATAAGCAAAGGTCATTGCCACCGGGAGACCCGGATAGCGCTCCTGGATCCTATCCTTGACTGCCAGGAAGAAGGTTTGATAGGCAGGGATCTCATTGCGGTGATTGATAAAATAATCATTCACTTCGTTGCCAATGGCCAAATATTGGACAGGATAGCGGTCGAGGACTTCGAGGATGAACGTCGAAAAGCGCTCAATGAACTCGGGATCATCGAACGATCTGCCTTTAAGATCCTCGGGGATAGGACCCCTGACCCCGGTGTGGATCAAGTTAATCACCAGGGAGATCTCGAAGCCTTCGTTCAGGCGGTAGCCCATCTTGAAATCCTCGAAATCCCAAGACCTCTCCCCCTCAGTCGGCTCTACTTCGCCCCATAGCAGGTAGGTGTGCAGCACCTGGACACCATTCTCCTTGGCAAGCCGCAGAGCGGGGTAAAATTCTGTTAGAGGATCATCGAAGGCGGGATTGACCATCAGGCCGATCTTGCCTGTTTCCAAATTTGGGACTCGATTAGGATCCTGGCAGCTGGAAGAGGTCAGCACCTCCTCGAACAGATCCGCATTCTCCAGCGTATCCCTACCGCCCGCAAACAGGACATAGCTCATTCCCTGACAGTAGTCCAGCACCGCCTGGACTCGCAGGGTCTGGTTTTCGCTGCGCTGAGTGTACTCAAAGAACGGTTTGCCTGCCAGCTCCCCCTGCCGGACCAAGTAGGTATCAGGGTTCTCGTCAATAAAGCCCAAAAACTGCTTCGCGAATATCTCCGGCGGCCGCTGGTAGCGGTTCACACCAATGAATTGGCCTTCCCGGTGGATCATATGGATGGTATCCGCATCCAGCTCTAGCGATTCTTCCCAGCTGGGCAAGACCGCCTGGAAATATCCATCCTGGAAGAACTCGAAGGAATCCCCGGGGTCCAGTGCGGCAGGTTCTACAGTTTGATTTGATCTCTGGCAGGATGACAGCAGCAGGAGTATCAGGACGGCAAGGGGAAATCTCCAAAACTTCATGGTTTTCATTATACTCAGCTTTTTTATCAGGCAGCCTGGCGCTTAAAAACAAACAGGGCACGGAAAATCGCTCCATGCCCTGTGGTGGTCTTCTCTTGCTCCTACTGGGAGGAAAACTTCTGGCGCAGTTTTGCGCGCTTGCCGCTGCGTTCCCGCAGGAAGTACAGCCGGGAACGGCGGGTGTGGCCTCCGCTCTGGACAGTGACTTTCTCAACGATCGGAGAGCGGGACAGGAAGGTCCGCTCCACGCCGATGCCGTTGCTGGCGATCCGGCGGACAGTAAAGCTTTCGCTGTTGCCGCTGCCATGCATGCGGATCACTGTGCCTTTGAACTGCTGAATGCGCTCGTTATCGCCTTCTTTGATGCGCACGAATACTGTGGCAGTATCTCCGGTGTGCAAATCAGGGATATTGGGATTTTTTGGGGTCTCTAAAGCTTTGATCAAGTTGTCCATTTGATAATTCCTTCCTGGTCCGGCTGTGCCGCTCCAGTCCAACGGTGAACCTATTCAAACACGGCTGGTGATTATATCATGGGGAAATAGATTTGGGAAGGAAGGTGAAAGCCCGGAAAATTACCAGGCAGTATGATCCTGCCTCCAGGTCTCCCGCTTCCTTCTCAGCTCTCTCTACTCTGGAAACCCTGCCATCAGCACATCCAGGGCATCTGCCGGTTCTACCTGGTCCTTGAGCACACTGACGACCGCGTCCCTGATCTCAGGGCCAAGAGCGTCCTGGACCTCCAGGTCTGGGATCAGCTTCGAAAATGGCAGCAGCTGGCTCAGGGTCTGGTAGTAAGATGTGTCTGTCCAGGCCTCCAGGTCCGAAGGCCGCACGGGCAGATAGCCGCTTTCCAGGGTCCAGGCACTCAGGTAGCTGGAATCTGTCAGGAATTCCGCCAGCTCAACAGCGTAAGCCTCCGTCTCTGGATCGGAGGGGACCACGCACCACACCCAACCATCGGCATAGCTGTAACCCGTGCCATCCTTGGTGGGCACAGCTGCCAGGCTGGTATTGGGAGATTCCGAACCCAAGATGAGGGAAGTCCAGGTGATAGCGAGCGTGGATTGGCGAGTCTGGTAGGAATCCCAGGCTTGCTGATCAGTCTCGAATTGGGTCAGCCAGTAAGGCATGACATTGGCGGCCTGGGCTGCCTGGTAGTAGCTGAGCACGTCCAGCATGGGGGCTCTGACCAGGACAGGCTTGCCGCTCTCGTCCCGCACATCCCCATCCAGGCTCTGGTAGAGGTTCAGGGTGACCAATGCCCGCGGATCCGAGGCAGGGAATGACATGGCTTTCCCACTGTTGATCACCGCATTCCAATCCAGAGGCGGAGCTTCGCCCGAATCGTTCTTATAGGCCAGCACCATCATGTCGCCAGCGAAAGGTATGCCGGTCACCTGGTCCGCGACCCGCGCTAGGTCTGCGGCGTAATCGAACCAATCGTCCTCGTTAAGGCTTTCGGTGTAGTCATCAAGCGGAACGATCAATCCATCCGCCAGGGCTTGTTCCATCAGGGAGCGCGGTAAAGCGATCAGATCGGGCATGAGGATCGGGGCAGCGGAGTCTGTCAGCTGCAGGGAATCCATCAGGCTAAACTCCCCGGAAAGAGGCTTGATGCGGACCTGGAGATCCGCCTGGGGACGTCGAGCCACAAACTCATCCAGCCGTGATCGGAACAAATTTCCCGGGGTAGACCCATCATCCGGATCGAATTGGGGAGGAACCCACAAGACCAAGGTGCGGGGTTGCACCAAGGGAATGTCAGGAGTCGCTGTTGGCAAAGGTGTAGGAGAAGGGGCGTTCTCCAAGGGAATATCCGTGGGTGAGTTCACCGGCCAAAAATCCCCTAGCGAGGGGAAATTGCAGGAACTGATCCCAAAGACCATCAAACCCAGCACAATTAACAGGATGATGATCCTGGTAAGCGTCCTTCTCTGGCTGACTTTCTCGTGTATTTCCATCTTATTTACCTTCTCATTCAAAGAAGTCACATTAAACCACAGATTTCAGATATGGAAATGGGACTTACACGGAATTAACACTCCCCCGAGAAGCACCTGAGGGCGATCCCCGGACATATGCGGGGGTTCATTCTCCAGTGGGCGTGATCGTTGGCGGGACTGGCGTGGATGAGGGCTGGGGAGTGTCCGTCACGGTCTGGGTAGCTGAGGCTGTGGCGCTAGGCGTATCGGAGGGCTGCGGCGAGGGAGTCTCTGATGGAGTTGGGCTGGAAGTTGGGCTGGGGGTTGGGGTCAGGGTCTCTGTAGGTGTCAGGGAAGGGGTGAAAGTCGGAAAGCGGGTGGGGACGATCGGCGTAGCCGAAGTGACCACAAAAGGTGAGGGTGTGATGGTATCTGTCCCGGCCAGCGCCGGGGTGGGAGTGCTTTCTCCCCTCCGATCAATGGATACAAATAACAAGCCCAAGCCATAGCAGGGAAGGGTGAGGGCGATGATCGCTGCCAGGATGATCTGCTGGCGCTGCTGCTTCTTCAATGGACTGGCCATAGACTTCATTTCAAAAGGGCACAAATAACAGTTCTGTTAGCTGAGGGTAAGGTGTGCCGTCCCATCTATTTGTCATTGTATAATCGATATTATTATAAAGGAAATCCTGGAAGGTTAATCGCGAGCTGTATCAGATCACCCGGAACGAACATCAAGTCTGGGGTCTGACCTTGTGGAAGGCTGCTGACCATGACCATACCACTCCAGATCACAACCCTGCTATTTGACCTGGATGGCACCTTGATCCATCACCATCCATCCGCGCTGGACGTGCTGTTCACGATCCTGGATCAGCACGGGATCCCCCTGATGGTCTCTGCCCATCGCGATACACTGAAATTCATCTTCCGCTACTGGGCCAATTCCAAGGAGCTCCAGCAGGACCTGGACATGTACGGAGAATTCTCCGAGGAGTTCTGGCTCCATTATTTGAAGAGGAAGATGTGGGCCGCCGGGCTGACCGAGTTGGTGACCGCTGAGATCGCTGAAGGTGTCCAGGAGCAGTTCAACGAGATGTATCATCCGGATACGATCATCCCCGAGGAAGTCATTCCTACTCTGAAAGCTCTGCGGGTGAAAGGCTACAAGATGGGCCTGGTCAGCAACCGCTCCAGCTCAGTGGATCAGGAGGTCCGTGACCTGGGATTTGACGCTTTCTTCGATTTCTTCTTCACATCCGGGGACATCCAGATCTGGAAACCCGATCCGGGTATTTTCGAGCACGCGCTCTATCTAGCGGAGAGTACGCCAGAGGTCACTGCCTATATCGGGGATAATTATTACACCGATGTCGTCGGTGCCAAGAACGCCGGCCTCTACCCCATTCTCTACGATCCCCGCAATATCTTCCCGGACGCCGACTGCCAGGTGATCTCCAGCATCGACCAGCTGATTTCCCAGATGTGAAAAGGTTCCCTACTCCTGCTCTAACAGCACGGTCTGGGTCGGATAGGCAAAATCGATCCCCTCTTCCTCAAAACGGCGGTAGAGGGCCAAGTTGATCTGCTGCTGGATATCCAGGTAGGACGCGTAATCGGGCACCAGCACGAAATACACCACGCTGTATTCCAGGGCAAAATCACCCAGGTTCTTAAGATGGGTCCTCTCATACCGAACGTTCTCCAGGGGAGCGATGATCCCCTCCACCATGCCCGGAATCGCTTCCAGCTTCTCAGAGGGTATTCCATAGACAACGCCGAAGGAGAATGAGATCCGGCGCTCCTCCAAGCGCTTGTAGTTCCGGATGCGGCTGTTCAGCAGATCTGAATTGGCAAAGATCACCTCTTCCCCGGACAGAGCCCTGACCCGGGTGCTCTTCAGCCCGATGTCCTCTACATCGCCCTCGAAATCCCCGACAACGATGAAATCCCCGATAGCGAACGGTTTGTCCAGAGAGATCGACAGCGAGGAGAACAGGTCCCCCAGGATATGCTGGACTGCCAGGGCCACCGCGATGCCCCCGATCCCCAGGCTGGTGATCAAGCTGTTGATCTCGATATTCAGGTTGTCGAGGATGATCAGTGCCAGGATGACCCAGAGAGCGATCTTGAGCATCAAGCCCAACGCATCCAGGGTCGTGGCGTCTTCTCCGTGATCCTGGTCGATCTTCGCATCCACACTGCGCTCAATATAAAAACCGATCAAGCCTGTCCCCCACAAGCCCAGCTGGATGCTGAGCACGATGCGCATCACCCGTCCAAACCACAGGTCGACCTCACCCGGCAGCTGCAGGTACTGGGCGCCCAGCAGCATCCCCAGGGCGATGAAGCTGAACCAGCGGGTCTGATCCAGCACTGGGATCAGGAAATCGTCCGCCTGCATCCTGGACTTGGCCACCAGCCTGGTCAGGCGGTGGTGGAACAGGCGCTTTATCAGCGTTAGCACGATATACACTCCAAGTGTGATACCCACTGCGATCAGCCAGGAATTCAATTCGTTCCCAAGCAGCGTCTGGTTCAGGAAATCCATACGATCCTCCCTCAATCCAGTAAACTTCTAAATTTCACTGGAGCTTAAATGATTGCTTCGCGCTCACCAATTGTTTTCTATATACTCCACGGCGAAATCCACCAGTGGCTTCTGGGGGATCAACAGGCACTCCGCGTTGCCGATCCTGCCCTGCAGCGCGGTCCCACCTGCTTCCAGGTAAGCCTTACCGATCTCCGGGAATTTATCGCTCTGTTCATCGTATTCCCGCAGCTGGATCCAGCTGCGCTTCCCGTTGACTAGCATAGGGGCTCCCTGCTTGATCTCCTTCTTCCCTTTGAAATCTGCCCGGAACTCAGCCAGGTGCAGGCTGGTGTTGCTGTCGTGGCCCACGCCCAGCAGCAGGATCCAACCCTCCAGGTCATAGATCCTGGCCAGGGGTGAGCGGTCCCCCAGCCCGAAATCCAAGCTGTGGTCCCTGGTGATCTCCAGGTTGTATTTTCCCCAGGCGGCAAAGGAGACCTGGGGATGTCCGCTCCGCACCACTCCCTGCTGCTTCCGAAAAGTCTCCGCTGCCCTGCCAAGTCCCCGGGTGGGCGTCAAATCCGGATCATAAGCAGGCATATGCTGCCGGATGGTGTCTTTCCATTCCTCCGGGACAGGAGGGTTGGACCAATCCGCCGGGTCGGAGAGGTCCCCACTGTGAGTGGGCATGACCAGGGTGCCTTGCGGCCCCAGGACCTCCTCCAGGGCCAGGATCAAAGCCACCGGCCCTCCCACGATCCAGCCCAGCTTGCTCAAGGAGGAATGAATGATCAGCACCATTCCAGGTTTCACACCCAATCCGGAGAAGGACTCGACCAGCATCTCCTGCGTGATAGGGTTTCCTTTGGTATCTTTGATGACATCAGCTTCTGACATATTGTCCTCTCGGCTACCTGACCATCTTACCAGATTTAATCACAAGTCCCTCTCCCTGGACGCGGGATGCCAAGATCCATAACCCAGGAAATGCTCCCGTAAACTGGTTGACCACCTCTATGGTATAACATTAAATCATGGATCGACGGGTTGTATTCTATCCTCCCAGGCGAACGGGAACCATCCTGCACATCCTGTTCATGGTCCTGGCTTCCGGCGCCGGGATCTGGGGAATCTATGGAGTGACCTCCGTCCAGATGGCGCCGCAGCTGCTTCCATACCTGGCCCTGATCTTCCTTTTCCTGGCCGCCCTACCCTACCTGATCTACCGCCTTTATGGACTGCAGCGCTCATCCTACACGCTGGAAAGAGGCGGCGTTTCGCTGCGCTGGGGATGGCGGTCTGAACGTCTGCCCATGGACCAGATCAAGTGGGTCCACCGCGTGGAGGATCTGGAGATCCCTCCCCAACCCCCTGCCCTGCACTGGCCTGGAGCGGTCACTGGGGTCAGGCGTTTTCAGCGGGGACCGGAGGTTGAATACCTGGCGGCCCGCTTAAAAGGATTGGTAATCATCGCCGCCGGCAGCCGCTATTTCGCCATTTCGCCCTCCTATCCCGACCAATTCATCGCTTCCTATCAGGAACTGATCGAACTGGGAACGCTGGCTCCCCTGGGAGCCGAATCCATTCGCCCCACCCTGGTCCTGTCAGAGATCTCGCACAACCGGCAGATCCTGGCCTTGATCTTGGCCGGGGGTATCCTGACCATCAGCTTGCTGCTCTGGACCCTGCTGATCATCCCCGGCAGAGCCACAATCTCGCTGGGATTCGACCCGGATGGTCTGCCCCGGGCAGCGCTCGAAAGCGTGCGGTTGATCCTGTTTCCGGTGATCAACACCACAGCCTATCTCGCGAACCTGATCCTGGGATTGTTCCTCTACCGCAACCCTGAAAACAGGGGGCTGGCTTATATCCTGTGGGGCGGGAGTATCCTGATCGCCCTGCTCTTTCATATTGGCCTGGCAATTATCCTCTGAGAATTCACAGATTATCCACGAAATTTACGGGTTTTCCACAAACTGTAGCAATTTATCCACAGGGTTATCCAGAACAACCCCCATAATGGACCCGGTTGTGTTTATTTCGTGGCTAAGATTTGGTACACTATGCCAGACTGAATTGAAAACAGGAATGGCTTGATGCTTCAAGTGGACAGCTGGATCACCTTACTCTTATTCGCGGCCACGATCGTCCTTTTTGTCACCGAGTGGATCCAGGCAGACCTGGTCGCCCTGGGTCTGGTGATCGGGTTGATGATCACCGGGATCCTCTCCCCCGAGGAAGCGCTTTCCGGGTTCTCCAGCCAGATCGTGATCGCGATCGCGGCCCTGTTCATCGTCGGCGGGGCAGTGATGGAAACCGGCCTGGCAGATTTCATCAGCAGAAGGATCATCCGCTTTGCAGGGAACAGCAGATTCCGCTTGCTGATCTTCATCATGGGGACGGTGGCCTTGCTGTCCGGATTCATCAGTGACAGTGGGACAGTGGCAGTCATGGCCCCGGCGATCATCAGCATCAGCCGCAAGAAGGACATCAACCCTTCCAAGCTGTTGATACCGCTCTCATTCGGGGCCCTCCTGGGAGGTGCCATGACGCTGATCGGTACGCCGCCCAATATCGTGGTCAGCGATCTCCTGGCAGAGAACGGCTTTCAGCCCTTCCAGTTCTTTGATTTCACGCCGATCGGTGTGGTCCTGCTTATCGCAGGAATCCTCTACATGACCCTGGCCGGAAGGTGGCTCCTACCAGACCATAAAAGCACAAAAAAATATCAGCGGGTGGAATCCCCCGAGGAGCTGGTGAAGGTCTACAAGCTCCCTGAGGACCTTTATCGCCTGCGTATCCGTTATGGGTCCCCTTTAGTTGGCAACACGATCCTGGAAAGCGACTTGGGTAACAGCTACAACGTGACCGTGCTGGATATCAATAAGGCAGACCCCACTTCCAAGGGCGGAATTATCGGCGGCTTGCGCATCTCGCAGGAAGGCGAAAGGCAGGTCCAGAACAGATCGCAGGCAATCCTCCAGCCAAACGACGTGCTGATCTGCCAGGGGAAAGTAGATGACATCACGCATGCTGCAGCCGCCTTACAGCTTGCTGTCCAGCCAGCCAAAGCAGCCGATCAGAAAAGCCTGATCAACAACGAAGTCGGCGTGGCTGAGGTCCTGCTCCCTCCCCGTTCCAGGCTCTTGGGGAAAACCCTGGTCTCCTCGCGTTTCGGTAGTCTCTACCAGCTTACTGTGCTGGGCATCAACCGCCCCGGTCAGAAGAAGGATCTGCCCCTCAAAGACACGGAACTTCAATTCGGTGATACTTTATTCGTCCAGGGGCCCTGGAAGAACATCCGGGCAGTGGCGGATCAGCGGCGGGATTTTGTGGTCGTGGGACAACCAGAGGACTTAAAAGGCACACCTCCGCGGTCGAAGATGATCACAGCCGCCCTGATCTTGCTGGGTATGATCGTCTGCCTGGTTGCTGGTTGGCTGCCCCTGGCTACCACGGCCCTGGCTGCCGCCTTCATCATGGTCATCACCGGCTGTCTGGACATGAAACAGGCCTACAGCAGCGTTGAGTGGAAAAGCGTCATCCTGATTGCCGGGATGCTGCCGATGACCTCTGCACTGCAAAAAGTGGGGTTGGTTCAATTGGGGTCGGAATGGATGGCCTCGAACCTGGGCGGCTGGGGAATCATTCCCCTGATGGCAGCCCTGTTCCTGATCACCTCGGGCTTTACCCAGGTAATCTCCAATACAGCCACCACGGTATTGATCGCACCGGTTGCCCTATCGCTGGCCCTGGAGCTGGGCTACCGCCCGCAAGCCTTCCTGATGCTGGTAGCGCTGGCGGCTTCCACCGCATTTGCATCTCCAGTGGCTTCTTCTGTCAACACGCTGGTCATGGGTTCGGGGAACTATACCTTCAGGGATTATTTCCGGGTGGGGATCCCGCTGATCCTGATCAGCATGGTGCTGACCATCACCATCTTGCCCTTGCTGTGGCCACTGAATTGATCAGTCCCCACCAAGTACTCTGCGATCAGTCAACATTTTCCCGCAGATGAGGGAAAAGCAGGACCTCCCGAATGGTGGGTAGGTCTGCCAGCAGCATCACCAACCGGTCTACACCCATCCCGAAACCACCGCTGGGCGGCATGCCATAGCGCATGGCTCTCAGGTAATCCTCATCCATGGGATGGTGTTCATCTTGATCGGTCTCGTAAGAACGGCCCATTTCCAGGAAGCGCTCTTCCTGGTCAATGGGATTATTGATCTCCGAAAAGGCGTTGCAGAGCTCCAGCCCACCCATGAAACCTTCAAAGCGCTCCACGGTTTCAGCGTCTCCGGGTTTGGTTTTCGCCAGTGGGGATATTTCCCGGGGGTAATCATAGATGAAGGTCGGCTGAATGAGGGTGGGTTCAACGAAGCGCCCCAATAGATCATCGATCAGTTTGCCGCGGGATACTTTGGGATCTACTTCCAGTTCGAGTTTTCTCATCGCAGCTGCCAGCTCCTGGGCAGTCTTATGCTCCTCGATATCGATCCCGGCGATCTCCATGATGCTCTCGCGGAGTTCCACCCGCTGCCAGGGCCGATCAAGGCGGATCTCCTGGCCTTTGAAGGTGAAGGTTTTCTTCCCCAGCACCTCCTGAACCACATAAGCTAGCATTTCCTCAGTTAGATCCATCACGGCTTGATAATCAGCATAAGCCCAGTAAAACTCCATCTGGGTGAATTCCGGGTTATGTTTGAAGGAAACCCCTTCATTGCGAAAATCCCGACCGATCTCATATACCTTGTCAAAGCCGCCTACCAGCAGCCGTTTCAAATAGAGTTCAAAAGAGATCCGCAAGTAGAGGTCCTGCTTGAGCTGATTGTGAAAAGTGGTGAAGGGCTGGGCAGCTGCTCCCCCGTAAATTGGTTGAAGAATCGGCGTCTCCACTTCCAGAAAGCCTTTCGCATCCAAAAAGCGCTGGATGGCCCGGATGGTCCTGGTCCGGAGCCGGAAGACCTCACGGACATCCTGGTTTACAGCCAGGTCGGCGTAGCGCTGGCGGTAGCGAGTTTCTGGATCAGAAAGTGTGGCGTGGGACACCACCTCGCCATCCACCACAGTTTCCTTGGCAGCTGGCAGGGGCGTGATGGCTTTGGCAAGCATTCGGTAGGAGGAAACCCACAAGGAGACTTCCCCGGATCGGGTCCTGAAGACCTTTCCACTGGCCTCGATGTAATCACCCAGGTCGAAATAATCGTTGAAGAAAGCCAGCTGCTCTTCCCCGATGTCATTGGCCCTGAAGAAGAGTTGGATCCTGCCGCTGCCATCCTCGATATGGGAGAAGATCACCTTGCCCATCGGGCGGATGGACCGAATCCTCCCGGTCAGTGTGGCTTCTAGCTCCTGCGCCTCAGGATCATCCTCAACCGCCAGGAAGGCGTTGATAGCCTCCTGGATCTCATGGGTTCGCTCGGCCCGCCTGGGGTAGGGATCGACTCCCAATTCCTGCAGCCTGGCAAGCTTTTCCAGCCGGACTTTTTCGAGGTTTGAATAATCAGCCATAGATGCTTCCTTGGGTCATTAAAAAAAACCCGTGCGTTTTATCAGCGCACGGGAGAGGTTTGCGTTTCAGGTGGTCAGCCGATCTTGACGATCTTCACCTTGAAAACACCATCCGGCGCAAGGACATCCACTTCGTCGCCTTTGGAGCGTCCCATCAGGGCGCTTCCCAGAGGGGATTCGTAGGAGATCTTTCCCTCAACAGGATCGGATTCCGCCCTGCCTACCACGGTGTAGGTCTCTTTTTCCTTGTCAGCGTCCTCAATAGTCACAGTAGTACCGATCTGCACAACGTCGGTTTTTGAGATGTCGTCAACGATCTGCGCCTGGGCCAGGATGCTCTTCAAATAGGCGATGCGGCCTTCCACAAAAGCCTGGGCGTTTTTTGCTGCTTCTACTTCGACATCAGCATCCACCCCAAGGGGACTACCATCCAGCGCTTCCCGCAAACGGTCTGCGACTTCCTGCCTGCGCTCTGACCGGAGGTAATCCAATTCCTTCTGTAGTTTATCATACCCTTCCTGGGTCAAAAGTGATGATGCCATAGTTGTTACCCTTCTGTTCGTCAGGATTCCCTAATTAATAGAAAAAGAGCTTTTCTCCGGGGAAAACCCCAAAAAGCCCTACCTCTTTAAAAGTGCGCTAATTCTATCATAGGAAATCTCAGCTTGCAAGGTAGGTTCCCCACACCCTCAAAATCAGTCTTCCAGCGCTTCCCAGAGCATAAATCCGCCGGAAATCTCCCATAATTGACGAATTTCACCCTCCAATTGGGCTGGATCGGACCAAAACGAGGAGATCTGGGATCCGTACTGGAGCGCTGCCTCAACCCACTTAGCCATCCCTTGCGCGCTGATCTCCAGGACCTGCGCTCGCCAATCCGGGGATTCCTCCAGAAAGCGGACAATCTGCTGGCCCTCCCTATCCCGCAGGTATGGATAATCAGCATAATACTTCAGCGGGCGGTTTAATCTTGATGCTGCTTTGCGGACCATGTCATGGTCGACATGGTTGCCAATCCCCAGGGGCGCTACCACTTCAGCATCCCCCGGCAGGTCAGCAGCCAGGCGTTCAGAAACAGATCCGATCAAATCCGTTTCCTGGGGATCCAATCCCCCAAAGAGGTCCTCGACGGTCTGGTAGAAAGGCTCGCTGGCAGGGTTGGTGCGGTAGATGCAGTCAAGGAATGGAAAATGCCTGGGGCTGGCCCCCAGCAGCTTACAAGCCCATTGGTCCTCCTGGCGGCGGGCCTGAACGGCTTCCTGCCCCAGCTGCCAATTATGGTGCAGGGCAGCGGCCAGGTCGGACAGGGACCCCTGGGGAGGATCCCCGGCGCAGATCGTCCAGATCTCCACTTCCTGCCCTTGCTGGGTCTGCTCCCAGATCCAGCCACCGCAGGAAAATACAACGTCATCAAGATGGGGGGATAGATAGATCACTGTCATAATTCCTTTGTATCATAATCCCCCCCAGGATTCCACCCGGATCCACAGACGCTGCCCATCGCTGACCAGATGGATCGTACCGTGCTGATCCGTTCGAAGTAAAGAATATCCGCCTAGCCTGGCGATCAACCCCCGATCCGGGAGCCCTTCGCTGTCCTTGATCCCCACACTGAGCAGCAGGAGCTCTGGATGGAGATTTTCGATCCACAGGGAAGGATTGCTGGATTGATAGCCGTTATCAGCCAGGTAGTAAACACTCATCCGACCCAAGTCCTCCCCCTGGCGCCAATACTGCCTTTCATCCTCACCAAGGGCAAAGGGGAACAGGGCCCGAAAGCTCCCATATTCGATCAGCAGGGTCCCACCTCTCCGATTGGCAGATAGGATCTTGACCTGCAGTCCATCCTGGAAAACCAGGGTCTGGCCTGCTTTACCGAACTGGACCGGAATGCCTTCGGTTTCAAGCAGGGAGCGAAGATTCTCTGCCTCCCAGCAGGGTGCTGGGTCTCCCAACCAGATCACACGATCCGGCGGGAATCGCGGCAGGACTCCCGCCAAGCTATCCAGGTCCTTTTCCTGGGGTGAGGCGATCAGCGCCAGGTCAAGCTTCCTCTGGAAGGGAGGCATCCTCCGCCCCAGCTGATCCGACACCAACCTGGTACTTGGCCCCCCATTGATCAGCAGCCGCTGCCCTGAGGGGCTTTCCAGATACACAGCGCTGCCGGTGCCGACATCCAGGAGATACACATGGAGTCTGCCATCAGGAGCGCAGAATACACTCCGCCAGACAACCAAAGCACAGAGAGCCAGTCCCGATCCAAATGCTGCAGGCTGCAGATAGCTAACCAGGGCAGCCAGCAACCCTCTCCCGAAGGTCAGTAGGGCCAGAAGGAGATAGAACCCGATTATCCAGCCCAGGCTGATCTCCCCCAACTGGAAACTTGACAGCGGGATTCTGCTGAAGAATTCCACGATCCGGATGGTGAACAGCACAAAGGGATACACCAGAGGGGCGGCCACTATACCCGCCGGAAGCCAGATCACGCCCAGGATCAAAGCCAGTCCACCCAGGATCATGATCGGAGGCTGGACAGGAAGAATGGCAGGATTGGCCAGAAATGTGAGCAGGGAGAAACTGCCAAAATGAAAAAGCATGACCGGCAGGGTGGTCAGCTGGGCGGCCAAGGTGAATAGGAAGTATTCACTCACCGGCTGGGCGATGCGCTCAACAGCCGAGACCGGGAGGAACTTGCTGGCTGCTCTTACAAACCAGCTGGCCAACGGATCAGCGTAGAGGATCAATCCCAGGGTAGCAGCCAGGGAGAGCTGGAAGGACACATCCCATAGCAGCCCTGGCGTGATGGCCACCATGATCAAGCTGGCTAGAGCTGCGGCGTTAAGTCCGTGTTGGCGCCGGCCGATCTGGTGGGCAAATATTGATAATCCTCCCATCACAGCTGCCCGAACTACTGCTGGATCCGCTCCAACCAGCAAGGTATAGAGCCCGATCCCCAGCAGGGCTGCCACAGCTGCCTGGCGCCGGTTCAAAAAGCGTCCAAAGAACTTCGCAAATAATCCGGCAACGATCGTGATGTTGAATCCGGAGATGGCGATGATGTGGGTTGTCCCCGTCTCCCGGAAAGATGCCTGGACCTGCTCAGAGATCCCGCTTTCCAATCCCAGCAGGATCCCAGCCAGCAGGCTGGCTTCGGGATCAGGCCAAAGCTGGTAGATGCATTCCAGGGCTTTGGTCCGCAAAGCATAGATCCATTCCAAGGCTTGATTCCCCTGGTGGGTCGCCAGCACCTCTAGGTCGGCATTTCCCATGTAGGCGAAAATCCCCTGGCGCGCCAGGTAAGCCCGGTAATCGAAATCCTCTCCCTGGGGCGGAGATCCCAGGCTGCCAGTCAAGCAGACTTGATCACCATAGGCTACCGGATGCTCAACAGCTGTGCGGGCCAGGATCAAACCCTTTGCTGGCTGCTCATCCCCGTTTCCCAGCGGGTCAACAGAGGTCACCTTCACCCGCAGATTCTGGGTCTGGTCCCTCCGATCAGGGTAATTGACCACCAAGCCAGTAACCCTGGTCGAGAAGGAGTTGTCCATGAACACCGTGACCAGTTCCGGGTCCTCAATATTTGGAACAGAAAGTTGGAAGCGGGCAGCACCGAGACAGAACGAGATCAGCAGAACAGGTACCAACCAGCTTGGCAAAGCCAGCTCCCTGGTCCTGTAAAAACGGATGAAAACAAATGAAACCAGGCACCCTGCCCCCAGGATGCCAATCCAGGGCAAAACTCCCCAGCGCAAGGTTTCAGCGCTGAGGATCCCCGCAGTAAAACCAATGCAGATCCAGATCACCGGCATGAAATGGCCCCCTTTGCCGCGTATGATTAATCGATTCTTCCTGGACGAGGTTTATTCGATATTGACCAGGATGAAGTTATCCCGGGGTTCCCGCTTCTCCAGATTGGCCTCGTTGGCCCGGTACATCAACTGTTGAGCCAATATCGCTGTTCCAAAGACGAATAAGTGGCGAGGTGTGGGATCCTCTTCCTGGAGAATGACCTCATCAGGGATCTTCAGGCGCTTGCATAGATTCTGGGTGTCCATTTCCATGAAGCTCCCCTCGCCCATATCGCGGATAAAGCGATTGCGGATATGCCAGATCAACACCAGATCGTGATATTCCGTGCGGCTGATCAACCCAAAACCGTAGGCCGCTTTGATCCTGGCTTCAAAACTACCCAGGGGATTCTCCTCACCCAGGAGCATCTTGGCGATCTTCTCATCATCGATCAGGAAACATTCCAGCAAGTTGGCCAGATGCGTGTTCAGGTAGGTTGTGCCCAGGATGGCAACAGCCCGGTCGCTCTTCTTCTGGAATTCTTCCACCAACCGCTTCCACTCGCGCGTTGTAGCAGATCTATCTTCTGTCATGTCATCATCCCTTGAATACCCCTTACAGATCCAGGTCTTTTTATTATACATGAGACCAGCCGGAGTTAGTAGCGGTCTTCCAGTTGGTCAGGGGATGAAAGCATCAGAGAATATCCAATCGAACTCTCTCAGGAAGATTTCCCCCACCTCCGCGTCAAAGAGGATCAGCAGGTTCTCATCATTTCCCTCTTCAGCGCTGCGGGTCAGGTTGTAAGAACCGGTAATCGTGATCCAGCCATCTATGATCATCACTTTATGGTGCAGCTTTTCCGGATGCCGGTCAAGGTAGACTTCCAGGCCGGCGTCTTTGAGATGCTGATACTCTCCACCCAAACCAGCCTGCTCCTGGGAAGCATCCAATACTCCCCGTACCTCGATACCGTTCTGAGCCTGGGCGATCAGCGCATCCGCGACCTCATCCGCTGTAAATGAATAGTAAAGGAAATCAATGGATTCCTCCGCCCCTTGGATAAGCTGAATGATCCGGTCCTGGGGATGATCATCCGGTGCAAAGTAGGTTTCCAGGCGGACCCCGTCCACGGTCAGGACTGGATGCGGGGTGTTTGCCAGGATATTCTCCCCGAAATAACCCTCCAGGTACATTTCCTCGAACTCAGCCGTGTAGTTCTCAGCCAGCCGGGAGGAGCGGATCCTTACCAGATTGTTGAGATGCCTGTATGCTCCGTTGACCGTCAGATTCATAGATCCGGTCCAGACTTCGCTGGCATCGATGACCAGGAACTTGTTATGCATCAAGGTCTTAGCCTGGTCATCCACCAAGGGGATGTCAGCAGCGATCAATTCCTGGATCTCGGGCCGATCCAGGGAATCGCTCTCCACAACCAGACGGACCTGGACTCCCCGCTGGTGAGCCCTGATCAGGGCATTCCGGATCGACCACAGGTCAAGGTCATAGAGGGCGGCATCGATTTGGCTCCGGGCTTGATCGATCGCGTCCGCCAGCTGGCGGTCCGGACCTCCCCGGAAATCTTCATTTCCATAATCTGTGAAGTACACACTGACCAATTCACCCGAGGAGGTAAATTCAGATACGGTTGGTGTGGGCAGTGGGTCCAGCCAGGCCGCTGGCTGAGGCCGGCAGCTTGTGATCAAGGCGCTTCCCAGCATGACAGCCAGCGCTAGACGGGTGACCTTTGAACGGCAATAGACTATCAAATTATCCTCAGCTGATCTTCAGGCAGCGCAGGAGGACATTCCTGCGGTGGGATCGAGTGCGGTGCTCAAAGAGGTAGATCCCCTGCCAAGTTCCTAGTGACAATTTTCCACCATCCACCGGGATACTCAGGCTGGTCGCGGTCAGGATCGATCGCATATGCGACGGCGAATCATCCCTGCCCTCTAGGGTATGGCGGTACCAGGATTGTCCTTCTGGCACAAGATGTTCCAGGAACGCCTCCAGGTCCTGTCGGGCAGTGGGATCATAGCTCTCACTGATCACTAAGGAAGCGCTGGTATGGGGGATGAAGAAGTGAACCATACCCTCCTGTACATTCCAGCCCTCCAGGGAGGATTGGACCCGAGGCGTGAAAGGATACAGGCCTTTCCCGCGCGTTTCAATGATCAGGGAATCTTTCAGCCATTCCATAGACAGCCTCCCAATGGATTGTAATGGAAAACTTGCCCTTAAACAAAAAGGACAGCGATCTCTCGCTGTCCTTTGGACTGTTTACGATGGATTAACTAGAATACGCCTGCGGAGTCATCTTCGAAGATGTCATCGCTGTCATCAGGCTCGGTGCTGAAAGAAGTGATGCTTTCACCCATGGTGTCGACATCCTGGGCCTGGGGGCCTTTGTCGCTTTCAACCACGTCGAACTCAACCCGCTGACCTTCGTCAAGCGTTTTGAATCCGCTGCCATTGATGGCGCTGTAATGGACAAAGACATCGCCTTCGCCATTATCGCGTTCAATGAACCCGTAGCCTTTTCCTGCGTTAAACCACTTCACAGTTCCGGTCTCACGCTCTGCCATAAATAAATCTCCTTCAACTAAATAGTGTTAGCTCAGCAGGGCGTTCCCCCTCGTTTGAAACAAAAAAATTGCTCAAAAACGTACGTTCTGCTTCAGGATCCGGGTTTTAAGCCAGTTCCACTGAATAAATATAGCACGAACACAGGATATCGTCAACGGGGGTGTAAATCAGAAAACCGGCTCTCCAGAAGGGGATAAACAGGTCTAAAACAGGGTTCCAATGCTCCTCCAAAACCGTGCTTGGTGCTATTTTGAAACCTATCCCAATCCTTAAACCTGCTTTCACTCCTGGAGGGTAGCTGGAACGAACTGCACCAGTTGGCTGTCTGCCAGTCCAGTTCCAGAGCCCGATAACTGGGCTTATCACCTGATCTGTCACCACTCTAGCCCATACAGGAGAGCTGCCCTTGTCCTAGATGATTTCCTGGAGCGGAATGGATCTCCCTTTCACGGCCGATCCTTCTTCAAATCAGGCGCCCATCCTCCTTCTATGTGATATAATTCACTAAACGTTTACCAAAAGGGTAAGGGTATCTTTGCTGCGAATCAATCGTGAGACCGATTATGCCATCCGGGTCATCCTTGCCCTGGCTGAATATCCAGGGGAAGAGATCGTCCCCAGCTCGGTGATCCGCCAGCAGATGCAGCTGCCCGAGTCTCTCTCCCTACAGATCATCTCACGCCTGGCCAAGCTCCATCTCATCAATAGCTACCCCGGCAGGAACGGGGGAATCCAGCTCGCCCAACCACCTTCGGAAATCAGCTTGTTGGATGTCATCCAGGCTATGGAAGGACCACTCGTGCTATCGGACTGCCTGGACGAGAGTCACACCTGCAGCCTCGCGCCTACCTGTCCAGTGCAGCGCTATTGGATTGGCTTGCAATCCAGGATCGAAGGAGAGTTGGCCAAGGTCAACTTCCAGGAACTGCTGGAAGAAAGGCTGCTGCTGACCCCATCAGATGTACAATAAAGGAAGTACTCTATGAGGAATCATCCTACTGGAAGCAGCATCATCAATCAAGTGAGGTGTTTATGGATCCTGTAATACTATCCAGATGGCAGTTTGCCATTACCACCATCTTCCACTTCTTCTTCGTGCCGGTCACTCTGGGTCTGGCCCTCTTTGTGGCTATTCTGGAAACCAAATACGTCACCAGCGGCGATGAGCTCTACAAGAAGATGGTCAAATTCTGGTCCAAGATCTTCTTGATCAACTTCGCAGTCGGAGTGGTCACCGGCATCGTCCAGGAATTCCACTTCGGACTCAACTGGTCTGGCTACGCTCGCTTCATGGGAGACATCTTCGGCGCACCGCTGGCAATTGAAGGTTTGATGGCATTCTTCATGGAATCCACCTTCATCGGCGTTTGGATCTTCGGCTGGGATAAGCTCTCGAAAGGCGCCCATGCAGCCGTCGCTTGGCTGGTGGCAATTGGCTCCAATCTGTCGTCTCTCTGGATCCTCACCGCAAACTCATTCATGCAGAATCCTGTTGGGTATGCCATCCGCGAAGGCCGGGCGGAAATGACGGACTTCTGGGCCCTGCTTGGCAACCCCAATGTCTGGCACCAGTTCCCCCATGTCACCACCGCAGGCATCGCCATCGGCGGCTTCCTGGTCATGGCCTTCAGTGCCTGGCATCTGCTGCGGGACAAACCGGAATCCAAGGAGTTCTTCAAGCGCTCTTTCCGCTGGGCAGCCACCTACGGTTTGATCGGCGCCCTGCTGGTTGGATTGATCGGGCATGCCCAGGGCCAATTCCTGGCCAGGTCACAGCCCCTGAAAGTGGCAGCCATGGAAGGCCACTGGGAAAGCGAAACTCCAGCTTCCTTCTCGGTTGTCGCGGTCATCGATCAGAAGAACATGCGCAACACCTTCGATGTCAAGGTTCCTAAATTCCTGTCATTCCTGCTGTTCAACAATTTCAAGACTGGGTTCCCGGGCTTGATCGACTTGCAGGAGGAAGAGCGGGATAAATACGGCCCCGGAGACTACATCCCACCGGTGACCATCAGCTATTGGTCCTCACGGACCATGATCGGTATTGGCATGTTGATGATCCTGGTGTCCGGGCTGGCTGTCTGGTGGTCTTGGAAGGATAAAATCGCTGATAGGCGCTGGTTCCTGAAAATCCTCATCCCGGCTGGCTTGCTGCCCACGGTAGCTTCGATCGCCGGGTGGCTGGTCGCTGAGACCGGGCGCTGGCCCTGGATCGTTCATGGCTTGCAGCGTATCGAGGACGCGGTATCACCTTCCATCACGCCAGGAAATATCATCTTCTCGATAACTACCTTCCTGGTGCTGTACACCGTGCTGGGTACGACCGGTGTGGCATTGATGTTGAAATACGGGTCAAGCGAACCCCTGCTCGCTGAAGGAAAAGGAGAGTAATCATGGATCTCAATACACTGTGGTTTATTTTGCTGACAATCTTGTTCAGCGGCTTCTTCTTCCTGGAAGGGTTCGATTACGGGGTTGGCATACTCCTGCCCTTTGTGGCAAAGACCGACCAGGAACGCCGGGCAGTGATCAACACCATCGGTCCTGTCTGGGACGGAAACGAGGTCTGGATGATCGTAGCCGGAGGCGCCATGTTCGCGGCTTTCCCGCACATGTATGCCACCCTGTTCAGCGGCTTTTACGTAGCTTTGATGTTCATGCTGATCGGGTTGATCATCCGCGGGGTCTCCTTTGAATTTCGCAGCAAACGGGAGAGCCCCCGCTGGCGAAGCACCTGGGATTGGGCAGTCTTCTTCGGGAGCCTGCTGCCTGCCCTGCTGTGGGGAGTGGCGGTCGGCAATCTGATGCGCGGAGTGGCCATCGAGGCGGATATGAACTATTACGGTGGTCTGCTACCGCTGCTGAACCCCTTTTCCCTCTTCGGCGGGTTGGTATTCCTGGGACTGTTCACCATTCACGGCGCCAGCTTCCTGTCCATCAAACTCGAAGGGGAAGTTCACCAACGCGTTAAGGCGCTTTCCGGCAAGCTGTGGATCGCCGCCGTGGTGCTGGCGGTCGTTTTCCTGATCTGGACCTATCTGGCTACGGATATCCTCAATAACCCGGGGTGGGATGGGCTGATCCCTGCCATCCTGGCTGCCCTGGCATTACTGGCCTACGGCCTGTTCCTGCGGCTTGACCGAGAGGGATTGGCGTTCCTGAGCGGCGGCCTGGCAATCGTGCTGGCCACTGTGATGGTCTTCTCTGGTCTATTCCCGCGCCTGATGATCTCCACCCTGGACCCGGCGAACAGCCTGACCATTTACAACGCGGCTTCTGGCCCCTACACCCTGAAGGTCATCACCATTGTAACGGCTATCTTCCTGCCCTTTGTGCTGGCCTACCAGGGCTGGACCTACTGGATCTTCAGGAAGCGCATCAGCGCAGAGACTCCTGATCTGCACTATTAGAACAGCAAAAGAGGCTGGCAGAACTGCCAGCCTCTTTTCTTGAATGATCACACGTCAGCCTAAAAACCGCTGACCACTTCCGCGATATCCGCGGCCACGTCATCGATTGGCTGATCTCCCTCGATCTCCCGTAAATTCCCGCGCTTCCGATAATAATCCACCAGGGGGCTGGTCTGCCCCTGATAAACTTCCAGTCGCTGGCGAACGGTATCCGGCAGGTCGTCGTCACGCTGATAGAGCTCCCCACCGTCGACATCACAGACTCCCTCCTCAGCAGGAGGGTTGAACGCCAGGTGATATGACTTGCCGCAGCTGCGGCAGATGCGCCGGCCGCTGGCCCGTTTGACCAGCTCTTCCACCGGCACAGAAATGGAAATCACCCCGGTCAAAGAAGCATCCAGCTCATCCAGGATGCGGTCAAGTTCCTCTGCCTGGGGGATCGTGCGCGGGAATCCATCCAGCAGCGCTCCCTTGGCTGCGTCCGGCCTCCCCAGGCGTTCTGCAACCATGCCGATGGTGATCTCATCCGGGACCAGGTCCCCCCGGTCCATGTAGGTCTTGGCTTCCCGCCCCAGTGCGGTCTCTCTCTTAATATTATCCCGGAACAGGTCTCCCGATGAGATCTGGGGGATGCCCAGAGCCTTGCTCAACCTGGCAGCCTGGGTGCCTTTCCCTGACATCGGGGGTCCCAATAAGATCAAGAATATCGGCGAATCAGGCATACTTTTGCCTCCAATCACTAACGTACAGCCTGTCCAAAAGTATAGCACGAAATTATTACAGACGACCCATTTTAGCTGCTCAGAAGGCCTGGAACAGGATCAAGTCCAGTGTGTTACCATTAGGAAATAACTATCCAGGACCATCCATGTTTCCAGACTCACGCTTGCTCAAGCTGGCTCAGAAAAGCCGCCCCTGGCTGATCCTCACCATTGGCCTGGGTTTCGCATCTGGCTTGCTGACCATCCTCCAAGCTCGCTATATCAGCAGGCTGGTAAGCCGGGTTTTCCTGGATGGTGCTGGCCTTTCCCAGACCGCTAACCTGCTGGCCGGCATATTGGTGGCTTTCAGCTTGAGAAGCATCCTCGCCTGGGGCAGCAATCTGAGTGGGAAGACCATTGCAGTCCAAGTGAAAACCAGGGTCCAGACACTGCTTCTCGAAAAGTTGGGGGAACTCGGACCCGCCTATCTAGGTGAGCAGCAAAGCGGTGAGATCAGCAGCACGGTGGTAGACGGCGTGGAATCCCTGGACGCCTACTTCAGTCAGTACCTCCCCCAGCTGGCGCTCTCGGCTCTTGTCCCGCTTTCCATCCTGCTGTTCGTCTTTCCAATGGATGCTCTTTCAGGAGCGGTATTGCTGGTGACCGCTCCCCTGATCCCCTATTTCATGTTCCTGATCGGCAGCAGCGCCAAGAAGATCACTGACCGTCAGTACAGTATCATGAGCAGGCTGGCAGCCCAGTTCTTGGACAGCTTGCAGGGGCTCAGAACACTCAGGCTTTTCAACCAGGCCGCAGCCCAGACTGAACAGATTCGAGCCTCCAGTGATGAGTACCGCCAGACCACCATGAAAGTCCTCCAGGTGACATTTCTCTCTGCCCTGGTCCTGGAATTGCTGGCAACCTTGAGCACGGCAGTGGTGGCGGTGCAGATCGGACTCCGTCTGCTGTATTTCCGAGTCTCCCTGGAACAAGCCCTCTTCATTCTAATCATCGCCCCCGAGTTCTACATCCCCCTGCGCATGCTGGGCACCCGCTTCCATGCGGGGATGGAAGGTCAGACAGCTGCTGAACGGATCTTCCAGATCCTGGGTGCCCGCTCCAGCTCCCGCCAGGGTCAAGAACTCGCCCCGGCTCCACCCCTGGAGACGATCCAGTTCAAGGATGTCCATTTCAGCTATCCAGGCAATCGAGGGCCGGCGATCAAGGGCATCGATCTGACCATCGAGCGCGGTCAGCAGATCGCCTTGGTCGGGAGCAGTGGGGCCGGAAAAAGCACCCTTGCCAGCCTGCTGCTGGGTTTCTTTTCCCCCTCCCAGGGCGAGATCACGCTCAACGGGCGCAATCTATCCGAACTGGATCCTGCCTCCTGGCGAGCCTCGATCGCCTGGGTTCCCCAACAGCCTGCCATCTTCCAGGACACGATCGCCGCTAATATCCGCCTGGCCCGACCCGATGCGGACGACGGCGCTGTGGCTGCGGCGGCAGCCGCCGCCCACCTCGCCGATTTCATCGAGGCCCTCCCGCAAGGCTACAACACCGTGATCGGCGAGGGCGGGGCCCGCCTCTCCGGCGGGCAGGCACAGCGCCTGGCCCTAGCCCGGGCATTCTTAAAGGACGCCCCACTGCTGCTGATGGACGAACCTACCTCCCAACTGGATCCGATCACCGAAAGCCAATTGGCGGAAGCCACCCGCCGGCTGATGGCGGGCAAAACCGTCATCACCATCGCTCACCGGCTCAACACCGTCTTTCAAGCTGACCGCATCCTGGTCCTCCGTGATGGCACTATCGCTGCTGCCGGGAGGCACAGCGAATTGATGGAGAGCAGCCCCCTCTATCGCGACCTGGTCCGGGCCTATACCGGTTTTGATAAACTCCAGAACCTCGATCTGGCTGAAATTGCCTCGCTGGACGAGGATCAACACCGCCCGCCTGCCCGATCACCTAGGGCATCTCTTGTCCATCTGGATCCGGGGCAGGAGTCCTCCCCTCCAGGCGGTGTCATCAGGCGTTTGCTGGCTTTTTTCAAACCCTACCTGCGGGAAGTCCTGGCCTCCGCGCTGCTGGGAACATTGACAATCGCCTCCAGCATCGGGCTGATGGGAGCATCCGCCTGGCTGATCGTCACCGCGGCCACCCATCCCAATATTGCTGTGCTGCAGGTCGCCATCGTCGGGGTGCGTTTCTTCGGCATCTCCCGCGGAGTCAGCCGCTACGGGGAGCGCCTGGTGTCCCACAACCTGACCTTCAAGATCCTCACCGAGCTGCGGGTCTGGTTTTACAACTCGCTGATCCCGCTGGCGCCAGCTCGCACCAGCCGCTATCGGGCTGGTGATCTGCTGAGCCGGATCACTTCGGACGTCACCAGCCTGGAAGACTTCTATGTCAGAGCCCTGGCCCCTCCCCTGGTTGCGATCCTGGTTGGCCTGGGGACTGGCGCATTCCTTTATCACTACCAACCTGTCCTGGCCCTGCTGTTGGGAAGTGCTTTCATCCTCGGCGGTCTGCTGGTGCCGCTGGCAGTGCGCCGCCTGGCTCAAGAGCCGGGACAGGCCCTGGTGCGATCTCGGGCCGCACTGGCAGGCCAGTTGGTCAGCTACGTCCAGGGACTGCCGGACCTGCTGGTGTACGGCCAGGCTGGCAGCAAGCGGGAGGAGATGGACCGCATCCGGCGCAGCTACAGCAGGGCTGAGCTCAAATTGGCCTGCATCCGCGGCATGAACACCGGACTGCTGGTCTTGATCAGCAATCTGGGGATGTGGCTGGCTTTGATTCTGGCCATCCCCCAGGTGCGAGCAGGACAGATCCCGGGAGAGATGCTGGCCGCCTTAGCCCTGATCGTGCTCAGCGCTTTTGAAGCGGTTCAACCGCTGCCCCAGGCCATGGAGACCCTCTCCAGCTCAGGGGAGGCAGGTTCGCGCTTGATGGAGATCCTTGACGCCGAGCCTGCTGTCATCGATCCAGCTGACCCTGCGCCGCTTCCCAGCGGGGTTTCCATCCAAGTCAGCGGCCTCGCCTTCCGTTATCCTGGAAGCGAAGGCTATGCATTGGATGGGATCGATTTTCAGCTCCAGGAGGGAGAGCTGCTGGCTGTAGTGGGACCCAGCGGCAGCGGCAAGAGCACGCTGGCAAATCTGCTGCTGCGTTTTTGGGGGAATTACCTGGGAAGGATCAGCCTGGGAGGGGAATCCACCTCCCTCGCTGATCTCAGCCAGCAAGAGCTCAGGGAGCGAATCAGCGCTGTCCCCCAGAACCCGGAGCTGTTCCAATATACCCTGGAATCCAATATCCGCTTGGGGCTCCCAGGTGCCACACGGGAACAAGTAGCTGCGGCGGCCCACTGGTCCAAACTGGATGACCTGATCGCTCAGCTGCCAGATGGACTTGACACCTGGCTGGGAGAGCGGGGGCAGCGCTTCAGCGCCGGAGAAGGCCAGCGGATCGCGGTCGCCCGGGCAGTGCTCAAGGACGCGCCGCTGTTCATCCTCGATGAACCCACCGCCAACCTGGACCCGATCACAGAGCGGGAGCTGATGGAGAATCTGCTTCAGCTTCTAAAGGGGAAAACCACCTTACTGATCACTCACCGCCTGGTAGGCTTAGGACAGGCAGACCGCATCCTGGTCCTGGATGGCGGCAGGATCACTGAACAAGGCACGGAGGATGAACTGCTCGATCAGGGAGGGCTTTACCGCACCATGTGGCTGTCCCAGAACCGCATCCTGTCCTACAGCTGACAGGATCCTCCATTCCTGATCGTGCAACTTTTACAGGGTCTTATCGTTAAATGGTACTCAGCCCTGATCAAGCCGGGATTGACTCCTAGCGGCGGAAACATCTCAACTCTGGCTGGTTGCAGTCCATTCTCACCGCTATAATTAAGGAATCAAAAAGCGATCATAAGGAGAATTCTTATGTCATTTGCTTCCGCGCTTCTGATAACGGGCTTTTTCCTATTCTTTGCCGCAATCGTCTATCTTGCCTTTAGAAGTTCCCGTAAGTATCAGTCTGAAAAGGAACAGCAGCTGCAAACCCTGGGATTCCAGGCCCCTGATTCCGCCCCTACCCGCCTGCAATCCCGCGTTGAGGCCCTCTACCTGAACCAGGAAGACGCTGAGCTTGCCCTGGATAATATCTATCACCGTAAAGAGCTTGACCAGGAGCTTTACATATTCAATCTCTACAACACCAAAGGCGAAGGAACCGAGTTGGGGGAGGAGATATTCGGGATGATCTCCAGCCAGCTGGCCCTGCCCAACTTCTCTCTGATCACAATTCCGGATTTTGACCGGGACAGCCTGATCGGCGGTCTGATGGATAAAATGCTGGATAAGGTGATGGCCTTTGCCCAAAAACGACTGGGCTTGCAGCTGGTTGAATTTCCGGACAGGCCGGAATACCAGGATCGGTTTGCGGTCTTCGGCCGGGATCCAGCAGCGGTGAGAGATTTCCTGAGAGACAAATGGCTGGACTCACTGAGGAGCGATCCATTGCCTCTCCAGATCGCTGGCACTGGAGATTTCCTGACCATAGATTTCTCCATGTCAGGTTCCTACGGCGACGAAAACCATGACATGATCTCCCAGTACAACAAGTTCCGGGAAGTCTGCCGCATTTTCATGAGTTGATGGTCTGGCACATGGTTCGAACTAGTTATCAAGAAAGCTGAAGATTAGACCAAAGGAGAGAGTTATGACCCCCACAAAGAGAACCCTTTATCTTGTATTGACACTTTCCGTTCTAGCTGCGGTGAGCTTAGCCTGCGGCACCGGCTATCAGACCTCCTCGAAGCTCGCCGGCAACTCCGGTGAGGTGCGATTGAAGATGAAGGATCCCAGCGGCACAAACTCCACATCGGTGGAGATCAGCGAGGACTGGCCTGGAGAATTGCTTGCTGTCAATGCGACCCTGAGTGTCGAGGCAGGCAGCTGTCGGGCAACGCTGAGCGGGGCAGACAGCACCCAGCTGGTGCTGGACGCATCCGCCGGCAGCCCCGCTGAGGAGTACGGCGAGCTGATCACTGACGTCTTTGGCGACTTCAGCTTGCAGACCGACTGCCAGGGCGGCCAGAATCTGGAGCTGCTGATCACCTTCAGCTACTAGAAGGGATCTTCCATTGCTGCAGGGAGCACAGGCCGAATAAAACCTGCGCTCCCTGCTGGTGGCTGTGAAGCACTTACAAGCTTGATAAGCTGAATTAATACAATTCCAATAGTTACCTCCATCCTGCATGTTAAAATAGGAATATCTTCTAGACCGTAAAAAAAAAGGAGCAAGCATGCCAGAGAAAAAAGGATTTCTAGGATTATTCGGCAAGAAAGAAGAAGAGGAAAAGGCCCAACCCCAGACCAAGGCCACTGGATCATCCACCAAGAAGGACATCGACAAAGCCAAGGCAGATATGCTGCTGAAGCAGAAAGAGATGAAAAAAGCTGCCGAGGAAGTCAAGAAACACGTTGTGGTCAGCGGCGACACGCTGAGCGCCATCGCCAAGAAATACTACGATGACGCCGGTAAGTATATGAAAATCTACGAAGCCAACAAGGCTGTGATCGGCGATAACCCGGACCTGATCAAACCAGGCATGGAGCTGATCATCCCCAAGCTCTAATAAACAAAATGAACCCTTCCAGCGATTTGGAGGGGTTTTTTTTATACGTATCCAACCCAAGGAGTGCAAGATGGCAAAATTAGAAATGGTAGAGGGAATTGGTCCGAAGTACGCTAAAACCCTGCGGCAAGCCGGCGTGCGCAGCACGGCCAGCTTGCTGGAAAAAGGCGCCACACCAGCCGGCCGCAAACAAATCTCCGCGGATTCGGGTATCGGCCACGCGCTGATCCTGGAGTGGGTCAATCACGTCGACCTCTTCCGGGTCAAGGGTGTGGGTGAGGAATATGCCGACCTGCTGGAAGAAGCCGGAGTGGACACGGTGGTGGAGCTAGCTCAGCGCAAACCTGAGAATCTCCTTCAATCCATTCTGGAGACCAACGCCCGCAAGAAACTGGTCCGCCGCCCACCGTCATTGAAGATGGTCAAAGGCTGGGTGGCCCAGGCCAAGAAGCTGCCCCGAAAAGTATCCTATTGATAACGTTCCTATAAACAAAAACCGCCTGGTGTGCTACGCCAGGCGGTTTTTGATTTAATTATTTCAAGAGGTCATTTGGCCCCGCTCAGCAGGGTTTGCAGCAGGGTATCAGCGACCAATTTGCTGGACTGAGCCCGATGAGGGGATTCGCCCATTTTACTGGAGGAGATCAAGGCATCGACCGCCGCTTCCAGGTTGCTGTCCCCCGCCTGCTTGGACTGCAGGAAGGCTGCTCCGGCGTTGAGGATGTCGCCCATATCCAGGCCGTCCTCCCCGCCCAGGGATCCCACCAGGGAATCCAGTAGGCCGCCTGCGCCTTTGGAAACGGAAGCTTCACCGCCCCCCAGCATGGTCTGCAGCAGGGGCAGGAGCTGGGTAGCGTCCAGGTCCTGGCCTTTGAAATACTCCGCAGCCTGGGCCAGCCCTTTGGCATACATGGCAGCCGATCCGCTGTCCTTCTGGGTCAGCAGATCACTGGCTTTGCTCAATCCCTGAGATACGTCGCCTTTGGGGGCTGCTTTGACCGCTCCAGTGATCATCTGGAAGATCTCGACCATATGGTCGCCATGGTCCTGGTTGTATTCGTCTGCCTGGTTGAGGTCCTGCTGGTTCGCTTCCAGGGTGGAAGCGACAGCAGAGAAGAGTTTGACCAGATCAACATTACCGCTCATCGATTCTCCTTCTACTTTCTATTCTTCCAGCTAGCAGTTCAAACGGGTGTTTATTTGGGCGGGATCTTCAACGTCATGCCGACCTTGATCTGGTCTGGATTCGACCCGATTTCGGCTTTGTTAGCGTCATAGATCTTGGTGTACAGCGAGCCGTCTCCATAGATCTTCTCAGCGATCTTGGACAGGGTATCGCCCTGCTTGACGGTGTAGCTTTCCACGATGCCCGATTTCTTGGGATCAAATTGGAAACCTTTCTTCTCTTCCTGGGGTTTATTGGTCTTTTCCATTCGGGGCTCCTAGGGTTGAAGGATTAGTGAGGTGATTATATCAACGGCGGGGGCTGCGGTCAATCAAAGGGGAGGAGAAAGGAAGCGCCCGGCGAAAAAACCGCCGGGCGCCCCTGCCTTGCCCCCCTCGTTATTGACACAGACTACTCCTCTGGATAGATCCAGATATCCTTATATGCTGCAACAGTAACATTGGAGACTTGATGATTCACCATGCGCTTTCCATATACAATTATCCTTAGACGGGCAGGTATTCTTTTATCAACAATTATCGGTATAAAATCAGTTGTGCCAAAATCTCTTATTTCTTTTTGATACGGTTTTAAGATATATTCGTCTACAAGATAATTTGTTTCTACTAAGTCTACTCTGATCCAACCACTTCCATTCCATTGGAACAATTCAAGTCCAAAATCATTAGAAAACTTTATTTGATCTTTTCCAACATTTTCTATTTTTATTGAAATCAAATCATCAATCAAAAAAGAATTCCAACCCTTAGGAATAGTTATTTTCACGTCTGAATTGATATATCTTCTTGGTAAATCAATAAGAGCAGCACCATAATAATCCAAAAATAGACAATTAGTAGAAAGACCGAGACATAATACGTAAATAAGAACCTTACTTATTTGGAATTTCATATTCAATATAGCCATCCCTATTTGATGGGGTTTGTAATTTTATATAAACTACTGTCGATTTATCTGAATCAATCTCATACGGTGGATTTAACTGGATAGACCTAAAGTCAGTTGATCTTATTGGATTTTCCGAATCATCATTATTCAATGATTTCTGATTTGGATATAAATACGAAATAACCCGATTTTCTGGATTCTGTACATCAGAGGATTCGATAGTGATTCTTGCTACTACAATTTCTTCAAACCCGAGATTCCGAATAATTATCTGGTCAATAATCTTACTTTCTTGTGAAGGAGCATAAAGAATCATCGCCTGCGCATCTGGCCGTCCACCCAGTTTTTTGACAATTTCCGTATTGTCGCGGAGCCAGACCGGGATATTATTGAGCAGTCCTACCCCCCTCATGAAAGGCAGGCTGGTTCCACCATTACTATGCTGGCTCCAACCATCTTCAGCTTTTTCCCCATAGGACGCTGCACCGGGACCGCCTTTCAGGTAGATCTTTTCAGTAAGTTCATATTCTCTTCCTGCCTCGTTCAATAGCTGGTCCAGATCGGTTGGGACCAAGCCTTTCTGTGTCAGTTGGCCAAATTCTTGGAGCAGCTCCGGTGACAAGGAGGAATCCTCGTTCTTATTGCTTCCATCTGGATTCAAATTCAAATTTGAGAGTAATCTCAACTCGCCGCTTTGGTCCATCCCACCGACCACAGGAGATCCATCCTGGCGGAGGCGGGTCTGGTCCAATTCACTCAAGGACTCCCAGACTGCTGGCGAGAATCCCGTGGGAGGAGATGCCTGATCGTGATCGACGATCAGTTTGTCCAGCAGTCTCAGATCGCTGGCAGGATCCCTTTCGGTTCCATCATCCCCGGGATCCCCGCCTGGCTTTGGTGGGCCAGAATTCCCTTCTTCGATAGGGACCAGCCGGGTGACGGTCCGCGTCCCTACCTGGACCCGGCGCTGCTCATACACCGGTACCGTTTGATAGACAGTCTTGGTGCCGACCTGGACCTGCTTTTCCTGATACCGCGGCACCCAGCGGGTGATCGTCCGTGTCCCGGTCTGCACTTTCTGGTAGCCGTAGACCGGCTCCTTGACCAGCAGGGTCTTGCTTGTCTGGTAGGGCACTTTTTTCGTCACCTGGACCCGCTTCCAGCTGGTCTGGTTCTTATAGCCGATCACGATCGACTTGCCGTGGATCCTGCGGGTCACCGGCACTCGCTTCGTGAACTTCTTCCAGGTCCAGACCTGCTTGTTGCGATAGCGGGTGACCGGGATACGTTTCTCCACCCAGCGCGTACCCGTGATCACCTTCTTGAGTCCATAGACCGGGATCTGCTGAACGTCTTTCCGGAGACCGGCCAGGACCTTCCTGGTCTCATAGACTGGCACCTGCACCTTGACCCCCCGCAAGCCTACCTGCACCGGCCGGGTCTCATAGACAGGGACCTCGAGCTGGGCCTGCTTGAATCCCGGCGGCGGCTGCCCCCCGCTCTCCCCGGGTGGCAGACTGCTCACACCTGCTGGACTGTCCGCCTGAACGCCGCCTCCGATGCCCTGGCGGCGTGGATCCGCCAATTCTTTCCTTAACCCAGCCAGCAGGCTCGAACCCTGTTTATCGCTTCCCAATCCTCCGGCCAATGCCAGCGCTGAGACCGCGCTCACCAGGCCCATCAGCGGCAAAGAGAGATCCGCCAGCGGGGATGGTGCCTCTTTGTGGAGGATCAGGGCCGAGTTCCCCTGCATCTCCCACAGGGAACGAAACTCCTCCGCAGAATATTCCACTGCCCCCTTCAGGGGATCCAGACCGAAGATCACCTTGCCATCTGAACTGACTCCAGTGATGGTCAGGAAATGTCCGGCGCCGTCCGGCCCCCTGCCCAACGGAACCAGCACAGGACGGCCAGAGTTTACCTCGCTCATGAGCTCCTCCAGGGTCCAGTCATGGAGGGCTGTGCTGCCCGGGTAGCCAAAATCCCGGGCCGCAAAAGCGAGTTCTTCGACTCCGGTGCCCCAGTCATACATCAATCCCCTCTGCCTCAACCAGGAACCCAGCTCCTGGGTCGATAATGGAGGACCTCCCTCTCGTTGGTTGAGATAGGTCAAGGCCATTGCCAGGGAGGCGGGTCCGCAGTCCACATCCCCCTCCTGGGCCTGGAAAGGCACAGCCAGCCGGAGGGGCTCCAGCTCCTTGTATACCGGGGCTGGCACCGGATCTGGAAGTCCAAGGGCCAAGGGCTCCGGAATGTCGGAGGGAGTGATATCCCCCTGCTCTCCCTCCGACAGGTAGACCTCCGGGTTGACCCCGGAGATCACTGGCGCGGTGATCCGCTGGGTCGGCTGCGGCGTGGGGGAAGCGAGAGGATCCCCACCCGCAGAGACCTGCAGCGGACCAGCTGCCGCTGCCATTCCAAACAGAACCGTTCCAACCAGGATGATTTTCCGCAGCATTTCCGCCCCTTCCCGAAATCCAACCCACATTCCAGGAAAGGAGGAATTGGGTAGGATCCCCAGCAGTGCAATTTCCCCCACCATAGACCAAGAGGTTCTCTGAAGGTGGCTCTTAAAACGACCATTAATAAGAAAGAGCCCCCGGATGGGGGCTCTTGAAGGGCATGACAGTGGGGCTTAACTGCGAGTCTCAGCCGTTAGAGTCAGGTGCAGTGCTTTCCAGGCGGTACAAGCTGGAAGCGATGATATCCAGCAGTTCTCCATAGAAAGCGATCTCATCAGGATCTTCTCCGGAGAAGAAGAAGAACAGATTGGAGTCCTCATAAACGATCTCCAGGTCATAGGCCCAGGTATAATAGCCGTCCTCATCCACCCACTCGAACAGGGTCAGGTAGGCGTCATCGGCTATCGCCACCTCATATGGCGCACTGGAATACAGCTCGAACGTCCCTGCCTGGGCACCTTCCTGGACAGAGGCCAGCACATCCAAGGCCACTCCTTCCGCTGTGCTTCCGGCATCGATGGTGTCTTCGCCCATGTATAAATATGTAAAGCTGTCCGGGTCATAAAATGTGACAGTGTAGACATCCAGCTCGATATCCCAGCCAACAGGATATGAAAAAGCCAGATCGATATCATTGAAATAGAAATCGGCCAGGGGCAGGGATTGGGCAGACTGGGCGTCCTTGTCAGCAAAGGATGGTTGGGGAGTCCCCTCAACCGTTGAGCCAGGGTTCTCATCCAGGAAATCCTGCATACCTGGGATGGAAGAGGGATCCTCTAAATACTCCAGCGGCAGGTATTCCTCGATCCTCCCCCGCAGGTTGGTTCCCAAGGGATCGAAGTCACTGAACAGGGGCAGGAATATCAGCGATCCGGCGCAGCAGAAGACCACAAGAGCAAGGATGAACGCGATCAGGCAGCCCCACAGCAGCTTGTTGCTGCTTTTCGTTTCCGATTCAGGTGGGATGGTTGGAGAATCAATACTCATTCAGGACCTCCTCAGATAGATGGGGAAGCGGTTCTACGGATAATAGAAACACTTGTTAATGGCGTTGCCTGATTTTAACATCAAAGTCCATTGCAGAGAAAATCAATCTACCTGCAGCCTACCGCATTTCTGCTTAAAACCATCCCTGAAATTGGTGTAGAATGAATACTAATTCTCCCCAACGGAGGTCTGAATGACACGCAAAGTAAAGATTCTACTCAGCCTGGTTGTCCTGATCGCGGCTGCCCTGGCTTGTGATTATCTACCATCCCCGGGACCCTCGGATGACGCAGGGGATGCCATCGCCACCAGTGTGGCAGCCACCCTGGCAGCAGCAGAAAGCTCGGCGCCAGATGAAGGCTCGCCTCCCGAATCGCCGGAACCGGAAGCACCAGCAGTTCTCAAAGTAGCTTTCGTCAAGGACGGCGATGCCTGGTACTGGGAAGAGGGCACTGCCCCTGTTTCTTTGACCGCCCTGGGAGACGTGGTTGAAGCGCAGATCTCGGATGACGGCCAGGTCATCGCCCTCGTCAGACAGTACGATTGGAATAACCAGGAGATCTATGCGGTCAACAGTGACGGCAGCAACCTGCGGGCCCTGGTCAGCCTGGCGGATTTCAGCGGGATGGTACTGGAACCAGATGCGATCTCCGCGGTCCCCTACCGGGTCGCCTGGGTCCCCGGCACACACATCCTGGCATTTAACACCCGCCTGACATACGAAGGCCCTGGCCTGGTCCTGCCCGATGAGTTAAGGCTGGTCGATGCCGATAGCGGCGCCCTCAGCATACTGCTGGCACCCGGCAGCGGAGGGGATTTCTACTATTCGCCGGATGGGTCCCAGATCGCCCTCTCCACGGGCAC
>JBGCVQ010000035.1:0-1589 GCA_045888315.1 Anaerolineales bacterium | reverse complement strand
CAAGGTCAGTATATAAGAAGGTGCGTTTCTTAAACGTTTCTCCCAGCGTTTCCTGGAAAAACAAAACCGCCCTCCTGATGGGGGCGGTCTGGTAGTGGCGGAATTTTCAGTTGATCGAACTTCAGAGAACAGATTACTGGAACAGTCCCTGAATGGGGAGCACAGCTCTCGGGGCCAACTTATGAGGTTCTTCTCTGATCAAATTGATTTACATCAACAAGACCTCACTCTTTCCGGGAGACGGCCCTGCTCTGACTGGATTCGGGGCAGCCCTAGACCAGCTGCATGACAGAAAAATAATGGAAGATGCTGCCCCCCAGAACGAATACATGCCAGACGGCATGGCTGTAGGGAAGTTCCTTCCAGCGGTAAAAGATCACCCCCACAGTGTAGAATACGCCGCCAATGATCAGAAAGATCGTGGCCAGGTATCCCAACTGGGTGCCGGGTTGGAAAAAAACCACCAGCCCTGCCCAGCCCATGAGCAAATACAGCCAGACTGTTGGTTTTTCAAATTTGTTGTTGAAGGCCAGCTTGATGATCAATCCCAACAAGGACAGCCCCCACATCACTCCCAGGATGGTCCATCCCAACCCGGAGCGCATGGATATCAGCAGGTAAGGCGTATAGGTCCCGGCGATCAAAAAATAGATCGCCGCATGATCCAGGCGCTGCAGGACTGCTTTCCAGGGTTTGGCCGTAAAAGCATGGTAGATCGAGGATGCCAGGTACAGAAGCAGCAGGGAAATCCCAAACACCAGGAAGCTCGCCAGGTGCCAGGGGCCTCCATATCGGACTGCTCTGATAATCAAAATCACCAAACCAGCAATGCTGAGCCCTGCTCCAATTCCGTGGGTGATTGTATTAGCTATTATCTCCCCTTGGGAGCTGGATGCCAGGCTGAGGTCTGCTTTATAAGACAAAATAACCTTCCTTATACAAATTGGCTTTGAGGGCTCATTTCTTCTTTTTTGCTGTTTCTTTGGCTTTCTTGGCTTTCGATCCCGGTGGCTGGAGGACCTCAACTTGATACTGCTCAAAGGTGATATCCTGCCAGAATGCTTTCGTGCGGCTGACATATCCAGCTACCAGGCCCGCCGCTGTCTCTGTGTCCAGATTCTGGATGGGAGATGCCAGCCCTTCCCACAGCTCTCTGGCCAGCTGGCGGCGGGATGGTTCTCCATAATAGTACCTGGCCAGCTGACCGTAAAAATCCTTGAAGGTATTGAAGATCAGCCCATAGACCAGGTTGTCGCAGTAGGCGATCAGGGTGTGGTGCAGCTCCCACATACTGGCGGCGTAATCTTCAGGCTCATCAGGAAGTCGGCTGAAGCCCTCCAGCAGATCGAGTATCAAACCGGGGGCTCTGCGCACCGACGAGGCAGTGTAGTCCGGGGCCAGCAGCTCCCACATCCCCAGCAGGTCGGGCACCAGGTTGGGCACCAGATCCGGGTCCGCTTTCAGCAATCCGGAGAGGATGTTGAGGTTGCCGTCCTTGAGGTAATCGCGGACGCGGGTGGGTTTGCCCTGCTGGATATCCAGCCAGCCGTCCCGGCTCAGGCGCTGCATAGCCTCCCGCAAGGCCGGCC
>JBGCVQ010000034.1:0-9707 GCA_045888315.1 Anaerolineales bacterium | reverse complement strand
GTGACCTTCGCCTGGGCCTGCATCCCCTACCGGGCGGAATGGCGCTACATGGAGCACGCCCACAAGAACATGCTCCTGGATGCCGGGCATATCTGCCAGAACCTCTACCTCGGGGTGACTGCCCTGGGCCTGGGCACCTGCGCCGTGGGCGCTTATGACCAGGCTGCCATGGATGCCATTTTCGAGCTGGACGGGCAGGACGAGTACATCGTCTACCTGGCGCCGGTGGGCAAGCGTTAAAAGCTTTTCCTTTTAAATAGACAAGCGATAAGAGACTGTTTGGGAGCCTGGGGATTGGTATCACCTCTTCAGTGCATCTGTTTTGCATCCAGGGAGGTGATGATGGCGATCATCCGCAAGATCCGCTTCTGGCATTTGATGGTGGGCACCGGCTTCGCCCTGCTGGGCATTGGCCTGGTGATGCTGTTTCTGCCGCCCGGGGTGGGGGACAACGGCCCCTACGTGATCGAGTTCTTCCAGGCCAGCATCGAGGGCAGTGAAATGGGCCTGGCCCTGATCGTCCTCGGCCTGTCCTGCTTCCTGATCGGCCGCAAGGACCTGGCCGATCTGCGGACAACCCGGGGCATCCAGCAGGACCTGGAAAAGGCCGCCGACCTGACCGCCCGGCTGGTGGCCGAGCGAGTGGACAGCACTGTCCAGGACATGCCGGTCCAGGCCGCTCATCTGGGCACCCTGCCCGACCTGGACCTGGAAGGCACCCTGGGGGAGATGCAGGGGCTGCTGGACGGGAAGGAGGACGGCCGCACCCTGGCCCGCACCCTGACCCAGGCTGAAAAAGGGCTCTCCCTGCTGTCTGCCCTCAAAACGGAAAGCGGAAAGGGCTAAGACTACCATTTCTTAGGCTAAATAATCGCCTTGACACCCTCTTGACAAATAGATATTAATAGAGTACTCTATATACCAGAGTACTCTATATTTAGTTAGGAGGAGTTGGCTATGGATCTCTCACCACAAGAAGCGCAGCAGGCCTTAGATGCCATCCAGACCATGGTTCGCAGGACCCAGCGGATGATCTCCAACAGCGGCGCCTACGCTTTCTTGATCATCTGGGGTTTTGTATGGTTGATCGGTTTTTCGGCCAACCATTTTCTTAGCGGACCGACCGTCGGCTATGTTTGGATGGTCCTGGATACTCTTGGAGGGGTCCTGTCGGTTGTTACGGGTATCCGCCTCAGCCGCCAGGTCCGCAGCGCTTCCAACGCGAGCGCCGGTAAACGCATTGGTTATTTCTGGCTGCTGCTCTTCGTCTACTGCCTTGTGCTGCTCGCTGTCATTTCCCCGCTGGATATGAAACAAGGCGCCCTGGTCATCGTTCTCTTTGTCATGATCGGCTGGATCGCCATGGGGCTGCTGCTGTCCGCGGCCTCGATCTGGTGGGCATTGGGGATCACCGGTCTGGCTTTGATCGGCTATTATCTACTGCCATCCTATTTTTATCTGTGGATGGCGATTCTGGGCGGAGGCGGGATGATCGCCCTCGGTTTTTATATCAGGAGCAGGTGGTGAATCATGGCTGAACTGAATTCGACCATCCACCAGCCAGTCAGGCTGCAGATCATGGCTTCCCTGGTGACCTTGAAAAGCGATGACGCGCTGGATTTCACCACTCTGCGGGACCTGCTGGAAGTCACGGACGGCAATCTAGGCGCTCACCTCCGCAAGTTGGAGGAGGAGGGCTATATCAAGATCAACAAGGAATTCGTGGACCGCAAACCGCGCTCCTTCATCTCGGTCACACCGCTGGGTCGGAGTGTCTTCCAGGAGCATGTCGAAGCGCTGGAAGCGATCTTGAATTCAAGAGAGGTTTGAAATGAAGACAGTAATTTCTGTGGACAACTTGTATAAATCCTACCGGGATACCCGGGCGGTGGACGGGATCTCCTTCCAGGTCGAAGGCGGCGAGATCTTTGGCATGGTCGGCCCCAACGGGGCCGGCAAGACCACCACCATCGAGTGCCTGGAAGGGCTGAGGGTTCCGGACGGGGGAGAGATCCGCGTCCTGGGCCTGGATCCTGTCAGCCAGGAGCGCCAGCTGCGCCCCCTCTTGGGCATTCAGCTCCAGGAGGCCCACCTGCCGGATAATCTCAAGGTTTGGGAAGCCCTGGATATGTATGCCTCTTTCTACGAGCGGCATGTCGACTGGCAGGTCCTGCTGGAAGAGCTGGGTTTGGGGGATAAACGGAAAACCGCCTTCGGGAAGCTCTCCGGGGGCCAGAAGCAGCGCTTGTTCATTGCCCTGGCTCTGCTGCACGACCCCGAGCTGGTCTTCCTGGATGAACTGACCACCGGGTTGGATCCCCATGCCCGGCGGGCGATCTGGGACCTGGTCCGGGATGTCAAGGGTCGGGGGAAGACGGTGTTCCTGACCACCCACTACATGGAGGAGGCTGAAAACCTCTGCGACCGGGTCGCCATCCTGGATAGTGGTCGGATCGCTGCCCTCGATACCCCTGCCAGACTGATCCAGAACCTGGAGATCAGCGAGCGGGTTTGCTTCCGGTCCGACGCCGATCGATCGGCAGCAGTCCTGCAGGGTCTGCCCGGCGTGAAGCGGGTGGAGCGCCAGGGTGAGCAAACGGTGGTGTTTGGACAGTCCAATGGATCCGGGCCGATCGTCACCGCTGTGGTGAACGCCTTGACAGGCGAAGGCCTGTCCTTCAGCGACCTGCGCACGGATAACCCTGATCTGGAAGATGTCTTTTTAAGCTTGACCGGCCGGCAGCTGGCCGACCGGAGGAGTGAATTATGAACGCGTTCTTGAAATATACCTGGACGGAGATCAAACTCTTCCTGCGGGAGCCGATCGGGGCTTTCTTCACCCTGCTCTTCCCGCTGATGATGCTCTTCCTGTTCGGATCGATCTATGGCAATCAGCCCCAAGCGATGTTCAATGGCTACGGCTCGGTGGACGTCTCTGTGCCGGCCTATACCGCCATGATCATCGCCACCACCGGCATCATGGGCATCAACATCACCATGGCTTCCTACCGGGAGAAAGGCATCCTGCGGCGGCTGCGGATCAGTCCTCTCCACCCCAGTTTGATCCTGGCTGGACAGCTGGTGGTGGTCATGCTGATGACCGTGGCGGGAATGGGCCTGCTGGTCCTGGCAGGCCGGCTGGTCTACCAGATGCGCTTCGAGGGCAGCCTGCTGGCTGTGATCCCGGCCTTCCTGCTGGGCAGCCTGAGCTTTTTTTCCCTGGGATTTGTGCTGGCGTCCTTGATGCCCAATGCCCGCACCGCCCAGGTGGTGGGGATGGCGGTCCTCTATCCTATGCTGTTTCTATCCGGGGCGGGCATGCCGCTGGAGATCCTGCCGGAGAGCCTGCGGAATTTCTCGAAATTCCTGCCGCTGACCCATGTGGTGACCTTGCTGCGGGGCTTGTGGTTCGGGGGCAGCTGGTCCCAGCACACCACCGAGCTCTGGGTCCTGCTGGGGGTGCTGGTCCTGGGTGTGGTGATCTCCTCCCTGGCTTTCCGCTGGGAGTGAACTGAAAGGACCGGGTCCCTTTAAGGGACCCGGTCCTGCTTTACAGACCCAGTTTGCGGCCGATCAGGCCTAGGGCGGATTCGGCGTAGATCTTCCTGAACAGGGAATCGTTGTCCTTATAGATCTTGGGCGGGTCCTCCCGGAGGGCCAGTGACAGGGCGCCTTTCGAGCAGGCCGGCACGCACAGCCCGCAGCCCAGGCAGACCTCCTCGTGGATCATCAGGTATTCCCCAACCACCTGGAGGGCGCCGACCGGGCAGGCGTCCAGGCAGTCCATCTCCAGAGTGCAGCGGGCCGGGTCGAGCTGGACCAGGTAGCGGGAGGGCGAGGTGGTGTTGCGCAGTCCCCGGGTCCAGGCCTTGATCACCGCGCAGGAGCATTCGCAGCAGTTGCACAGGGTCTGGATCTGGCCCTCGCAGTTGCTGACGTTGTGCACCAGGCCGGCTGCCTCGCAGTCATAGAGGATCTCCATCGCTTCCTCATAAGTCAGTTCCCGGGCGTAGTCGGTCTGGAGCTTCATCTGGGCCAGCTCGTCGAAATAGAAGCAGGTTTCCAGGGGGTGGTCGCAGGGGTCTCCCACCACCTGCTTGGCGCTGCGGCAGTAGCAGTTGGAGACCGCGATCAGCTTCGCGCCCTTGATCATCTCCGAGATCACGTCCAGCGGCAGGGTCTGGGTGGGAATGTCGATGTCCTCGTGGACCGGAATGGAACGCGAGCCCGGAGTGGGCTGGACCGTGTTCTCGACCGGCAGGACCCGGTAGTAGGGGGTGCGGGTGGGAATGACCTCGGCGGCGCCTTCGATCAGGTCATCCATGACCGCTGCCGTGATGGCCCGGAAAGGGGAATCCTCCCGCTCGCGGACAGCCATTTCCAGGACGACGATCACTGGAGCTCTCTCATACCCCCATACATCGTTCTTCTGGAACTTGTCCACCAGGCCCCGGGGAATGAGCCGGGTCAGGGCTTCCTGGAAGTTGGATTCGCTGATGCCCTGTTTGGCCAGCTTCTTGAGGAATTTGGCTTCGCTGATGAATCCCAGGTAGGGCAGCTGGAAGAAGATCTCCAGGTCGCTTTCTGGGAAGGTCTCCCGCAGGGAGTCCTTGAACTGCTGGCGGCGGGGCATGACCCCGATCTGGAACTCATAGTAGCGGATGAGGTCTTCGTAGAGGTCTTTGTTAGCCATGGGATCTCCTGTTCCCCTGCCCAGGGGGACTACCGCGGATTGAGTGAGTGGCTTCCAGCGGCAGACAAAAACCCTTACGAACTGTGTCTGCCCGCACCGCTAAAAGGGAAAAGGATCAGCACTCGTAAGGGTTGATGGGAATTCTCACCGGACCTGTTTGGATTATAGCATAACCGTCCACTGCGGTCCGGTTTGGGCAGTTGCGAGGACCAGGGCTGGGCCGCAGAAAGTTGGTCTATCTCAAGCAGTGTTTTTTATTATTTTTATGATAAAATCCTGCTATTCAATATCGGGTGGGGAATACTCCATCCTGGTATTGTTCATCCTTTATTTGGTAGTGGAGGTAATATGGCAGACCGAGAACGGAAAGTCTTATTGGTTGGCAGCTTGCCGTATGAAAATGAAGAACAGGCCATGCGCCAGGCCCTAAACCTGGTCGGTAATGACGTCTTTTCCCTGCCTGACGGCGAGATCGGGGAAAGATCTGCCACGTACCCGAACGGGAATCGGGCTGCCTGGGTGCAGACGATCATCGATCGCTGCGAGCAGGACACGGCCAACTGGGAGGTCGTCAAGCCTGCGGTCCGGGGTGATTCGGGCTTTCCTACGGGCTATGACAAGGAACCACTGCTCAAAGCCAAACATCCCCCTTCCCAAATGCACAAGTATCTCGATTTTCGCTGGCTGGAATACTTCCAGGAATATTACCCGGTATTCAAAAAACTGAGGAAGGAATACAATCTGCCTGAGCTCAAATTCCAGGTAGGGATCCCCACCGGCCTGGGGGGCACATTCCCAGCCATGAAACCGCTGGATGCTATGCGCTACGCCTCTGCTTTCAATAAGAGGATGGCTTACGAAGTCAATGAAATGCAGAAACTGGCCGACCCGGATGATCTCCTGCTCCAGGTCGAGGTCCCGGCTGAACTGGCCTTTGCTTACCAGCTGCCGGATTTCCTGGTCAATTTCTCATTGAGGACCGTCCTGGACCTGGTCAAACGGATTGAGCCGAGATCCGCTTTTGGGATTCACCTCTGTTTTGGTGACCTGAACAATGAGGCGCTGATCAATCCACCGAACCTGGAGAGGATGGTGCTGTTCTCGAACCAGTTGGTGAAGAAATGGCCGGCTTCCCATGCGTTAAGTTACATCCATTACCCCCTGGCAGAAGCTGCCGATCCGCCGCCTCTCGATGTAGAATATTACCAGCAGCTGGCAGGGATCAAGCTGCCGCCCGGGGTGCGGTTCATTGCCGGGTTCATCCATGAGAAGCGATCCGAGGCTGAGCACAAGCACATCCTCCAGGCGATCGAAGGCGCCTGTGGAACCTCTGTGGACCTGGCCTGTTCCTGCGGGCTCGGACGCCGGACTGCGGCAGTGGCGGACCAGCTGTTGGAACTTTCCCATCAACTTGTCCGGGCCTAGATTCAAATGGACCGCATTCCGATGGATGAAGGGCAGATCACTATTGCAGGGAAAAAGGAGTCAAGCACATGTCCTATCTCGTTGATTTTAAGGATGTATCCACGATCGGATTGGAATCGTCCCCGGTAGCGGAAGCGCTGGCCGGTTTGCGGGCCAATGAAGCTCGCTACTATATGAACAAATACCAGCATGAATTCACGGTCCTGCCAGCCGCTGAAAGCCAGGAGACCCTGGATTACGTGAACCGGATCTTGAAAGAAGAGCGCGGGATCGAATTTTCCGCAAAGCCCTTGGAAACGGCCCGCTTTCAAGTGGAGAATATCAAGATGGCTTATGTCTTCTACCAGGATGGGCTGGGGGTCAATGTCATGTATTCAATTGACGACCCCAAGAAGCGGGCTGTGGGGTTCAAGCTCTCGGAGGGGATGGAGGTTCCCCAGGAGCTGGAGGGCAAGTTCAAGTTCGCCAGGCAGAAGTCCAAGCTGGCTGGAACGATCCGGGGCTCGTTCTTTGTCATCAAGGGCGAATATTAATGTCATTTGCCAGGTCCCGGAGGATATGTTCCCCTTGCGGTGAGTGCTCTTCGCCTGACCCAGTGGAGATATCGGAAAGGATATCTGGCACGATAGCCGGGCAGCATTCAACGCTGCCGTAAGCCAAACCATTGAAACGCTACACTTCCCCCACCAACATCTACCTGTTCCTGGAGATCGCCGCCTCGGCGCTGTTCCAGATGATCTTTGTGGCCTCGTCCCTGTACCAGATCACAGTCGCGGGACTCACCCCACTGCAGCTGGTCCTGATCGGCACAGCCCTGGAAGCTTCTGCCTTCGTGTTTGAGATCCCCACGGGCGTCATCGCTGACGTCTATTCCCGCAAGCTCTCCATCATCATCGGGTTCATCTTGATGGGGTTGGGGTTCTTGATCGAGGGCTTCTTCCCTGCTTTCGGGCCGATCTTGATCGCCCAGGTGGTGTGGGGGTTGGGATATACCTTCACCAGCGGCGCGGAAGAAGCCTGGATCAGCGATGAGATCGGCGAAGAGGGGGCCAACCGCCTGTTTGTGAGAGCAGCCAAGGTTGGCCTGTACGCCTCCCTGGTGGGTATGGCTTTGGCTGCCTGGATCGGTGGGGCGAATGTCGCCCTGCCCATTCGCTGGGGCGGGTTGGGCCTGGTCCTGGTCGGCATCCTGCTGGTCTTCGCCATGCCTGAAACCGAATTCCATCCCACGCCGCGGGAGGATAGGAATACCTGGCAGCACATGATCTATACTTTCCAGCAGGGATCCAGGCTGGTCCGCTCCCGTCCGCGCTTGATGACTGTCCTGGGTGTGGGCCTGTTCTATGGACTCTACAGCGAAGGGTTTGACCGCTTATGGGTCAAGCATCTGATCGATTCCTTCGATATCTCCGGGATTTTTTCTCTTTCCCAGGTGGCCTTCATCAGCCTCTTGAAAGCCACCAGTACGGTCGCGGCCATCATTGCCCTGCGCTGGGTGGAAAAGCGGCTGGACACCAGCCGACCGGCTGTGATTGGCCGGACCATGCTGCTGGTCACGGGAGGGATCTCGCTGGGCTTGCTGGGTTTTGCCCTTTCACCCTACTTGGGAGCGGCTATCCTGGCCTTCCTGGGGATCTCGGTCCTGCGCAGGATCGCCATGCCGCTCTATACTTCCTGGGTCAACCAGAAGCTGGACTCCGGGACCCGGGCCACGGTGATCTCCATCTCCAGCCAGGTGGACGCGGTGGGGCAGATCGCCGGGGGGCCGGGGGTAGGGCTGATCGCCAAGCTGGTCTCCGTCGCCGCGGCCCTGGTCAGCTCGAGCATCCTGCTGACGCCGGCGCTGCTGCTGATCGGACGCGCCAACCAGCTGACCGATGAGAACGAGTGGGCTGAGGGGGAGTAAGAGGGCTGAATCGAGAACCCCTCAGCCAGGGAGATAGTAGGCGGATTCCTTGATTATTTGTGTATAATGAAATTTACATTCTAGACTGGAATAGGTCAAACCCGAGGAGGTACTGATGAGAAGAATCAGCCTAGGCCTATTTACTGTCTTTATCGTTTTCACCCTTTTCCTGACCGCTTGCCAGCAAGATTTGGTGATTACCCTCCCCCCAGAGGAAGATACCGCCACGCCGGAGGAAGCCGCCCCGGAAGAAGCCGCTGAACCTGAGCCGACAGAAGACGTCGCTGAGGTGGTGGAGGCCAGCCTGGTGGACATGCTCGAGGCCGGCACGGCCATGAAATGGTATGACGAAGGCTACCTGGTCTTCGTTCCGAAAGGGGAAGTCGTTCTGGGAGACAACCAGGTCGAGAACAACCAGGAATATTCCACTTCGCTGGATGATTACTGGATCTACATGTTCCCGGTCACCAATGGGCAGTACAACCTGTGCCTGGCGACTGGAGCCTGCACTGCCCCGGCCAGCGAGGAACCTTATCCAGATATCGCGGACCCGCTGATCCGGGACGACCCTGTGGTCGGGGTTACCTGGGATCAGGCCGGAGCCTACTGCCAGTGGATGAAGGGCCGGCTGCCCACCAAGGCCGAATGGGAAAAGGCCGCCCGTGGGCCTGACTCTTATACCTATCCCTGGGGTGAGAGCGACCCGACCTGCGACCTGCTCAACTTCCAGGAGTGCGAGAAGCTGGATGTCTCCCTGGTCTATGAATACCCGGAAGGCCGGAGCTATTATCAGGCTTTTGACCTGGCCGGCAACACCTTCGAGTGGGTCTACGATCTCTATCAGGATGATATCGTCTCCCAGCTGCCGGGCGAGGAGCCTTACGATCCGCCCCACGGAACGGAACGCATTGTGCGCGGGAGCGCCTATATCAGTGAAGCGGAAACCCTGCCCTCGGCGGAACTGTACTACCTGGAGCCGGATCAATACCGGGCCGACCTGGGCTTCCGCTGCGTGATCGGGGAAGCGGAGCCGGATGGCTTTGCCAGCCCTTGCGTCCAGGCAGCCTATGTGCCTGGTGTCCCTCCTGAATGGCAGCAGGGACCGCAGCACGATCCAGACCAGCCCCCTGCTTTCGAAGAAAGACCTTGCAAGGTCGAACCCGGATATAACCACACAGTCTACTGTTCCAATCAAGCACTCCAGCAGGGAGGCCTGGATCTGACCGTTTATGGCTCGGGGGGGAATGACGCCTACGTCAAGTCCTGGAGCTCTCCCCAGGCAGTGGCCTGCCTGGAAGGCAATGATCCCCTGCCGTGTTTCGGGCCAGAGCTGGCGCCGGTGACCTTTGAGATCTGCGCCACCTGCACCGCGCCCGTTCAGGTGGATATCGAGCAGCTGTACTGCGACTGCGGCTATACCCTGTCGGGCAGCAACCCTCCCACCTGTGTCTACAACGGCGCTCCTCCCCAGCCAGGCCAGACCTGCCCGGCCGGCTTTTGGTACGATCCGGTGGCTGATATCTGTCAAAAGATTGTCACGCAGACCGAGGACTGCCAGGCCGGCTATGAGTACAACCCCAACAACCAGTGCTGCGTGGCCACCTTTGCCCCGCCGACCGGGGACCCGGGCATCCCGCCTGATTCCTACACCCTCTGCCCGCCAGGCTATGGGAATACCATCCT
>JBGCVQ010000033.1:0-12911 GCA_045888315.1 Anaerolineales bacterium | reverse complement strand
TAAACCATGTTCTGCCACAAGACCCTCCGTATCAGGAGCAAGCGTGTTCTCGATCAGGGCTGTGATCTTCATACTGGGTCTCCTTCTTATGAATGGATAATTCGGTTAACCCATCAGAAATGGGGGCGATCGATTCTTAGACGTGCCGCTTCGTGCAAAGGGGGTACATGCTATCCTCAGCGGACGTGTGTAAATCCAGTGTAGCATACACTGGCCAGGTCAGGAATAGGCTCACCCTGGATGGAGGGGGGGGGAGACCGCTCGATCCCGGGTCCCTCCTGTTCCAGGGATGGAAAAGATGCCAACCACAGCGTATGCCTGGTAGAGAATTGGGTAAAGCGCAGGGATCATCTACAGAGCCAGGTCTGCGAATTCTCATCTTTTCTTCATATTGCCTTCATATTTCCTAAACATTTGACTGTTAAACTGGCTTCTAATAAGTATTCATGATGAATTTGACCATTTTTAAGAAAGGAAAGCTAATATGTTGAAGAAAATCATTGTCGGGATCTTAGTAGTGACAGTTGTTGGTGCTGGAGGTACTGCCCTGGCATATAACGCTATCAACCAGGAGAGCGCAACCAGCTCTGCGGATATTTCCCCGCTGGCTTCCGCTGTGGATCCTTCACAATCACGTAATGGACAGCAGGAAGCGGTGGCTGCCGCTAACGCTGCAGGCCAAGGGACGGGAACCATGCTGGGAGCTCCCTGGCAGGAGGCTGGCACCATTACAGCTCTTGATGATTTTGGGTTTCACTTTCAACTTCAGAATGGGGATAGCGTCTATATCGAGCTCGGCCCCCCAGATTTCTGGAAGAACCAAGGCGTGGATCTCCAGGTAGGGCAGGGTGCGACGGTGGTTGGTACTGATAACGAGGGTATGATCCATGCTGAACAGGTCATGCTTGCCAATGGCGAGACACTTCAGGTGCGGGATGAGAACGGCCAGCCCTTGTGGAGTGGATCTGAAAGCGCCGATCGAGGCCAGGGAGTTGGCTCGGCAGACGGTGAGCACACACCTGATCCCCAGGCCCAGGTTGATGAATGGGTCACACTGGAAGGAAATCTACTTGCCTTCCAGGGCGGCAGCATGACTATGTCAACCACCGGTGGAGAGATCATCACCTTCCAAACCGGTCAACCGCGCTTTTTCAGCTCGCAGGGTATCACCTTCAAGGTGGGTGACGAGATCGTTGTAGTCGGCTACTACCAGGACAGCCAATTCATGGCCGGGGATATCACCCAGAAAGCGACCGGATTGCGGGTCCTGCTCCGGGATCCCAATGGCCGCCCGCTATGGGCTGGACCAGGGAACGGTAACGGCAATGGCAACGGCAGCCAGGGCTCAGGTGGAGCTGGACTTCATCAATAAAATTCCAACAGTCTCATACGGGGGGTGACTGCCAAGAATTGGCGGTCACCCTGATTTATTCGAGGTACCCATGCCAGAACAAACGATTCCACCTGCCCATGAACAGGGTCTGCTGGCCCGCATACGTCGGTCAATCCAGCGAGGCCCCCTCCCTCCGGAAGATGATCGAGGCCGGATGAAGATGGTGCTGGACAGCCTGATCCTGCACATCCATCCTCCCAAAGTCTCCCGGCCAGCCTTGAAATTGAGCTACACCTTTGGGCTGGGAGGCCTGCTGATCCTGCTTAGCGCTATCCTGGCTGTGACTGGAGTGCTGCTGCTGTTCGTATACACTCCTTCCCCTGATGCGGCTTACCAGAGCATGATCGCCCTCCAAACGGAGATCCCGTACGGGAATCTGATCCGCAACCTCCACCATTGGTCTGGCAACCTGATGGTTGTCGTGGGTGTCCTCCATCTGCTGAGAGTCTTTTATACCGCCGGATTCACACGTCCCCGGGAATTCAATTGGGTCATGGGAGTGGGTTTGCTGCTGCTGATCGTGGCGGCTAATTTCACCGGCTACCTGCTGCCCTGGGACCAATTGGCTTATTGGGCGGTGACGGTCGGAACCAGCCTGCTGGACTACCTGCCGGTCATCGGCGAACCACTCACCAGGCTGCTGCTGGGGGGCTCTGAAGTAGGCGCGGCAACCCTCACCAATTTCTATGGGATGCATATCGCCCTTATTCCTCTGGGGATCTTCGCCCTGGTGTCATTCCATATCTGGAGAGTACGAAAAGATACCATCACCGTGCCGCGGGAGATCGGTCAGGACGCTGATACCGAGAAGGTGACCACCATGCCCCACCTGGTTAGCATCGAGTTCATCTATGCCCTGGTGTGGCTGGCCCTGCTGATCACCTGGTCCGCGTTCATCAACGCGCCTCTGGAAAGCGCCGCGGATCCAGCCCACAGCCCCAATCCAGCCAAGGCTGCCTGGTATTTCATGGGCTTCCAGGAACTGCTGCTCCACTTCCACCCGCTGTTTGGGGCGATCATCATTCCCGGATTGGGGCTAGCGTCTCTGCTGTTGATCCCTTACCTGGACCAGGATATGGAAACCATCGGTGTCTGGTTCAGGTCTACCCAAGGACGCACACTGAGCCGGTTCAGCTTTCTGCTGGGTATGGCGGCAACTTTTGGCTTCGTGTGGCTGGACGAAGTCTGGCTTGACTTTCCTGGCTGGCTGCCCTTTTTACCCAGCGCTCTGAGCAATGGCTGGATCCCTCTGGCTTTCCTCCTGTTGGCGCTGATCGGCTATTTTGAGCTGTTGAAAAAATCGGGGGCAAGGAATTGTGAAGCCCGCCAAGCCCTATTCACCCTACTGCTAGCATCTTTCATTACTCTGACCTTTATCGGTATCTTTATGAGAGGAGAAGGGATGTCCTTGATCCTTCCCTGGAGCTAATCTTATGACAGAGAAAAAAGTATCAAGAAAGGATTTCATGAATATCATCTGGGGAGCCGCTGGCGCAGCTGCCGCTGCAGAACTGACCCTGGTCGGACTGCGCTTCCTCTCTCCCCGCAGTGGGGAAGGGGAGTTCGGGGGTACATTCAATCTGGGAGATTTCAACCAGTTCCCAACAGGCAGTGTCACTCCTGTGGAGGCAGGCCGGTTCTACCTGGTCAGGATGGAGGATGGAGGATTCCTGGCAGTGTACCGGCGCTGCACCCACCTGGGCTGCGCAGTGCCGTTCGATCAAGCCTCCCGGCAGTTTGTTTGCCCCTGCCACGGTTCTGAGTTCACCATGGACGGTGATGTCCTTAACCAACCAGCTCCCCGGCCGCTGGATCTATTTGAGCTGACCATCACGGACAATGGGGAAATCGTGGTTGATACCAGGAACTCGATCGAGAGGGATGAGGCCAGTCCCGCACAGATCATTTACGCTTGAGGATCATTATGACGATAAAACAGAAAATCATCGGTCTTCTGGCAACCTTAGCGATCGTAGGCGTGCTGCCGCTATACGCAGCCTGGGAAGGATCCCAGCAGCAGCGCCTACAAGAAGGATTCCTGACTACAGCAGTCATCAGCGCAACCGACCTCTACGCCGAAAACTGTGCGGTTTGCCACGGGGCTGCCGGAGAAGGGATCGGGGACAATCCAGCGCTAAACAGCGAATCAGTCCAAATGATGTCCGAATCTGACCTTTTTAAAGTGATCTCCCGGGGCAGGAATGGGACCTTGATGGCTGGCTGGGCCGTCGAGGAGGGGGGTGTCCTGAGTGATGCCCAGGTCGATGATCTGGTCACCCTCGTCCAGCAGGTCAATTGGGCTTATGTGGAAGGCAGGGTCGCTGAGCTCGGTTTGACCCCGCCTGAAATGATCCAGATGGAGGTCTCGCAGGAAATGCTGGCGAGCTTATCCTCCCTGCCGAATGGAGATACCCTGAGCAAAGGATTGACCCTTTATGCCAAAAACTGTTCTGCCTGCCATGGCGCCAATGGAGCTGGCACGGTCATCGCGCCAGCGATAGATACGGCCGAACTCCGGGATACATCCTGGGAGGAAATCACCGCGCTTGTGAACAGCGGTGTGCCCGGGACACTAATGGCCAGCTGGGATGGAAAACTATCCCCAGAGGAGATCAGTTCCGTGGTGGACCTGATCTTTGCCTGGCCTGAGGTGATTCAATCCGGGATCGAATTCCCTGCCGCTGAAGTGATCAGCATACCATCTTCTCCAGAAACCATAGCAGCCGGTGGACAGCTCTTCAGTGTGGCCTGCACATCCTGCCATGGTGTGGACGGCTATGGATCCCGGATGGCGCCAGCTTTGAACAATGAGATCTTCCTGGCCGACTTCCCAGACGCAGCTATCTACCAGGTGATCGCCGGGGGTGTGCCCGGCACCCTAATGCCCGCTTGGGGCAGCCGCCTGACGGATCAGGAGATCCAGACGCTGGTAGCCTTCTTGCGCAGCTGGCAGGAGTCCGCCCCCGCGATCCTGCCGCCAGTGATCGAGAATTGAGGTGGAATAACATCATGAGGATGCCTGGCCTGGCGGGTTGTTGATCAATATCAGGGCCGCGGCATCTTATTCCAGCCCCACTTTATCATGCACGGAACAGGGGAGTGATGCCGTAGCTGTTGAGGTCGCTTTCCATGGTTCCAGGAGATGGCCTGAGGTCCAGCCGGTCAGCGGCTTGAAGGACCTTGGGGAGCAGGTAGATATCTCCCACAGTGTTCAAGAATACCCGTGGATCTCCCAGTACCCAGTGCACAGCATGGCGGACGGCTTCCTCCTCAACCAAGGGATCGTACCAGACCGCGTACCGGTCATCCCCCTCTTGCTTTGGACCGCGAGCGAGGGATTTGATGGTTTGGACTGCAACCTGGCGCTTGAGGCACAAGTTCAGCAGCTGTTCAAAACCAGCCGCGTAATCCGGATTCCCCATGAGTTGATAATTATAGGGCAGCAGGACAGAATCGAAATCATATCTCTCCAGGCTGCGCAAGTGCATGAAGGGGATGGTGAGCCCATGCCCAGTAACACCCAGGAAGCGGACAATCCCAGATTCCTTAGCCTCGATAAAAGCCTCAAGCGCACCCCCGGGTCCCATGGCGATCTCCCACTCCTGAGGGTCCACCAGCAGGTGCATCTGCCACAGATCTATCCGTTCCACTTGCAGTCGGCGCAGGGAGCGCTGTAGTTCCTCTTTGGCCCCCTGGTAAGAGCGCTGTTCGGTCTTGGTCGCCAGAAAGAAATCCCCCCGGTGATTCTTCATCCAGGGGCCAATGCGCAGCTCGGCATCCCCGTAGCTGGCGGCGGTATCAATGTGGTTGACCCCGAATTCCAAGAGCAGCTCCAGAGTCCGGTCTGCTTCAGCCTGGCTGACCCTGCTGAGAGCGGCTGCTCCGAAAATCGTCCGGCTGCTGGTATGGCCAGTGCGGCCAAATGGTGTACGTTCGATCATCAGGTTCCCTCTTTCCCTAGATTGCTTGCAGCGGCTCCCCTGCAGTGAATATACCATGGATGAAAGGCAGGCGCGGCAGGCGGTTGTGAAACAGGATGTTAAGTTTACTTGACATACTAGAGAAGTAAAGTATACTTAACATATGTCCCATCGCACTATAGCCAACCGTGTCAAAGAGCTGCGCACCGGTCTGGACCTGACCCAGGCGGATCTGGCGGACCAAGTGGGAATTGCCCGGGTGTCGATCCTGGCGATCGAAAAGGGACGATTCATCCCCACGATCGAGACCGCTTTGCGCATCAGCCAGGCCCTGGGTGCGGCTGTCGAGGATATATTCTGGTTGAAGGATGAAAGCAATGAAGACTGAGTATCTACCGTACTACCTCTCCCGAGCTGTTCTCAGCCTGCTCCTGGCTGTTGTCGTCTTTGGTGTGAATTGGGTGGCTGGAGCAGCGGCAGCTGTCCTGTTCGGCCTGTTCCTGCTCTATTTGCACAGCGGATGGTTCGAAATCGACCTCAATTATCCATTTTTCCCACTGCGGAGGGATCAGCGGGGCAGGGATGTGCAGCGATTAGCGCTGATCGCTGCTGTTTGCACAGCTCTGCTGGTGGGGCTGGCGATCAAGTACCTGGCTGCTCCTCTGGGGCTGGCGCTATCCCAGGGACTGGCACTGCCGCTGGCTGTCCTGGCTTATTTCTTCACCCAGTGGATCCTGCTTGCCAGGGGGTAATCAGTGAGCCATATAGAAACAAATAATCCAACGAGGCGAGTGGCCAGCTTTAGCTTTTCTTTTTCTTGAGGCTCTCCTCCACCCGGAATCGAACGATCCGTTCGATTAGGTCTGTGGGCAATGGCTGGTCCAGGGGAAACTGGACCGATCCCTTGGCATGTTTGTACGGGGACAGCTCCTTCTCGAAGTGGGTGATCCCACTCGGTGTGGGATAGAAGCCGATGTGCTTGGCGTAGGCAGCGTAATGGACCAGATTCTCATGGAGATAGAAAGTGGGCATCCCATAGCTGATCTTCTCACTCGCCTCTGGTGCCAGCTCCTGGATCAGATTCCTGAGCAGAGTGAGCTTGTGCTGGACATCAGGAGGAAATCCCGCAATATAGTCATTGACCGCTTTCAAAGAATCGTCGTCTGTCATCTCTCCTCCGATGCTTTCCCAGTGGATCCGCTGGGTCCCTCCTTTGGGTGGGCAGTGCGCTGGTAATTGAGCCTACGGAGATCCCGGGCTACATCGATCTCCGGATATGTTTCCTTTACAAGATCAAGGGTTTCTAGGAGTATTCCTTTCATGTTTGCTGCAGCTGCTTCGGGTGATTCGCTAAAAGCCTGCTGGAAGCGGTTGCCAATTTCCTTTGGTTTGATGGTCATCTTCTCAAGGGTGTGGTAGAGCCATTTGAAGGTGGGGAAGTAGCAGCGGTTTAGCGCCAGCAGGACCAGGAAGACCTCCTCCTGAAGGTGGACTAGCTGGGAGTAATAGGCGGTAGGATTGCCCCGCTGTGCGTGAAGGACCAACTCTCCCAGGCTGAAGGAGGGCAGATGCTCCTGGATTATGCGCAGTGCAAGAACATCCGGGAACGCCTCAGCTCGTTTTTTCCATTCCTGGACGATTCCCTGTCCGAAGAGTGGGATGCAGGAGCGAATTGTGTCCAGAGCGTTGAGGGAGCTCAGATCAGAGCGCTCACCGGCCAAGACTGCCTCGATGACCTGTTCCTGATAGACGCGAGGCACATGCCAGAGATCCACCTGGACCCCGTCGATCAACAGCTGGTCCTCCCGGGATGGACCATCATAGGCGTTGAGGAATTCACCACCTAAGTCCTCGATGATGGCCAGCCTGGTGTCATTGGAGGGAAGCTCTTCCCAGAAGATCGGTAGTTCCAGGTCGGAGTACTCATCAGTAAAACCCCTGGCAACCGAGCCTGCGACCACAATCGCTTGTATGTCCTGATAGCCCGTGAACCGGTCTGTCAGCCGTCGGGCGAACTGGATTCTCCATTCTGCGTGGGGGTTTGACATAGGTTGATTCCTGGCTGTTTTGTCTTTATCTAAATCCGTGCCGGGGGGAGACTCCTGGTTGGCCGATAATCAGTGAAGGACAAGTAATTAGCGATCAGTTTTCAGTCTATCAGACTACCTGGAAAGTCTGGGTTTCGCTTTTGGGAAGAGCCTTCCCACCCGGGTCATGTAAATCCGATACTCGTCACCAAATATCTCCAGGAGCAGCATCTCCTCGCGGGGGACGCGGACCAGCCAGATCAACAGTACAGCGGCAGATCCAGCCAATCCTGCCAGGTAATTATGCAGCAAACCAGGTTGGGCGACCGCCCAGAAGATCAAGGATAAATAAATAGGATGCCTGGTGAAGGAGAAGATCCCCTGGGTGACGAGTTGATGATTCTGTGATGTCTCCAGGGTGAACGACCAGAAGCGGTCCAGGGTCCGCTGCGCAGCCAGCCGGATGGCCAATCCGACCGAGAACAAGGCAGCAGCTGTCCAGCTTGCCCACAGGGGCAGCTGATAATCAAATGCGTTCAGCCCCGGTGTCAAAGCATAGATCACTGGCAGAACCCAAATCCCCAGGATGACAGCGGTCACAACGATCCATTCCGCTTTCTGGGTTGAGCGTTCAGCTGGCCTCCACTGCTGGCGGACCTTGAACCGGCGGATCCGCTGGGGAAGGCGCAGCGCTTCCGCGAAGAGAAGGCCGCTGAAGTAGATGATTTGGAGTATCTCTCTGGACATAAAGGTCAATGATAACTAGGTCTGTTGGATCAGTGATGAGTTCGGAGTGTAATAAATCTTGATTCTTAAGTGTTATATCCAATTTCCTTGGGATTCATTTCTTTCCTGGGTACGAGCAAGCGGGTGCCAAGTCGATTAGTGAGCCCATCAAGGGGATAGACCCAAAGCAAGCCTTCTTCGAACATGGAAATGGAAATCACCATCTGGGACGATCAGAACCAGATCCTCACACTGAAAGCTTCCCGTGCCGCTTTCTTCTTTCAATTTTAATAGCAGCCGGTCATCGACAGTTGGGCCGGATAACCCCTCTGTGATCGTCATATGGGGGATGAAATTTTCGGGGTGTCTGATACCTAAATTAAAGTATCCCGTCTGGTGCAGCGTTTTCCGCAGGGCAAGGATCTGATCCCGGGGCTCGATCTCATACCAAATACAGGGGTAGGGCAGGAAGGAATTCAAGGGACCATAGTCAATTTGGAATGGTTTGATATCTGCCAGAAGGTTTTGGAGATGGTCCCACTCACTTTCTGCGAGTTTTCCAAGAAGGGGTTGTGTTACCGAGATATGTGTCTCAGAATATTGATGAGAGACCGGATCATATTTCTTCCGTTGTGCATCAACCACTGCACGTACTTGGGATGGCGGTCTGATGACGATAGTGCCAGATTGATAGGGTTTTTGCCACTCTTCCCACTGCTTCATAGAACAGCTAGCTCCGATCTGACCTGAGGCTATCTCCAAACTGTGAATGCGGGCCAGCCTCCTTCACATAGGTTGGAGTTACCCAGTTGGTTTGCGCCTACCACTCAGTGTAGCATATTCGTAACTAGATAAAATGCTGAAGATTCCGAGATGGATCAAACAAGCAGGGGCGGCTCGAAATGCCGCCCCTTGAGGCTGAATGAAATCTTACTGGCTCCCGCATCGCTCAGGGGCAAATGCAGGTGGAGGTCTTGTCAGTCAGCCGGTAGAAAGAGCCGCCGGCAGCGATGCAGTCCGCCTCATTGAGATCCGCCTTGCAGACCGGTCCGGTAGGTTGAGGCTTGGGGATCAGGATGGCTGGTATCTCATAGACCGGATTCGGGCAGTCAGGCAGGAACAGCTTGTAGGATTTCTCTGTGCCTTCCTCTCCCTCAGGGATTAGGAGCAAACAGTAGAGTCGGTTCGGGAAGCCCTGTGGTCCGCATTTGAGGGATTTGATATCGCCAAGCTCAGAGCTGTAGGCAAACTCGGGCAGCAGTTCATTCGCAGCCGGGTCCACACCCGGGAAGACATCCGCCTCAGCTTTAAGATAGATTGGGAGGATGCGGGTATCAGGAGGAAGGGCCAGGATCACAGGTTTGATTTCCAGCCCATCCAGCAAATTGCAGAAATAGGCCAGGACCTGGATCTCAAAGTCTTGATAATCCCCAGCTGTCCCGGTTGAGTCCGGGTCGCCCAGCTCATACCAGTCGTCAGTCACCAGCACCCGCAAAGTGAAGGTGCCAATGTTGCTGTACAGCACGCCGGGTGAGAAAACGATGGTGTGGCTGGCCCCTGGCGCCAGGTCGGGAATGGCCTCATAGCCGCCCGGGTTGGGAGGACCCCAGCCATAGTGGGGGATGAGCACGACGTCATACCCGGAGGCGGTGCTCAACCCTTGGTTCTCAACAGTGACCTCTACCTCGACCCAGTCGTCCTTGGCAATGGAGGTGTCGCTGAGAGTCACGTCGGTGATCACCAGGTTAGCATCTGCGTAGCCAGGTGAGAACTGGAAATCCCAGCCGAAATCCTGGTCCGTCAGATCTTCTCCTTCCGCCAGGGTGAATTCATACTGCCCCGAGGGCGGCTGTGTGAAGTTGCCTGGGATGAGGATCGTGTCGTTGGGAGGGGTGAGGGGGTCAATGCTTAGGCAGTAGTTTCCCGCCGTGGGGGGATAAAGCTCGAACTGGAAGCTGCCGTCAGAGGCGCTCAAAGCTGATTGGCTGACGCCGGGGGATGCGCAGCTGCCGCTGGCCAGTACCAGCTCCACACCGTCAAAGGGAGCCTCGCCCGGATCGGGCAGGCCGCTTTCGTCCGCATCATTGTAAACCAGGCCGCTGATCTGGGATGTGTCAGCAGGCGGCACGTTGCCGGAATATTCAAAGGAGCCCAGGTCGCATTCTGAGCCGTGTGGGCGGGGTTCACCGCGCTGGTCGGTTGCAGGGCAGAGTCCAAAAGCGGTGTCCCGGGCAGGGCTGGTGGGGGCGATGCTGTGAGTCATGGTCAGCCCGCCATAGTTCGCCAGGGGTCCCAGCTGGGGATCCGCCAGGACCATGCCCCCGCAGGAGCCATCGCTGTCGATGTTCATACCCAGGATCATGCTGGTAGGTGGATAGCTGCAGTTGCCGCCGATGTTATCAGCTATGATCGTGTTGTGGATCTCGATCGTGTCTGGGGCCGAAAAGACCGCACCGGCGGTGGTGCTGGTGTTGGCAGCAATCGTGGTAAAGCTGATGGTGATCGAGCCCGAGTTCATCACCGCTGCGCCGCTGGCGAGTCCGGCGATGGTGGTCGAGTTACCAGAGATGGTGCTGTTGGTGACAGTCATCGTTCCGGTGTTGGTGATGCCTGCCCCGGATTGACTGGCGATGTTCCCGGACAGTGTACAGGCAGTCAGGGTGGCGGTACCGGTGTTGAAGATCGCTCCCCCGGATTCTCCGGGTTCGTTACCGATGTTCACCCCATTATTCTGGAAAGCGGTATTGCTGACCGTCATGGTTCCCGCGTTGAAGATCGCGCCTCCCTGGCGCCGAGCGCGGTTGTAGTCAAAAACGCTGCTGTTGACGGTCAAGGTGCCGTTATTGTAGATCGCTCCCCCGGAGTTGCGGACCAGGATGGTGGTGTCCGGGGGCTCCATTCCCATGCCGTCGTAAAGGATCAGGTCATTGATGGTCAGGTCGCCGCCCTGGCCGACATAGAAGAGGCGGATGGCCGCTTTCTGGGCCCCGCTGCTGCGGCGTACGGTAGCTCCGTTGCCGTTAATGACGATCGAGCTGGTGACAGCGGGCAGACCGTTATTGCCGTCGACTGTGTTGTCCACATCTCCCAGCTGAAAGACGCAGCTTCCATCCAGGTCGATCACATCCGTTCCCGGGCCGTTGGCATTGGCGTCGTTGATGGCCTTGACCAGCAGTTCTTGGGAACAGGGCGGGGGCGTGCCGATATCACACCCTGCCAGGATCAAACCCAGAACCACCAGGGCAGCTGCAATGAGGACGGATCTTTTGGAATTTAACATGGGATACCTCTCTTGGCCGGGCAGCGCAGGGCAGCCTCCCTGGTTCCCGGTGGTGTTGGATACTCAAGGCTGCTCACCTGTAAAACGTAGCTACCGCTAAAAAGGTTACAAGGGATAAACTCGACCCTGAGAGCCCGGAGCTAGCAGCTGTCGTCCCTATCGAGGAAAAGTCGATCAATGCTGGTGTGGGGGAATGAACCAGCTTACCCAGCAAGTGGATGAGGATCTGGTGGACAATCAGCCCACCTGCCAGGCAGAGGAATATATCCAGGAAACGGGGCAGCTGCGAGGGATCCAAAGTACGCTCCTGAGGTTGAACGATCTGCTGTTAAGCATACACCATACTCAGCCAATTGGCGGCATGTCTTATTAATAACAAAAAGGACCCCTTCAGGCGAAGAGGTCCTTCTATTTCGAATGGTCTACCCCAGCGGTAGGTTATTCTGAGGTGTATACCCGAAAAGGTGTGTATATGAACTTTATCGAATTTCTGCCGGAAGGTAATGCTACTGCTTTGAAAGTGCCAAAAACAAGATCAATAGGGATTTCTTTTTCATTTACGTATGCCTTCCAAGAGGGATCCCAGTTATCAATATAGGTAAGATAGCCTTTCTCTGGGTTATCTACTTCGATTACTACTTCGTCACCGGTATATTTCAATACCTGAAGTTCAACTTCACCATTCCTTACTTGATCACTGTCCAAGAAGGATTCGATATCCGGATAGTCAAGGTATTCAGTGAAATAAAAGAACTGACCATCTTGTTCACCGAGGAGGATTTGGCGTTCTTCATTTTGGTCATCAGTCCGATCAAGAAAATCAATATACCTCTGGAAATGCCAGCTCACTCTGGCAGTCCAGATTGAATATTCTCCATCCAGGGGAATAGGCATACTCTCTTCAACTCGGCGAACGGGGAGTTCATTCCGAAGAACTTGATCGAACATAGCAGAATATCGTTTTGTAAGGGAAGCTGGTTTTGCATCTTGGATCCAAATCCAGGGAGAAATTTGTCCCCCTCTGGCATCGAGTAGGCTGAATAATACAATCAATGACATGATCGGAAGTTTATTCCAATTGGTGATATTTCCCAACCGGGCATAAAGAAGGACAGCGAAAAAAATAACGATTGCTGAACAACCCAGAACAATGTAGACCTGGGGGTCAATTGTTTCCATCCAACTCCAATATCTTGTGAAGTCAGCTGGTCGGTTATTCATCATCTGAAAAAGCAATATACTTGCTGCGAATACACCAGAAACGGATAATTCCAATTTGGATTCATTTATCTGATCAGGGTGGTCTACTAACTGGAAATAATACAGTAATGATCTCTGGAGAAGAACTGCGAGTATAGGTAATAATAGAATATTTATTCTTGACCAGACGCGGAGGCGACTGAACCCAGGAAGGTATTTCCAGAGGAGCATCCATAATCCATGGAGGGTTGAATCATTTTTATCCCAACCGATATAGAGAACAATCACAATCCAGGCTATAAAGAATAGCGCTAAACCTGTTTAAAAAAGCCCCTAATTATTAATTTTCCATTTAATATTGATTG
>JBGCVQ010000032.1:32082-40165 GCA_045888315.1 Anaerolineales bacterium | reverse complement strand
TTAAATCCCTTTCGCAGTTATCTGGTACTGAAAATCGTACCCAGCAGCCTCTGCCAGCGATTCGATCTTGGTCCTGATGGTTTTGAAATCAAAATCGTAGGTGTATTTCTTCCCAAACAGAACTGATTGTCTTTCGATAACCGATTCCTGCTGACCGCCTTTTCCCGTTCGGTAATTCTGAGTTTGGAAATCAGTGCCAGCGTTCATCCCCGAGGAAGATTCCAGCAGCATTTCTGTAAACTTGACCAGCTTTTGGGTTTCATCGATGCGGAACTTGGCCTGGTAGGTAAGCTTCTGCTTGGAAAGGAAGGCGCTTCGCTCAGCAACAATCAAGGATAAAGTATAGGAGCCTTTCTTCTCTTTGGTCGCTGCTGAGATCTCCTGGGCATAGTTCAGTATTTCCTGTTGTAGTGCCATATATTCCTCCGATATTTTTTGAGTTTTGTGACTGCCGAGTTGTCAAGCCAGATCTCTGTCAGGGGGAGATTACAGGTCCCCGCTGTGAGTTGTGATCGATCCAGTTCTACGTGTGGAGTGAGGTGAATAGGATGGAAGGGAGTGAAAGAAGGGTGGGTTTCGACTGCAGAAGTTGATAATTCGCATGAGCGCTGCCAAGTACATCACTAGGGCTGCTTTGTCCGTTTCATTGTCTCTCGAAATTCTCCGCTCCCTGCCTCAAGCACAGACCAAACGACGATCGGGAGTGCTGTGTACTCATCAGAAGTCTACCGTATTCTAGATGGATTGCCTTGAGACGAACCCTACAGAAACCTTACATCATTGGATGTGGGCCAATACTCGCCGGACTGCCCGGTCCAGGCAATTCTTGATAGCTGGTGGTTGCCGCAGGCAGCCATGAATAGTGCCGGGGGCCTCGCAAATTGGATATAATTCCACCAGTATTTGACGGGGGCTGACCTATTTATTATATGGTTTAGTAGTTTGGAAGGAACGCCAGGAGATAGAGAATGCAGGATGGTTATGTACACTCAAATGGATTGAAACTCCATTACTACCGCACCGGAGGGGATCTCCCTCAAGTGGTGCTCAATCACGGAGCGCTGGATGACGGTTTGTGCTGGCCCCGGGTCGTGGAGGCGCTGCGGACTGACTATGACCTGATCCTGCCCGACGCCCGCGGCCACGGACTGTCGGATACCGGGGCTGGGGAATACAGCTCCGCAGCCAGGGCTGGCGACCTGATCGGCTTGATAGAAGCCCTCGATTTGAAGAGACCGGTAATCGGCGGGCACTCATTGGGTGCGGATAGCGCTCTATATGCTGCCGCTCTTCGGCCTGATCTGATTTCCGGCTTTTTTATGGAAGATCCGCTCATCACTCTGCCAGGCGAGCCACTCTTTGGAGGACCCGCTGGCCAAGGTAACCAGTTTGGTTTGAAACAATTGAGGAACGCCCTGAAGTTGATCAAGACCGCGCCAAAATTCCTCAGCCTGCACCTAGGACGGCGCCTGATTCCTTCTGGACCGCCGGAGGTTATTGAGTCCTGGTTGGAATCCAAGCGGCGGGTGAGCGAGGACTTCATCCACACCCTGGAAGACCCTGCGTGGCTGGCCGGCGATGTGGATCAAGACCTGTTCGGCAGGGTCACCCTCCCAGGGCTGTTAATCTACGGTGACCGGGAAAAAGGGGCGATTGTTTCTGAGGCAGCCGCCGACCGGATTGCTGCTCATATCGGGGGGCTGCGGGTGGTGCACCTGGCAGGGGCCACGCATGACATCCGCCGAACCCAGTTTGAAGGCTACCTAGAAGCAGTAGGAGAATTTCTCCAAGAGGTATTGGGATAGGTTTATCCTCTGGCTCACCAATCGCACAGACCTTGCAGGCCGGCCGGCAGGGTCAGGTTGCTCATCGTGGCAGATAAGGTCGCGCCATCGCTGGGGATGGATGGGCTGCGGTCGTCCCGGGTGAAGGTATAGATGCTGGGATCCATCATGACCATGCTCAGCGCGGCGCAGTCCAGCAAAGCCTCGGCTTCCGCAGGGCATTCCGTGGTCATTTCCCAGTTCTCCGTGTTGGGCAGGAAGGTGAATCGGATGGGCATCTTGCAGCTGTGCAGGTCCTGATCGGTCTCCACGGTGCCGTCGGCCACGAAATTCAGCTCCACCGTGCACCAGGTCCGGCACTGGCCTTCCGGACCTCCTGCGGCGAGCATCATGAACTCGACCCGGTCCTGGCCGATGCCGCTGATGGAATAGGTTGCGCCATCCGCAGCAACATTGAAAGTCAGCCCGATCACCGGGTTGATCTCGAAACTGAGCATGTCCGATTGGATGCTGTAATGATAGTTGACCAGGCCATCGCCTTCTTTGTTAATTTCCTGTTGGCTGGGGGGATTGAGGTCAACTTCCTCTCCTTCCAGCTCCATCTCTTCTTCTCCCTCCGGCGCCATTAGCTCTCCCTCGATTCCTGGGAAACAGGCAGAAAGACCCAATACCAGGATCAGACAGATCAAGTATCTCTGAAGTGGCCGAGCGGTCATAGCTTCCTCCTAGATAGTCAGGGATGGACATCCTTTTCCAGCATGTGTGATTGTTATTTGTTTCGCAAAGTGCGAGAAGTCAGTTGATTGGTTGTGTCTCCTCAGCCGGGGTCACAATTTTCTAAGATGTTTCTGTGAAGGTGATGAAAATCCAGTTCCACTTTTCGAAATTGCTGACCAGCATACCAATCAAGATGGTATTTTATCGCTTACGACCTCTAAGGTTAAAACGGACAAAGGGATTGTAATGTTACACTCTTGTGCGGATGGCACCTATTGCCTGTTGAAAATTTGAAGAACGCATAATGGTAGGGTATCCGGCTTGGCAATCCTAGAGTAAAAGTTAACCATTAATGAAATTATTCGGAAAGGCTGTGGGTGACACATCTATGTCAGGTAGTCAACTGAAGGGCTTTTTACTTGGAGATTAGTTCTGGTGTTAGCTTCATCCAGCTTCTTCCTCCATCGCTGGTGCGCCAAAGAGAAAAGATTTTGAATTCAGGTTCGACCAGAGCCCAGCCATGCTCTGTGTCCACAAAATCGAATTCTTTCATGTAGGGTCCACTTCGGCTGTATGAATAAGCCAGATTGGAGGAGATCCTCTCCCAGGTTTGGGCGCCATCCCTGGACAGGCATAGATCATTTCCGCAGACAAAAGCAATGTCTTGACCTTGCAGTATGTCAAAGTGATTCCAACCGTTGACATTCCCAACACTCTCAACAACAGAGAGCAGGTGCCAACTCTGTCCGTTGTCGCTCTCGTAGAAAACCATGGCAGAGTCCAATTGATCGCTGGGAGCTAAATTGACAGGCAGGATGACCGTTCGATCCTCGAGGACGATCGGTTGGTTGGCATGGAAAATCCCCGGTTTGGATATCTGGGCAGGAAAATCCAATTCAACGCTCTGCCAGCTTGTACCAAGGTCAAAACTGACCCAGAGTGTCATAAAATCGGCCGGTTCCATCGACAGATTCCCATCGATATCCAGCAGAAGCTCCTGGTCCAGGTAGAGCAGATCACCGCAAAGATTGCAGGTTTGGTATCGATAGCCGAAGTCCAATTCATCCCCGAAATGATCGGAATGGATTTCCATCCTTTCCCAGGTTGCTCCACCATCGCTGGTGACAGAGAAACTCCAGAAGCCTGAACCGGCTCCTACGTCATACTCAACTCGCATTCCCCTTTCCATGGTAGTAAATTCAGCATTCCAATAGGCATAGAAGCCCTCATCGGAGAGGATCGGCCATGTCTCACCGCCATCAGTTGTCCGGGAAAGACCTGGCTCACACTCATCCCCGGCTGATAAGCAGACGATAGCCCAGGCAGTCGTTGAATCTAGAGCGAACACGAAGGATCGAACCTCTCGCTCCGGTGAGACTTCATACCACGTTTGTCCGGCATCCATGGTCCGCCAAATCCTGGTTCCCAGGTCGATTGTGGCTCCCCAGGCCCAACCTGCCTGGTCGCTGACCATGGATAGCTTTTGAAATGGGACCAAATCATTGCTGGTTGGGGTCTGCGATCCAAGTGGAGCTACAGCCGTTGCTTCTTGGGATCCGGGGGTTTCTGCCGAAGGCGAGTTCGACGCTTCCCAGGGTGTTTCTGTGTAGGGGATCACCGTCCAGGTCGGTGGAAGGGATATGTGTGTTGGGGTAGGAGTCGGAGCGATGTCCTGAGGTCCAGGCAGCGGCAAACAAGCTGCCAGAATCAAGATCAGGATCCCTTCCAATCGGAATGCCCACTTGTTCCTTGGTTTGCTCATGAACTTAGTATAGCATGGGAAATCAGGCAGATTCGAGCGGTATAACCCAGCTGCATTGTATTTTACGCTTGGCAATGCAAGTGGGGCGGGGATCTGCCTTCCAGGCAAGAAGGTCAGAACTTCTACTGGTTCTGTTCATTTCCTGGATAGTTCGCTCAGGACCTTCTCAAAAGCCAGCAGGGCGTGTGCCAACTGCTCAGGCTGATCGACATGGATATCATGGGCGCTGCCCGGGAACCACAGCACCTGGGCTTGATCGATAACCGCTAGGGCGTCCTGGATCTGGGCGCGCTTGAATGGCATCCGGTCGCCTCCATCATCAGCGGCGCAGATCAAGACCGGCTCCTGCACCTTGGGGTACAAGGCCACCGGGTCCTGTTCGTACATGGCGCGCAGGATCTGCAGGTGGCGGTCCAGGGTCAGCCAGGGCCGGATCGTATCGTCCTCAAGAATCTCAAAGTTCCCCAGGGTTCCCTGGATTCCTTCCTCGGACCAGTCTGGGTGCATGTGGCGGATCCTGTCCGTGATCTGGGGCCGGGGGGTCCCGATCAGGTCAGGCGGCCTCAGTTCTGTCTTGACTTCCTCCCAGGTGCCTCTTTTCCCCAGGTTGATGAAGCCCCCATCCACGAAGACATAACCTGCGGCGAGGCCAGGATGGCGGGCAGCAAATTCCAGCAGGACATTGCCTCCCCAGGATTGTCCTACCAGGATGGGCGCCTCCCAATCCAGCTGCTGCAGGATGTGTTCCAGATCCCGGGTAATAGATCCGAAATCATACCCGTCCTCGGGTTTGCCGCTCAAGCCGTGCCCGCGCTGGTCGATAGCGGCTGATCGGCGGCCAGAGTCTGCCAGCCTGGCTGCCACCTGGTCCCAGGTACGGGCGTTGCTGCTCAAGCCATGCAGCAGGATGTATGGCGGAGATTGATCAGCCCGGGAGGGATCCGGCGACCAGAGCCGCAGGTGGGCCCGTATCCCAATTTCAAGATAATGATCTTCTGGTTGCATACTCATTCTATTCATAGATAGCCACGTCCATTATACAGGAGAAACTCCCCTCTGATCTCCTACTGATAGAAGGTAGAAGATAAATTCTATATAAAAACGACCAAGAAATATTCTCAGAAGGAAGAAAAAGAGATAAAATTAAGGCCGTTCATGACCGAGTAATCTACAGAGCCTTCTTTGCCGCGGCTCTGACTGATATTCAATCCAATTTGCTTATGTTACTTGAGAAGTGATTCCTGCCAGCCGGGCTGTTTACTGGTATCAGTAATTTCTTACTGGAGCCGTCATGGATAAATATTATAAAGATTATCAATGGTCAAATATATTTGATTTTCTGCGCAATGAAAAGCGTGATCCAGCAGTCTGCAGAGAGGACTTCCCGGGCCGGCTGGTGGTCATCTCGGGCGCGACGTCTGGGATCGGGTACGAAACAGCTAAAAAATATGCTTCCCGGGGCGCGGATATTCTCAGCATCAATCGCAATCAAGAAAAGTCGGTCCAACTCTGCGAGATGCTGGCAGAGGAATATGGCGTGGATGCTTCTTTCCTGCTGGCAGACTTTGAGCGCCTGGAGGACATCCACGCTGCAGGCAAGACCTTAGCCGCCCTGGAACGGAATATTGACGTCTTGATCCACAACGCTGGATCATTTTTAACGCGCAGGCGGCTGACCGGGGACAACCTGGAAGTCATGTTCCAGACCATTTATCTCAGTTCTTTTGTCATTAATTGCTATCTTAGGGAGAAATTCATCCGGCAGAACACGGGCAGGATTATCCTGGTGAATTCTGAAGGTCATCGGTTTGCCATCACCGGTTTACGGCTGGATGATCTTGATTGGCACCGAAGGCGCTTCAGCGGCTCTAAGGGGTATGGGTCTGCCAAGCTGGCCCAGCTGCTTTCCATGCTTAAGTTCAGGGACCTGTATTCCGGGACTGGTGTGACCATCAATGCCATGCATCCCGGCAACGTCAAGACCAACATGGGTCAGAACAACGGCACGCTGTATAAGTGGATGAAAAACACCTTCATCGATCGCAATGCCAAATCCCCGGAGATCTCAGCGGAAGCCCTGTACTATTTGGGCGTGGACAAATTCCTGGAAGGTGTCTCTGGCAAATTTTACAACCTCACAACCCGAGAGATTCCTGCGCCGCCGGCCCTGGATAGTGAGGCAGCTGAAAGACTGTGGGAGATCAGCCTTGAGCTGGGAGGAATTGCGGAATGACCGATAAACGCAAAGTGATTATCGTGGGAGCTGGTATGGCCGGGCTCAGCGCAGCGGCCTATCTGGCCAGGGAGGGTTTCGACCTGTTGCTGCTGGAGAAGAATGACCGCTGTGGAGGGTTAGTCAACACCTTTGAGCAGGGTGGATTTTCCTTCGATGCCGGTCCCAGAGCATTCGTCAACTCGGGTATCATCCAGCCCATGCTGCGGGACCTGGGAATCAAGGGTGATTATCTTCCGAATCGGATCTCGATCGGAATCAAGGACGAGCTGTTCACGGTGGAATCGATGGAGTCTCTGGCCGACTACCAACGGATCTTGAAAAAGCTCTTTCCAGAGAGCAGGGGGGAGATCGAGGCCATTCTGCGCGAAATCCAACGGCTTTCCGATTACACCCATGTCCTTTCTGAGCTGGACAACCCGAGCTTTGTAGATATCCTGAGCGATAAGAGATATATCTTCAGCGAATTGCTCCCCTGGCTGGTCAAATTCCTGATCACCTTGAGGAAAATGCGCAAGTACGAGCTGCCCATGGAGGATTTCCTGGTAAAGTTCACGGACAATCAGCCACTGGTCGACATCCTGACCCAGTATTTCTTCCGAAAGACCCCGACCCATTTTGCGCTGGGATATTTTTACGTTTATCTGGATTATTTTTATCCCAGGGGAGGTACCAGGGCGCTTCCAGACCTCCTGGGGGCTAAGATAAACAGCTGGGGCGGGAGGATCAAACTTAATACCGAGGTCACCGCTGTCAGGCCGGCCCAGCAGGTAGTAGTGGATGCAGCAGGGGCGGAATACGAATACGATCATCTGATCTGGGCGGGAGATCTCAAGGCATTGTATAGGCGGGTCGATCTAGATGGGCTTTCGCCAAGAGCTGTCCAGGAAGTCGAAGACCAAAAAGACCGCATCTTATCTGCCCGAGGTGCGGAATCTGTCTTCATCCTCTTCCTGGCTGTGGATCGGCCTCCCTCGTACTTCCAATCCAGGGGTGGGGAGCATATGTTCTACTCCCCGCGGAGTTCCGGGCTGGGTGAGGTGGGTCGGTCGGAACGGGATGACCTCCTGGATAATTTTGACAGTAAAAGCAAAGACCAGGTGATGGCCTGGCTTGGGAAATTCTGCGATAACAATACTTTCGAGGTTTCCGTACCGGCCCTGAGGGATGAGGAATTGGCACCTCCCGGAAAAACCGGCTTGATGATCAGCTGCCTGTGCGATTACAGTTTATTCGACAAGGTCGCCAAGACCGGCTGGTATAGCGAGTTCAAGGAAGCCCTGGAAAATCGCATCCTTGATAATTTTTCCCGGACGATCTACCCGGGACTGAAAGAAGATATCCTGTTCAAGTTCTCTTCAACCCCCCTGACGATCAGCAAGGTTTCCGGCAGTTCTGATGGTGCGATCACGGGTTGGTCCTTTGAGACAGATATTCCGGTGGTCCATCAGCTGCGGGAGATCCCCAAATCAGTGCTGACGCCGATCCCGGGTATCTATCAAGCCGGGCAGTGGTCCTATGTTCCTGCCGGGGTGCCGGTCGCCATGCTGACTGGATGGCACGCCGCCCAACGGATCATCAAAGAAC
>JBGCVQ010000032.1:0-31982 GCA_045888315.1 Anaerolineales bacterium | reverse complement strand
CCTCCGGGACCGCAACCCGGACGCCTTTTCTGGCCAAAGCGACCTTTACTGCGACCAATACCCCTTTGCTGCTTTCCGGCACTGAGGATGGTGATGTTGACCTTGGTGCCGCCTCATCAACGGCATCAGGAGAGACTGGAACCAGCCAGGTTGAGACCACAGAGCTGGTTTCTTCAACTCCCTCCCTGACTCCCAGTCCCAGCGGTACACCTGCTGGAGGACTCCCCCCAGCAGGCACTCTCACGCCAACAGCGACGCGAACACAGCTCTCGACAGCCGCCCCTTCACTAACGCCGCAGCCCTCCGTTACTGATGTCCCGGCCAACCCGACAGACACCAGCAGTCCATTAGGGGCCACGGCGACACCGAAAACGCCCAGTGCTACCCCGTTACCCACGTCGACGCCAGTGCCGAGTTCCACGCCAGCACCAACGGCAACTCCCCTGCCGGCTGCCTGCAGCCCAACGGGGTCCTCTTCCTATGAGAATGAAGTCATCAGCTTGATCAACCAGGAGCGCCAGGACCGGGGATTATCACCCTTGACCCTGAATTCCAGTTTGAGGGCGGCTGCCAGACGGCACAGCCAGGACATGGCTTGTAACGACTTTTTCAGTCATACCGGGTCAGACGGTTCAACCTTGTCTTCACGCCTGCTGGATGCTGGATACAGCTTCAGCTGGGCAGCTGAAAATATCGCTGCCAGCTCCAGTTCCAGCTTCTCGGCCCAATCCGTGGTGAACATGTGGATGAACAGCCCCGGCCATCGGCAGAACATGCTCAATGAGAATGCTGTCCATATTGGGGTCGGATTCAGTTATGCGGGGGATGGTGATGCGGGCGACCTGGACGCGTATTACACAGCAGATTTTGGGAAACCCTGAGATTCCTGTTCATTCAATCTAGGCGCATCATCATACCGGGGATCTGCCAGAGCAGATCGGTCGTCGAATGCGCACCAACCTCGGATATTGTAGATTGCTGTGAGACCTGTTTCAGGGCAGATCCTCTAGATGGCCTTCGGGGGCCAGTGCTGCTCTGAGCTGTTGCAGTTCAGCCACCAGACGTCCTTCTTTTTGGAGGGCTTCCCTATTTACTCGTTCTATCTCGCTCTGTAGGTCAATGATCCGCCGCCTCATGTGCAGGACCAGCTCGATAGCTTCGAGATCGAGATCCAGGTCCCGATGCAGTCGCCTGATCAGAGACAGGCGACGAATGGAGTTTCTGGTAAAAGCGGATTCCCCGCTTTCTCTTGATTGGCAGGTGATCAGCCCTTCCTGTTCGCATTCGACCAGGAATTCCTCACTTACTCCCGCCAGCCGGGCTGCGTAAGACCGGATATAGAGGGTCTTTTCATCCGGGGTTCTGACCACGATCGAATTTGCCATCGTTTATTTCCCCTCCTTGCGATACGCATCGCGAAGCTCTGTGAAGAGATCACGCTCCTGCTGGTCCAGATTATGGGGGAGTTCAGCCTGCACTTTGACGTATAGATCGCCTCTCTGGGTGGGCTTGCCCTGGTGAGGCATGCCCAATCCACTAAGGCGGAATGATCTTCCATTGGCCGTTTCCGGAGGAATCGTCAAAGACACAGTCTTGTCGATCCCGTTTACCTTGACCTCACCGCCTAGAATAAGGGTGAACATATCCACCCCCTGCGTGAGCAGCAGATCGTCCCCCTGCAATTCGAATCGGCTGTTGGGCTGGATCCTGATCTTAAGATACAAGTCGCCAGATTTTCCATCTCCTGCCCCGGATTGTCCCTGGCCTTTCAAACGTACCCGGGAACCTTCCCTAACTCCGCGAGGTATCTTGGCTTCAATCCGCCTGTCCGTTCCTAACTGCAGGACTCGTTTTGTGCCATGAAAAGCTTCCTCGAGGGTGATCTCCAGCTCGTGCTCGATATCGCGGCCTCGCCTGGGACGGGGCTGGCCCCTGGGAGCCTGTCCTGGGACAGCACCTCCGAAATCGAATCTGACACCGCCCCCCGATCCTCCAAATAGGGTCTCGAAGAAATCCGAAAAGCCGCCCCTGGCGCCAAACATCTGCTCGAATTCCTCCTGGCTTACTTGGCGGGTTTGGTAGCCGCCTGGCTGGCCGGATCTTCCTTGGGCAGCCCATTGATCCCAATTGAAATCTTCCGGTTGTCCGCCGCTGGTCTGGTACTGTTTCCACTGCGATCCGAAACGGTCATATTTCTCTCGCTTTTCCGGGTCGCTTAATACCTGGTAAGCTTCATTGACATCCTTGAAGCGTTCCTCCGCCTGGGGATCATTGGGATTGACGTCCGGATGATGCTTGCGGGCAAGTTTCCGGAAGGCCTTCTTGATCTCGTCCTCTGTGGCGTCGCGCTTAACCCCAAGTGTTTGGTAATAGTCTTTATATTCCATATTGCCCTTGTGCTAGCTCAATCCTTTACTGGCTGAGATTTGATTATAATCCCATCTTCGAGGAGATTCTCGATCGGACAGTGCTGAGCGACTTGAAAGAGTTTATCCTTCTCTGAGTTGCTTAAGTCACCGATAAATTGAATTTGCTCGGTGATTTTGCCATGCCGTGAGGAGGATCCTTCTATTTCGGAAGGCTCAGGCTCTTCGTCTGGGTGCTGATAGCGGAGTTTGATCTCGATCTCATCCATTTCTATACTGTGATTTTTTGCAAATGTGTGGACAATCTGGGCTGTGCATCCAGCCAGACTGGCCAGCAGCATTCCATATGGTGAGATATCGTAGATCGCCTGAACAGGTTGATAGTGATCCGAGTCAGGATTCGAAGGGTCTACCGCCCAGAATCCGCCCTCGAAATCTTTATTGAGGCGCATCATGATCTTTTCTGGCATAAATTGTATCCTTGGACTAGGCAGTTAGGAACTTAATAGGTCAGCAGAAGTAAATCGAAGTACCATCCAGCAACCCTACTCCCTGGATTATGTGGATTGATCGTCTTCCTGAGCGGATTCTGGGTTTAACTCCCAGCGCTGCCGATCGCGCTCTGCCAGCTTCTCGCCGCCTCCCAGCTCCTCATCTCCTTTGTAAGTTAACCCAACAGCTTCCCCCAGTTCATCGACCATATCCTGGTCCGGTGTGGGGGTTGTCCCTCCAACAGTCTCTTCCCCGGTAGAGTTTGCATCCTTCCAGTCGGCATCCAGATCTCCTCCTGATAAACGAGGGGAGACAGAAGTATATTTCAAGTCCTCTTCTAGTTCCCGCTCGCTGCTTTGATCTGCCATTCTTTGGCGTTCTTCAAAATCCTCTTCTATTTGGCTGTCGTCTAAAGAATGGGATTTTGAATCTTGTAAATTGTCACGATCCTTGTGGTCGGCCATTTTCGTTCCTTTGTTCATGCCTGATTAAGCTTGCTTCCTATGATTATAAGGGTTCGATATTAGAAGGTTGTTAATAGCATGGGCTGATTCCGGGCTGGATACCTGTTGTTGAAGGGTGAACTTCCGACTACAATATAGATTGGTTTCAACCAACCAACGATTGTTCTTCCCTCAGGGAGGTAAGAAGATGCGCTCAAAAATTACAACAACCATCTCTATTGTCATATTATTTGCTTTGTTCCTCAGCGCCTGCAATATGCCACAGAGTAATGGGTCAGCAGCTCAGCAAACAGCTGCGATCCTCACAGCTGTTGCGGAGACAGTTGCAGCTGGTAATGGGGGAGCGGACAGTACAAGTGATTCCCAGGTAGATGCGGCAACCGATACTCCCGAAGCAGGGTCTTTGGCAACAGATACACCTCAGCCTTCCAATACCCCGCTTCCCACCAACACTCAACTGCCGTCTGATACACCGATTCCCTGCAACCTGGGCAGATTCGTCAAGGACGTGACTATCCCCGACGGCACGAAATTCGAGCCCGGGGACACCTTTACAAAGACCTGGCGGCTCAGGAATGTTGGTTCATGTGCCTGGACCAGCGGATACGATATCGTTTTCTCAGGTGGAGATGCCATGGACGCGCCGGCCGCGGTGCAGATCACCTCTGGTACAGTAGAGCCCGGCAGCAATGTGGATGTCTCGGTGGAGCTTACTGCGCCGGACGATGAAGGCACCTACCGTGGGAACTGGCAGCTGCGGGATCCGTCAGGCGTGATCTTCGGGATAGAAAACAGCAGCAGCGGTGTGTTCTGGGTTGAGATCAAGGTCAAAGAGGCTGCTCCATCCGAGACCACAGTCACCATTGATTACGCCAGCCGGGGCCAGGTCGAAGACGGCCTCGATGTGAGAACGAACGCCAGCAATGCCGGGGATACCTCCAACGATATTGGCTTGCAGGGTTTTGTAACCTTTGATGTTAGCGGCATCCCCAATGGGGCAACTATCCAATCCGCTAAGCTTATAGCTAAGAGCTACGATATCCTGGGAGATCCTTTTGGCGAGTTAGGCTGTCTCCGGGCGTATGTCGACAATTACGGCACAGTTGGCTACGAGGATTTCAAGACCGGCGCGGTGTTAGGGTCCATCGTAAGGTTCTGCAGCACGAGCCAGCTGAATACAGCCAGTTATCAAGAGCTCAACAGCGGCGGAATCAGCGGGCTGCAAGCAGCCCTGGCAAGCGATGACTTCCAGATACGGCTCCAGTTCAATGAGAAAGAAACCAACAATGATGGGATCGCGGATGTCGTCCGGGGGACATACAGGATCGTGGTCACATACCTGGAGCCCTGAAAAGCAAGGGTACTAACCCTGGTAAATAGATAGACACCGGCAGCCTTAATCAGGATTGCCGGTGTCTTCTCTTATTACCACCTACTGCTTATCACCAGAAGTGCTATTCGTAGATTTCCTTTTCACCCAAGCGATCCAGGACTTTCCTGGCTTTGCGGATAAGCTTGCTGGCAGAGGCGGAATCAGCCAGGTTCTCAGTGATCAGATCGTCAAGTTCTTGGATCTGGACCTCTTCTAGATCGTGGCACTCAGCGAGTTCCCGCAGAATGTGCTGTGTGCCCTGTCTGACAAGCACCGAACTGAAATCCTCGATATATTTTTCCAGCAAGGGATAGAGCGAATCTCGCCCCATACGGATTAAACTGTCCCTAGCTGCCCAGCGCACACCTGGGTCTTCGTCTTTGAGCATCTCCACCAGAACAGGAGCTGTGTCAGGCGCCTGGATTTCCCCTAATGCTTGAACTGCCCCCCAACGGACATGGCGGTTAGGGCTGGCAAGGGCCTTGATCAGGGCCGGAATGCTCTCCTGTCCCCGCTCTACCAGTGCTAAGCGCGCCTGGTGGCGATCCTGATAGGAGATCTCTCCCAGATCTTCGATCAAATCCAAAATCGGGACCTCTTCTTTGTTTTCCTTTGATGCCCTCATAGTATGATCCTTTGCTAACAGGTGGTGTGCGTGCGGCAAACCGCCTGATCTTCCTGCCGTATAGAAAAATCAGTTTTGCCTGATCCGATGTAGTGCTGACTGTTAATTATCTATCATCTCCGTCCGAAGACGAAGGCGATGTAGGCCATAACGCTCAGGGAGGAGAGCCATAACAGCAGATACAAGAGTTTCGTATCTTCCGATCGGCTGTGAAGTGCAGCCCCTGGAGCCTGTGTGCGGCGGGAGTGCGAATAGCCTCCCAGCGCCACCAGAGTCAGCAGTAATCCTCCAAGTAAAAAAATCATCCAGGGTCTCATCGCCTTCCTTCGGAACACTGTAAGGAGAAGAAGATAGGTTCAGAATAACACTGACCCGGATTCCTGACCCTAAAACCAGTTTATCGCGACCTTATGAGAATTTAAAGGAATTTCAAGGGTGTATAGGAAGCCAGACAGTGAACCGGGCGCCTGCACCGACCTCGCTGTCCAGGTCGAGTCGTCCTCCGTGGGCCTCGATCAATTCGCGGGCAATGCTGAGTCCCAAACCCATGCCTTGTGGAAAACGTTTTCCCTGTTCACCACGCACGAATGGCTCGAACATGGCTTCCTGGAGGTCCACAGGAATCCCCGGGCCGCTATCGGTGACTGCTATCCAGACTCGGCTGCCTTCCTGCCCAGCCTCTATCAAGATCCGTCCCCCTGCTGGCGTGAATTTGATGGCATTGCTTGCCAGGTTCCCGATCACCTGGCTCAGCCGCAGCGGGTCCGCCTCCACCTTTGGCAGGGAGTCGGGCAGATTGAGGTTCCAGTGCAAACTCTTCTGGTCAGCTGCTTGCTGCCAGGGGACGAGGGTTTCCTGCAGCCACTGGGTGAGGTCCAGACTTTCCCGGTCCAACTCCAATACGCCCAGGGCTTGCTCGTGGAGGTGGGATAGATCTTCTAGCAAGCGCTGCAAGCGGATGGTTTCCTGGTCCATGCCTTCAAGCAGTTCCTGGTAGAATTCCGGATCCCGGTCCGCTCCATAGGCTAAGGCTTCGATTCCCATCCGCAAAGCGCCTAAGGGCCGGCCGATTTCATGGATCAGGTTTGCCAGGAGGCGTTTGCGGGCCGCTTCCAGGCTGCGCAGCCGCTCGAAGAGCGCATTCACCGCCCGTGAAAGGCGGCGGATCTCTTCTGCTCCAGCCTCCTGAAGTCCCTCTTGGCGTTCGCCCTTGGCCAGATCATCGATCGCATTTGTCACCAGATGGATCGGGTTGCTGACATTGAAAGCCAGGGCTGTCCCTAACCCAGCTCCGATGATCAAGCTTGCTACCAGGATCCCGGTTAGCAAATAGCGCAGCAGGTAGATCTGCCGGAAGAAGGATGAATAGGTATAGGAAAGGCGGATATAGCCGAGAAGTTCGCCAGCCGGACTGATCACGGGAGCCAGGGCATCCACCATATCTTCCCCGATTTGCCCGGTGGATTCCATCTCCAAGGCGACATCTCCAGCGACAGCTGTTGGGTAGCCGGGGTGGTCGATGCGGGTTCCAAGCAGGTCGGCATCCTGGGAATCGCTGGAAGCCAGGAGTATGCCCTCGCTGTCCAGCAGCATCAGACGCCCGTTGATCGGATCAGTGATCCTTGAAAGCAGCTGCCGCGCATAAGATGGATCCTGCCAGATTCGCGGGTCATCAGCTGCGATCTGGCCGACCATCTGAGCGTTGCTTTTCATCTCTGAGAGCAGCGTTGGGATGAGGATTTGTTTTTCTACGAGGGATATCGTGGCAATGCCCAATAAGGGAATGACGATCAAGAGGGGCAGGATGTGACTGAGGATGAATCGCCTGCGCAGAGTGCGGAGCATCAGACCTCGTGAGGAGTAAGTTTATAGCCGACACCGCGGATAGTGATAATCCGCTGCGGTTCTTCGGGAATTTCTTCGAGTTTTTCACGGAGCCAGCGGATATGGACGTAGACAACCTGGGGCTCGCCGAGATACTCAGCCCCCCAAACGTTAGCAAGCAGATCCTGCGTTGACAGCACTTCTCCCGCGTGCAGCATCAAGGTATGCAGCAGGTCAAATTCTCTGCGGGTGAGATCGAGAGGCTTCGACGCCAGGGCGGCAGTGTGAGCCAGGGGGTCCAGAGTCAGGTCGCCCACCACGACCGGGTCCTGCTGGGCGCTATCAGGTCGACCGGGATCCATCCGGCGCAGGACAGCCTTGATGTGGGCTAAAAGAACGCTCATTTCAAAGGGTTTTGTGATATAGTCCTCAGCGCCTAACTCGAGGCCCAGGATCTCATCCAGCTCACGGCGTCGGGCGGTTACGAAGATCACGGGTACTTTGATGAAGTCACGGAAACTGCGCAGCGCATCCAGGCCGTCCATTCCGGGCAGTCCGATATCCAACAACACCAGATCGGGCCTGTCACGTTCCGATAGAGCCAGGGCATCCTCGGCGGTGGCAGAACTGGTTGCTCGATAACCATTCTGTTCCAAGTTGAATGCCACACTGCGGCGCATCAGGTCATCGTCATCAACTACAAGAATGTGTTTCTGCATCATGCGATCCAGTGCCTTTGGGATTTGCTCTGCATTATCTCCCCAAACTGCAGGTACGGTGGGTCTTTCCTGATATGGAAATAGACCAGAGTCTTATCCCCAAGTATATCTTCTATACTGCCCCAATTCAAGTTTGAATGAACGGATGTCTTTCTGGGTAAGAAACCCCATTATTCTTGAGAAGGATAAAGAAATCTTGCCAGCTATCAGCCCAGCCAGCGCGCCAATCCAAAGGCTGCTCCGGCCGCTGCTCCTCCGATTAGGATCATCTGGAGTGCAGAACGCAGGGCTTTAACTCCCGTGATGCGGCCTTTGACATACCCGAAGATGAACAGGGCTGCCAGGGTCATGATGACTGAAAAGGGCAAAGCTGTCTGGACATCTGGTAGGATCATATAGGGAGAAAGGGGGATAAAGCCCGACAGCGCGTAGGACAGAGCGATGGTAACAGCACTCTTCCAGGTGCGCTGGTGGTCAGGGCGTTCCAACCCCAATTCAAACTGCATCATGAAATCGACCCATTTGTCACGCTGGTTTCGGAGTGCGGTTGCGATGGGCGCTGAGTCTTTATCAGACAGTCCTAAATCCTTCAGAATGTCCAGTACTTCTTGCTCTTCTATATCTGGGACATTATATGTTTCTGTCACTTCCCGCTGGCGCTCAACGTCATAGTGTTCAATGTCAGATTTTGCGGCCAGGTAGCCTCCCAGTCCCATTGAGATCGATCCGGCAGCTATTTCTGCCAACCCCGCGATGATGACAACGTTTGTCCCGACGGCTGCGCCGGTCATCCCGGCAGCGATGGCAAAAGGGACCGTGAGGCCATCTGACATGCCGATGATGACATCCCGGATGGTGTTTGACGCTGTGAAATGGTGCTCTCCGGAAGTGTTCGCCATCTTACGCTCGGCGCAGAACACGAACGATTGCTACCAGCAGGATACCGCCCACTGCGGCCGTGATCACATGGCCCAGCCAGCCGATGACAAGGATCCCGAAACTACTTGCCAGCCAGCCTCCGATCAAGCCTCCCAGCAAACCAATGATCAAGTCACCAATCAGCCCAAACCCCTTGCCTTTAATGATCAACCCCGTTATCCAGCCAGCGATGATCCCGGAAAGGATCCAAATTAGAAATTGCATGATACTCTCTCCTTTTACTATTAAGGATAGCCCATTCCCATTGATCTGTCCTTAGGTAGCGCTTATAAGGAGCTTAAGCCAACCTCATCGTATAGACCAACTTTATTTATTTCAATTTATACGTGTATTGTTGAGCAAAGGATCAGGTGATGTCGATCCTGAATTCCCTGTCGTCCCAGCCTCCGTCCTCCCATTCGATTTTCATCAGGATCGCCGCACCTGCTGCGAGGCGGCGAGTGGGCAGGTCGGCATAGTGAATATCCAGCTCGTTGGTCCGCGAGCGAGTCTTTTTTTCTGTTTTCCAGTTGTCCAAGGTCCAGTGGATCCAGACTGGATCATTTAAGAGCAGCCGCAGACCGCTCCCTTCACTCATCGAACGGATCTTGTGGTTAGTCGACCAGATCGTCCAGAAGCTTTCCGGAGGCCGGGAATACCGTTGGGTGGTCTGCGGAGGCATGTCGAAGACCTGGCCGTCGGACAGCGATCGGCAGAGCTTGAGGTATTCTGCGTGGGCCCAGACCAACGGCATCGCTGAGCCGGTTGGCTGCCCGAAGAATAATTCCCTCTGCGGGATATCTACGGCATCCCAGCTCTGCTCCGGAAGCAAACCGTCAGGATTGCTGAGTGCTTGAAGGGTTTTCAACAAGTCCTCTGCACTTTCAGGGCGTCCTGCGGCAAGCTCGTAATGGGCACGTTCTCCCGTGAGCAGGGGCCAGACACGGCCGATGCCATTCCCGTCAAACGGCTGGCCGTCCAGGTGTTCGCCATACCCATCCTCGTTATATCTGCGCCAGGTAGGCCCAATGGGCATGTCTGTTTTCAATAGGGCATCGATCACTTTCAGCGTGTTCAGGATACGAGGGTCATCAGCTGACCGCAAGCCAAAGCGAACCAGCGCCAGGGCATCAGGGCTGACGATCTGGGACGCAGGAGCTTCGCTATCGCCTGGGGGGCGATTTTTAATGGGAACAAAGCCACCCAGGGGCGAACTCGACTCTGTCACTTCGGGAGGCGCAATACGCACGTAATAGCCTTCCACGCCGATTTCCTTTGCCAGATCCGTGCCCGTGACGTAGGTCCAGGACTCAATATTGGCATTCCAGGAATCAGCCACTTCTCGCAGCAGTCCGGCTGCGTCTTGATGGTCCAGGAGCTCAGCCAGATCCGCCGCGGCCAACAAGGCCGCTATCTCGACAGCCAGGGTGAACGGCGAGTAACCTGGATCTTCCTCCCAGCGATCCTGCTGGGTCACAGGCCCGTTAGCCACCAGGTAGCTGCCTGCTTTGCGGACCATTGGCCACAAGCCGGCGATATCCTCATCGTTCAATGCCCCCCTGCGGCGGGCCAGGTCGACCAGCAGAATTGGAAAAGCCGTCTCATCCATTTGGACGCCGCTCCAATAGGGTGTTCCGTCCATCCACATATTCTGGGGCCAATGACCATCCGCTTCCTGGGTGCTTTGCAGGAAGGACAGGACACGGCGGGCGTCTTCTGCAGCGCCAATGGCCAGCAAACCGCCTGCAGTTTCCACCAGATCTCGAGGCCATACAAGATGGTAACCACCAAGGTCTTCATCTCCCTTACTGGAACCCCAGGGAATGGATAGACTGGCAATGATGCCTCCGGGAAACCGTTTGGCCTCATGAGTGCGGATCACTGCGGCGCTGATGCGGTAAAGATTAGGAGTATCCAGTAACGAGGGAGGGGGAAGGAGTTCGCTTTGCCATCCCTGCCAGGTCTTGCTATAGCTATCCCGGGCGGCCTCAAATCCCTCGTTGAGGCTGGTCCTGGCTCGTAGATTCGCTTCGTTTGCCGTCCGCCCAAACCCTAGCGCCAGTGTGAAACCATCCGCTGTGGCTGTCAAATCAAGCTCCCCGGTCAGGGCGACGTTTCCATCCTCGGCACGGGTGTATTCCCAGCGCATTTGCTTGTGCTGGCTGATATCCTGCCACCCATCTGAGCTGCCGACATAACCCACTGATCTCTTCAACCAGGGGATGTCACAGGTCAGGGAGAGAGCGGTCTCACCCCGAATGGCATTGATCACAGGGAGTCCCTTGTAGTCATCCACCCAGGCCGTATTTCCAGCACCGTGATTAGCAAGATGGGGGGCAAGTAAAACGTAAAGGTGGTAATCGTCGCTGCTTCCGATGAGCGGCTCGAAGCGGACCCGCTGCAGGAGGACATCACGCTTTGGGTCGGTCAGGACGACCTTCTGGATCCTGAAGCGGCCTTCCTTGCAGGTATTGGTCAGCTGGAAAGCTGGAATGCCTTCTGCAAGCTGTTCTACCTCAAAGAATGTATCCCGTTTCTCTTCTGAGAAAAAATCCTCTCCATCCGCAACCAGCAGCTCCATGTCCCTGGTGCATGCCTGGTCAATGCGCGGGTAATAGACCTCATTGAGAATACCATGGCTGAGTGTGAACCATACCCGGCTCATATCGCTGAGCGCTGTACCGACGCCGCTTTTGGCACTGGAGGTCCAGCTGGGAGGTATCCCGGGACGTCCGGGAGCTTTGTTTGACTCCGATAACATAATGAAGATCCTATTCCACCTGGGGCGTGTTCCTTCCTGCTCGATAATATTCGATCAAGCGGGCTGTTGAGCTGTCTTGCTGCAGCGGGGCATCTCCCTGGAGCAGGGGGGTGATCTGGTTGGCCAAGACCTTTCCCAGCTCGACTCCCCATTGGTCAAAGGAGTTGATGTGCCACAGGACACCCTGGGTGAAAACACTGTGCTCATAAAGGGCTACTAATTTTCCCAGGGATTCCGGGGTGAGCCGATCGGCGAGGATCGTTGTGGTGGGGATATTGCCTGGAAAAGTGCGGTGGGGAATCAGCTGGTCAGGAACGCCTTCAGCTTGTACCTCGTCGGCGGTTTTCCCGAAGGCCAGGGCTTTGCCCTGGGCGAAGACATTGGCGATCAGCAAGTCATGGTGTTGCCCGAGTGGATTCAGGGCCTGCCGGAAAGCGATCAGGTCACAGGGGATCAATTTGGTTCCCTGGTGGATGAGCTGGTAGAAGGAGTGCTGTCCGTTGGTGCCGGGTTCTCCCCAGTAGATCGGCCCTGTTTGATACTCAACCCGACGGCCGTCCAGGGTAACGCTTTTACCGTTGCTTTCCATTGTCAGCTGCTGCAGGTAGGCGGGAAAGCGGTGCAGGTATTCCTCGTAGGGGAGGACCGCAATAGTCTCCGCTCCGAAGAAGTTGTTGTACCAGAATGCCAGCAGTCCCATCAGGACCGGCAAATTCTCCTTAAGCGGAGCATCCCGGAAATGCTCGTCCATTTCATGGAACCCGGCGAGCATCTCCTGGAATCGCTCAGGACCGATCGCCAACATGGTGGAAAGACCGATGGCTGAGTCCATCGAATAGCGGCCGCCAACCCAATCCCAGAACACGAACATGTTCTCGGGATCGATGCCAAAATCCCGCACAGCCTGCTGGTTGGTTGACACGGCGACAAAGTGTTTGGCAACCGCCTGCTGGCTTCCCAGTTGATCCACCAGCCAGGAGCGGGCGCTGTGGGCGTTGGTCATGGTCTCCAGGGTGGTGAAACTCTTCGAGGAAACGATGAACAAGGTCTCAGCGGGATCGAGATCCCTGGAGGCTTCGACGAAATCCGTCCCGTCAATATTGGAGACGAAGCGAAAGACCAGGTCCCGGGCGCTGTAGAACTTCAACGCCTCGTAAGCCATGACCGGACCAAGATCGGAACCGCCGATCCCGATATTGATTATGTTGCGTATAGGCTTTCCAGTGTGTCCGATCCATGCGCCCTGCCGTACGCGATTGGCAAAAGACGCCATTTTATCGAGGACCTCGTAAACTTCTGAAACGACGTCATGCCCATCAACCATGATCCTTGTTCCTCTGGGCGCCCGTAAAGCGGTATGAAGCACTGACCGATTTTCAGTCAGGTTGATCTTGGCTCCTGAGAACATCTCCCGGCGCCGTTCTTCCAGCCCGCTCTTCTCCGCCAGATTGACCAATAGGTCGATGGTTTCTTCAGTGATGCGGTGTTTGGAATAATCGAAGTACAATCCCGCTGACTGCAGGCTGTATTTTTCGCCTCGCCGGGGATCATTTGCAAACAAGTCCCGCAGATGGCGGGGTCGGATCGATTGGAAGTGGTCTGCCAGGTCGTGCCAGATCGCAGGAATTTCTTGATGGGGTATGTTCATGGAATTCCCTCTATCCCCTTGGTGTTCTTTGGCTTGGTTTCTGACATCATATCATAGGGTTCTTTTCCTATGGAATACCAAACCAGGACTCCAGGGTGTTCCCAATGCGGGCAGCAGCCAGCGGTCCATTCCCCACCAGCCCGCAGTCTTCCAAGCCAGCACCAATAGAATGGAGATCATCAGCAGGATAGGATTGACGCTGACTGACCCTGCCATCAGATAGTTGAGGTTCATGAACATCCCGAAGAACGCTGCGATGCCCGTAAAGGCCCCCAGGATCAATCCTAACCCGACTAGTGTCTCTCCAAAGCTAACGACATAGCTCCAGGACCCCACGTGGGGCAGGACGGCGTTTTGTAAGAAAGCGGCATACCAAGCTTGCACATCAGGGTGAGGTCCAGCTGTCTTCGCGACGGCTCCGTTTACGAATCCTGTCAGGGCGGATCCAGCTTCTGATCCTGCCCAGGCTGGGTTGGTCAGTTTTCCCCAGCCGGCCTTGATCCAGATCCAGCCAGCGTACAATCGGGGCACGATCCAGATCCAGGACCAGCGGACGCCTCCGAACAGCTTCAAGGCAAATGGCGGATCCGTGACCATGTAGACGTTCGATAAGCTTGATTCCTTTTGCGTTTTTTTCATTTTGGGTTCCTTCAATCCAGTTCTAATACAAGTAAAGTATATATTCAGGAATTCATTCAGTCGCGGTGCAACGGTCGCGAGGATAGGAATTTCCAGCTGCCCAATTTGGGCCAAAGATAGCGGTCCAGACCATAATGCTGGCCGGCTGATAGCAGCAGTAGTCCTGCGAATCCGAAAGGATAGATGATCCCGGCACCCAGATCCGTTGCTCCCGCGCTGTAAGGCCCACCGAATCCTTCCGGAATGGTCCAGATCAAGATCGTCAGCAGGATACCACCCAGGTAATCCAGGTTGCTGAACAATCCCAGGATCAAGCCAATGGCTATCCCGGTCTCTCCCAGGGCAACGACACGCGCAAACAGGTGAGGATTGACCGAGGTCAGCTTGATCCAGAAGTCGAGCCAGGACTGGATCAGCGCAGGCTGGGCATCATAGGTCTCTTTGAGATACGAAAGAAAATTGTCCGCAAAAGCTGGCTGCCATTTGAGATAAGCATCGATCGCCCATACCAATCCAAAAGAGATCCGGGTCAGGGCGATCGCTTTTGAACGTCTTTTCTCATTCCTGGAGATTGTTCTTGAATTAGTTTCCATATTGGCCTCCTTCCATTACCATTAATACATCTCAATTTTAGGACTTGCTACCTGCCCACGTCCTTATCGCAAGCTTAAGTGGATATGTGAATAGTCTTAAGGTTGAAAAATACCCCTTAACTTTGCGGTAGGATTATAGTAATGGAAATGTCTGGTCGGGTTTGTTGAAGATACATTTCATCCAATTCGGCGCGAGGATGCTCGGCCTGCTCGATATATACAGCTGTAAATCGTTAGCGGGTAAAACCTTGAGCGGATTGAAATTGTCTAGCGAAGATCCGGACCAGATATCTGAAGTCCCTTAAGCTATGCCCCGGAAGGGAATGGGATCTCAGAGAAGTAATTATTAGAGGTAGTCCTGGCTACTAATACCCACAGGAGAGGACAGGCAATGGATCAATTCAGATTATTCCCACTTCACACTGTAGATGATCCGGATACTTATTATCTGGATCCCAGCCGAAAAGAGCGTGTGCACATTCTTCCAGGTTCGTACCCTGAACAAGATCCCGCGGAGCGGCTTAATAATTTTGAGATGGTCTTCCAGGGATACAGTGAAGAGCAAGCAGTGGTCGAGGCTACTCGCTGTATTCACTGCCCCGCAACGGAACCTTGCATCCTGGGCTGCCCGCTTCACAATGACATTCCCAAGGCGATGTTCGCAATCGAACAGAAGAAATTCTCTGAAGCAGCGGAGATCTTCCGCCAGACATCCAATTACCCGGAATTCTGTGGAAGATTGTGCCCCCAGGAGGTTCTATGTGAGGGCTCCTGCACTGTCGGTGGGTACAACCGGGCAGTTAACATTGGGAAACTGGAAGCTTTTTGTGCTGACTGGGAGCGGAAAGAGCTGGGCGGGTTCCCAAAACCAGAAAAAGCTAAACCAAGCGGCCGGAAGGCTGCCGTGGTTGGCAGTGGTCCATCCAGCATTGCAGTTGCGGAGGAGCTGGCCCGGGATGGCCATGAAGTCGTTGTTTATGAGGAATGGCCGAAACCAGGAGGGCTTCTCCATTACGGCATCCCCAATTTCAAACTAGACAAGAAGCTCGTCAAGGCTAAGATTGACGAGATGGAATCGATCGGGATCAAGTTCATTTGCAACACCCGGGTAGGCAGGGACATCCAGGTGGATGATCTGCTCAACGAATTTGACGCGGTGTTCTTGGGGATCGGTGTCCCAGTAGGCCACAAGATCAAACTTCCCGGTGAGGATCTCAAAGGTGTATATCAGGCGACAGAGTTCCTGGTCAAGGGCAATCTGCCCGAGGAAGATTTGCCAGACGGACTCAAGGGAAAGCCCGAGATCGGTAAAACCGTGGTGGTGGTCGGCGGCGGGGATACTTCCATCGATTGTGTCAGGACTGCCAGGCGCCTGCAAGTGCAGAACGGCGTGGTCGGAGGTTGCGTTGTGCTGTATTACCACGGCACTGAGACCGAAATGCGCGCTCGGGAACTCGATGTCAAACACGCCAAAGAGGAAGGCATCCATTTCGAGCTCCTGGCTCAGCCTGTCCGTTTCCTGGGTGATGACCAGGGCCATGTCAACCAGGTAGAGATGCAGAGAATGATGTCCAAGCCGTCCGATCAGCCAGAGCAAAAGACTCCCCATCACCTGCGAATACCCATTGAAGGATCGAACTTTCTCGTCAGCGCGGATACCGTCGTTCTGGCGATCGGATACAGGGGTGACGAGCTGATCCCATCAAAGACACCGGAGCTGGAAACCACCCGGCCGGGTATTTTCAAAGTGAAGGACCAGCAGACCGGTGTGGCCACTATGGGTGGTGTTTTTGCGGCAGGTGATGATGTACGGGGTGCAGATCTGGTGGTGACAGCAACAGCTGCCGGGAGGAAAGCGGCCAGGGCTATGAGCAGCTACCTGCAAGGATTGTCCAAATAATTGACCTTCTCTGGCCAATTAGCCGGAGTGGATTGGTAGAGGATATTAGCCCGGATGGGACGTCACCCTCTTACTGACAGGCAGGAATGGAAAAGGCAGACAGAATGGGCAAGCAGCATAATTCTATATCAACCCTCTTTGTGGATATAGGCGGTGTCCTGCTGACAAACGGTTGGGATCACAATTCCCGGAAACTGGCAGCAGAGCGGTTCGGTCTGGATGCCAGGGAGATGGACGAGCGCCATCATCTGACCTTTGATACCTACGAAGAGGGCAAGATCAGTTTGGAAGACTATCTGGCGCGAGTTGTTTTTTACCGCGATCGGTCGTTCTCACAGAAAGATTTCACAGACTTTATGTTCGCACAGTCGCAGGCGATTCCCGAGATGATCGAGCTGGTTTACCGAATTAAGCGTGATTACGGGATAGAGATTGCAGCGGTCAGCAATGAAGGCCGCGAACTGACCATGTACCGGGTGGAAAAATTCCGGCTCAGGGAATTCATCGACTTCTTTATCTCATCTTGTTTCGTCCACTACCGAAAGCCGGACGAGGATATCTACCGCATAGCCCTGGATGTGGCCCAGGTCCAGCCTGACCAGGTCGCTTACATCGATGATCGAGCTATGTTCGTGGATGTGGCCAGAGGCTTGGGGATCCATAGTATCGTCCACACCGATTTCCAGTCAACGAGGCAATCGTTGGCAGAATTAGGTCTGGCAGTAGAGATTTGATCAGTCAAAAGGAAAATAACATGAGTGAAACACAGAACACGATCGGGATTGTAGGTTTGGGCAGGATGGGCGCGAATATGGCCTTGCGTTTGCTGCGGGCAGGACACAACTGCGTGGTCTACAACCGCCACAAGGATCCTGTGGCAGAGATGGAAAAGCAAGGCGCGGTTGGTGCATACTCGCTGGAGGAGCTGGCAGAAAAGCTGGAACCTCCGCGGGCAGTCTGGATGATGCTGCCGGCCGCTGTTGTGGACCTGATGCTGGATCAGCTACTCCCGCTCCTTGAGCCCGGAGATATCGTCATCGATGGTGGGAATTCCTATTATTTGGATGATATAAGGCGTGCGAAGGAGCTGGAGAAGTCCGGGATACATTATCTGGATATCGGTGTCAGCGGTGGAGTGTGGGGATTGGAGCGGGGTTACTGCTTGATGATCGGCGGCGATAGCGAATCGGTAGCAGCCCTGGATCCCATATTCTCCAGTTTGGCTCCTGGACCTGGCTCTATCTCCCGAACGCCTGGCAGGGCGGATGAGTATTCCCCCTCGGAGCGCGGTTACCTGCACTGTGGACAGCACGGGGCGGGGCATTTTGTGAAGATGGTGCATAACGGGATCGAATATGGGATGATGGCATCGATTGCAGAAGGGTTGAACATACTGCGGCACGCAGACGTTGGCAGCCAGGGGCGGGGGCAAGATGCCGAAACCGCTCCTCTCCGGAACCCCGAGCATTATCAGTATGAATTTGATTTGAAAGAAGTAGCCGAAGTGTGGCGAAGGGGCAGCGTGATCGGCTCCTGGCTGCTGGACTTAACGGCATCGGCCCTGCTGGAGGATCCCCAGCTGGACAAATTCAAAGGCGAGGTGTCTGACTCTGGTGAAGGGCGCTGGACCGTACTGGCTGCTGTGGACGAGTCGGTTCCTGCCCCGGTCATCAGCAGTGCGCTTTTCTCGCGTTTCAACTCGCGAGGGGAAGGTGAGTTTGCCGCCAAGGTCATGTCAGCCATGCGTTATGAATTCGGGGGGCATCATGAAAAATGAGGACCGGGCAGTGCGGGCTGCCCTTCCTCCAGCAACCCTGGCTATCTTTGGTGCAACTGGCGACCTGGTCTGGCGCAAGCTGGCACCTGCTCTCTATGACCTACAGGTGAACGGCCAGGTGCCGGATCGATTTTCTGTGATCGGGATCGGACGGAAGGATAGGAGCTCCCAGGATTTCAAGTCGCGCATCCGGGACGGAGTAGATCATTTTAGTGATCAGGGCAAGGTAGACGAAAAGGTTTGGGCTGGGTTATCACCCAAGCTTTCCTACCTGACCGGGGATTTTGACGATCCGTCCACCTACCAATCATTGAAACAGCAAGTTCAGAATAACGAAAAGGAGTGGGGTGAACCTGCTGTCCTGGCGATATACCTGGCAACGCCGCCCAGCATCGTGGAGATGGTCGTCGGCGGAATCGGCCAAGCCGGACTGGCCGAGGACCGCGATCGAGTACGAATCGTGGTCGAAAAACCTTTCGGGCATGACCTGGATTCTGCTGTGGAACTGAACAGGACCTTGACATCCGTTTTTGACGAGGCCCAGATCTACCGGATTGACCATTATCTTGGCAAGGAGACCGTCCAGAATATCCTGGCCCTGCGGTTTGCCAACGCCTTGTTTGAGCCGATTTGGGACAGGCGCTATATAGACCACGTCCAGATCACGGTTGCTGAAACTGTCGGCGTGGAGCACAGGGGTGAGTACTATGAAGGCGCGGGTGCTCTGCGAGATATGATCCAGAACCACTTGATGCAGATCTTGACCTTGATCGCTATGGAGCCTATGGTCTCCTTTGACGCGGACGAGGTCCGCAATAAAAAGGAGGATGTCTTGAAGGCTATCCGGCCTATTCCCCAAGATCGAGTTCCTGAGGTCGCTGTGAGAGGCCAATATGGGGAAAGTGAGCTGGCCGGCGAGGAAGTTCTGCCCTACCGACAGGAGCCAGGCGTAAACGAGGGATCCTCGACAGAGACCTATGCCGCGGTCAAGCTGTATGTCGATAATTGGCGCTGGCAGGATGTCCCATTTTACCTGCGCACTGGGAAGCGGCTGAATACCCGGGCTTCTGAGGTTGTGATCCAGTTCAAGCCAGTTCCCCACCAATCTTTCCCTGCCGCGGCTGCCCGCAGCTGGCAGCCCAACCGTCTGCGGCTGCAGATCCAGCCCCAGGAAGGGATTTCTCTCAGCTTCCAGGCCAAATACCCCGGTTCGGAGTTGAACCTGGAACCCGTGGACCTGCATTTTTCCTATCGGGATGCTTTCGAGATCAAATCGCCCCTCGCATATCAGACGCTTTTGGCAGATATCATCCGGGGGGATGCGACGTTATTCATGCGCGCAGACCAGGTCGAGAGGTCCTGGGCGATCATCATGCCTGTTCTGCGCTCCTGGGCTTCTCAGGCACCCACGGATTTCCCCAACTATCAGGCAGGGAGCTGGGGTCCGGTTGAAGCAGATAGGTTGATCCAGCGGGATGGACGTGAATGGCTGCCGCCCAAGATCGGAGACGAGATGGATTGACCTCGATCCTTGATCGGAAAATAGCGCAGATTGCTATCCTCGCCTGATCCTGAACGGCACCGATAGGATGTCGCCCTGTTATTCTCCATTTCTAGGTGTCCTTAGCAGGTTGTTATCCTGGTTTTCAATGTAAAATAAGGATATTGATGTCGCGGGAAACCCTATTTGCTCGAGGAGAGATGCTGTGGTCACCCAAACGATTTTGAGTATCCTGATCGGCTATGCCTTTGGCTGCATCCAGTCAGCCTACCTGGTGGGCCGCCTGGCAGGCAGGATCGATATCCGCGAGCACGGCTCCGGCAACGCCGGGGCTTCCAACGTCACCTCAACGCTGGGCTTGAAATACGGTGTGATCGTTGGTTTGACGGACATACTCAAGGGTGTCTTGGCGGTCCTGGTTGTGAAGTGGATCTATCCTGGCCCGTTGAACGAACTGGCTTATTTATCGGGATTGATGGCTGTCATCGGCCATATGTTCCCGTTTTACCTTAAATTCCGGGGAGGAAAGGGAGTGGCAACCCTGGTTGGGATGATGTTAGGAGTTAATTGGAAGCTTGGTGTACTATTTGTCCTGCTGGTCGCGGTCCCAGCTTTTCTCACCGATTATATCGTGGCAGGATCGTTCACAACATTTCTAGCCCTACCGGTGGTCACTTACATCAAGGGGTATCCATTCTCTTTGCTGGTTCTCAGCATCCTGCTAACCGCAGCTTGTTTTTACCTCCACCGTGGGAACATTCAGCGCATTCTCAAGGGAGAGGAGTTGAAGATCAGAGAAGTGATCTTCAAGAAGTGATTCTGGTGGACCCAGAAACGACCACGTCAGGCGAGCCTGCTCAAAACCCGAGTGATGTTACTAAAACAACCCGCTGTTGATGGCGGGTTGTTCTATTGGCCTTGCTATTGGATGCCTTTAAGAGGTATGAGGGTAGACTTCGTCGTAAGGCTTCAAGTCGGGTGGTTCATAATCATCAAGAGAGAGGATCTCGATATTACCGATCACCTTCTTGTCGAAGAACCACTCCCGGCATCCCTCATAGTGACCGACGTAGAATTTTATCCCTGCAGCTTCAAGTTCTTTTTCAGCGTTGTCCAGGTGCTTACTTTCCTCGTCATTCTGGCAGAAAAACCTGACCACAAATTCCATTTTGTTTTCTCCTTCCCCATGATTGTACCGATATCAGTTCCTATTATAAACCGTCCAGGCTCCTTAGCCTAGGAAATTTCAGAGTGGTGCTGTTGAGATGTGATGCGAGGAGCATCTGTCTGTGCTACAATCCTGTTCAATGCAGTACCTGCTTGGATACCTGCGGCTGACCTGGAGAGGTTGGCTGTCTTCCTTTTCTGAGATGGGATCGCCAGCAGGTCAATCCAATCCGGCCGTTCCAGCTTTGGTCCTGGCAGAGCTTTGATCATTAGCACGACCGTTATAAACGCCAGATACAACGCCTTGATGTCCAATTCAGAAAAAGTCACTCTTGCTCGTACCCTAGGTTTCTTTGACGCTACCATGATTGGTGTGGGGGCGATGATCGGGGCTGGAATTTTCGTCCTGACCGGGCTGGCAGCGGGCGAAGCGGGTCCGGGGGCCATCTTGGCTTTTGCGCTGAATGGCTGCGTGACCTTGATCACTGCCCAGGCCTATGCAGAACTGGCTTCGGCAATCCCGGAAGCAGGCGGCGGTTATGCCTTCGCGAAGCAAGCATTTCCCGGCATAGTCGGATTCCTGGCGGGCTGGATGCTGTGGTTTGCCTACACCGTGGCTTGTGCGCTGTATGCTGTGGGTTTTGGGGGCTATTTCGTGGAACTCCTCCACAGCTACCTGCCTGGTTTGGCCACTTGGTTGATCGGTCTCTTGGGAACGACCGGCACATCCCTGGGGGTCGCATCCCTGATCAGTGTTTTTTTCATATCGCTCAATTATTTTGGCGCCAATGTCACCGGCAAAGCCGAGAATGTATTGACCATGGCGAAGATCTCGATCCTGGGATTGTTTTCGATCTTCGGGGTTTTCTCGATCTTCAAACATCCCCAATTGCTGGGAGCGAACTTCCAGGATTTCCTGCCCCTGGGATTTGGAGGTGTCCTTTCTGCGATGGGATTGACATTCATCGCTTTTGAAGGGTATGACCTGATCGCAACCGTGAGTGAGGAGATCAAGGATCCCAAGACCAATATCCCCAAGGCGACCTTCGTTTCTTTAGCAATCGCCATCACCATCTACTTGCTGATCATCCTTATCAGTGTTGGAGCAGTCGATCCGACAAATTTCAGCGATATTTTCAATAAACTTCCTTCCGCTACAGATGTCCTCGGAGCCCAGGTGCTGGATCCCAGCGACCCCCGCATCAACACCTCCTGGGAAATCTTGGGCCTTTATAAGGAAACGGGCATTGTTCGGGCCGCTGAAAATTTCATGCCCGCGGTAGGCGTTTTCCTGATCGTTTTTGGTGGACTGTTATCTACCATGTCTGCTCTGAACGCGACTGTGATGGCTTCATCCAGGGTGGCGTTCTCAATGGGAAGGGAGAAGATGCTCCCCGAAGTGCTTTCCCGCATCCATCCTCAGCGCCGGACTCCCTATATTGCTGTGCTGGCCACGGGATTGATTATCGTAGCTATGACGGCTACCCTGCCGGTGGAAGTGGTTGGTTCCGCTGCCAGCGTTCTCTTCCTGCTTTCCTTCGCGCTAGTTAATGGGGCACTGATCGTCCTTAGAAAGAAGGCGCTTCTGAATGCCGAAGGTTTCAAAGTGCCGTTATTTCCTTGGCTGCCAGCGTTGGGCATCATCATCAATCTTGGCTTGGCTGCTTACCAGTTCACCTACCAGCCCCGGGCCTGGGTGGTTAGCTTGATCTGGATCTCAGCAGGGATCGGGATATATTTCAGTTATTCAAAGGGTCGCGTCAAGCCGGAGGAGGAAGCGCCGATCTTGCTGGAAGAGCGCATCACCCAGCGAGAGTACACCGTAATGGTTCCGGTCAACAATCCCAATCAGGCGCGTTTGTTGGGATTGCTGGGAAGTATCATGGCAGAAGCGGGCGATGGTGAAGTGCTGGCGCTGAATGTGATCCAGGTGCCTAGTCAGCTGTCCCTATCCGAAGGCAGGCGCTACTTGTCCCGGGGTCGATCATTGCTGGATCAGGTAATCGAGGTGGGAAAGGAGCGTCATGTTCCAGTTCATACTCTGCTTCGGTTAGGCAGGAATGTCAGCAAAGTGATCCAGATGACAGTTGCGGAACAGGAAGTCAATTTGATGCTCCTAGGATGGCCGGGCTACAGCTATTCGGAAGAGATCACCTATAACTCGGTGATCGATATCATCGGCATCCGCCCTCCTTGTGACCTGGCTGTAGTGCGTTTCAGGCAGCGTAAACCGCCGGAGAGGATCCTGGTTGCGACCAAAGGCGGGATCCACGCGCCTTTGGCGCTGGACCTCGCTAGCAGACAAGCTGAGATCTATCAGCGAAATACTGATAGGATATCCAAGATCACTGTTTTGACCGTCCTTGCCCCGAATGCTAGCGAAAGGGATTTCCAAAGCGCCAGGAGCCGCCTGGACCGCCTGCTCCTGGACTACCCGGCTGACTACCAGATCAAAGTCATACCAGGCGAGGATGAATTCACCGCGATCAAGGACGAATCAGATCAGCACGATCTGCTGATCGTTCATGCCCCTGCGGCTGGTCTCCTGGAACAGCGCTTGTTTGGGACCATCCCTCAGCGGCTGGCCAGAGAATGCCAGCAAACGGTGATCATGGTCAAGAGCCATAATCCCGTGGGGACCTGGCTGATGCGTTGGCTGGGAATCCGAAAGGCGGAAAACCACCGGGCAGGAGAGCCCCGGAATAAGTCACTGGGATGAGTTCACTTTCTGAGATTCAACAACCGACGAAGGAAATCACACGACGCTTTCTTCAGGCAGAATAATAATAGTTTTCCAGCTGCTCACGCGTGATCAGATCTGAACTGGTGGCCTTAAGCGAGCAAGCATAGCGGGCACAAATCTGGCCTCGCTTGACAGATTCCTCCGGATCCTTCTTTTCCAGGATATAGGATGATAAAAATCCCACAGCCAAGCTGTCGCCAGCACCATTGGTATCAACGATCGGCCGATCCATATGGATAGGCGGATAGTGCCGGATCCCTTGCTTCGTGCCCAGAGCACACCCCCTTTCTCCTAATCCAGCAAGGATCAGCTTGTCTGGATAGAGCGAGAGGATCTGTTCAATCAGCGCTTCGGGAATTTCCAGATTGGAACCGGAAAAGAACAAGATGTCGGATTCGCGGATGAAGTCCTCCCGGTAAGGATCCTCCAGGGTTGGAATATCCTGTAGATCGCAGGATATAACCATTCCAGCTTCCCGGGCGGCGGGTAGAAGGGTCCGGGCCCAATCCGGGATGCTGAAGTGGCCCAATCTCGCCCGGCCCAGCAGGGAGCGGCAGTGCTCTAGGTCTGGTTTCAGATGGAGATGGCTTTTGCCATCGTAAAAACTCCTGCGGGTTCCATCCGGATAGACCAGGTTTACGCTCCTGCCAGTGCCGGCTGGATCGATCATCAATCCTTCTGTGTTGATCCCGTCGGAGGCAAACTCACGTTTGATGAAATCTCCACAGAAGTCCTCACCGATGTAACCAATGAAGGCTGTCTTGTATCCCAGCTGGGCATAGCCTCGTGCGGAAAATCCCCCTGCCTGGCCCACGCAATCGAGGTTCTCGGTGAAATGCCCTTCTTTTTCCAGGTCAAGCGATCCATGAGGAAGATAGACATTTGTATCTATCCCCACGTTTCCCACTACCAGGGCATCGAGGTCTTTAGCTTTCATGGACTGCATCAGGGGCGGGCAGCGGATCCCCGTGTGCTGTCTCTGAAGATTTTTGATTCAGTTCCCGGAGCAGCTGGGGTAGGTATATAGTCAATGCCGCATAAATGCATAGAGCGCCGATGGCAACCCAGGCTTCGATTGCATAGAGCCGCCTTTTAAGGATGATTTCGATCGGTTCTTGGGCGGCTTTACGCAGCAGTGGCCAGTGCGGGCCGCCAATCACATAAAAGACCATGTAGAAGCTGTACATGATCTCCACCAGGAAGTTGAGGATGATCAGGTGATGGATAACTTTCCAGATTTTCTTTCTCATCTATTTCTCCCTCTTGTTGGGCTTGATTATACTCCAGGGAACACTTGCCATCCCTTCGGTGAAACTAGGAAGCTGGTTGAGATATTCCTTGGATTATTTCGTGTTTCGCAGAGGCGAATCAGGGCAACGCTCTTCTTTTATTTATTGAATAATGAATTCAGTCCCGATCAACCTTCCCAACTGTATCGGATTATAAGGTAAACTGTGTGGTGCTGATTTTCAGTATCCAGGTGTGATCAGGAGGATGTAGAGTGAAGTCGTTGAAATTCATTTATAAGTTTGTGCCCAAGTACCGGGGTATCTTGATAGTTACCGTGATCAGTATGCTGCTGCTGGTTGGTATTCAGCTGCTGGCTCCCTGGATCGTCAGGACCATGATCGCTGCGGTGACCTCTCCTGGCATGGATCAAGCTACTATTCAAGAGATCACTCGCCTGGCGCTGCTGGCGCTGGGTGTCTACTTGGCCCGGGGTGTTTTCCAATTCCTGCGAAGCTACCTGGCTCATGTCGCTGGATGGAGTGTGGTGGCAGATGTACGGACGAAAGTCTATGAACACCTACAGCGGCTTTCCCTGCAGTTTTATGAGGAGAAGCGAACCGGTCAACTCATGTCTCGGGTGGTGAATGATACGGATCTGATCGAGCATCTGATCGCCCATGCCATCCCGGACGTCATAGCCAATTCCCTCCTGCTGATAGGGGTGGTCATTGTCCTGTCCCTGGTGAACTGGCAGCTAGCTTTGTTAAGTTTGATCCCCGTTCCGCTGATAGTCCTGGCAATGCAGGGTTTTACCAAATATGTCCAGCCTGCGTTTCGAGCCAGACAGGCTGAATTGGGCGATTTGAATGCGGCCTTGAATGACAACCTCTCGGGAGTGAGAGAGATCAAGGTCTTTGCCCGCGAGGAAAGCCAGGCCAAGCGTGTCCAGGTCCATATCAACCGCTACAGGGACTCGATGCTGAAAGCTTTGCGGTTGATGGCTACCTTCCATCCCCTGATCGCCTTTGCATCGTCGCTAGGTACGATCATCCTGATCTATTTCGGGGGTCGATTTGTCTTGGGCAATACCCTGGCCCTGGCTGACCTGGTAGCTTTTTTCCTATATCTGGATCTGCTTTACCAGCCAGTCCAGGAGCTAAGCCGGGTTTGGGAATCCGTCCAGCAAGCCATGGCAGGAGCTGAACGGGTTGCTGAACTTCTTGAGGAAGCGCCTCAAATCGAGGAAAAGCATAACGCCATCTCTCTTGAGGGCAGAGCCAGGGGAGCGATCGAGCTCAAGGAGGTGGGCTTCCATTATCTAGCTGGCGCAACTGTCCTCAAGGATATCAACCTCTCCATACCCCCCGGCAGTGTGGTTGCCCTGGTAGGTCCCACTGGAGTAGGAAAGACCACGCTCGCCAATCTGATACCCAGACTGTATGATGTTTGCTCAGGCTCGATCTCTATTGATGGCCATGATATCCGGGATCTACAGTTGAAAAACATCAGGGATCAGATCAGCATCGTCCTTCAAGATGTATTCCTTTTCCATGGCTCGGTCAGGGAGAATATTCTCTTCGGGCGGGAAGATGCCACTGAGGAAGAGATGATCAAGGCGGCAATAATTGCCAACGCCGATGAATTCATATCCAGGCTTCCCCAAGGCTATGATACTTTGATCGGAGAAAGAGGCGTTAAACTCTCCGGTGGGCAGAAACAGCGTATCGCCATTGCCCGGGCGATCCTGAAAGACGCTCCGATATTGATACTCGACGAAGCTACTTCCTCGGTGGATGTTGAAACAGAGTCCCTCATCCAACGCTCCCTGGAACAGCTGATAATTGGCAAGACCGTGATCGTCATCGCTCACCGACTCTCGACTGTCCGTAACGCAGACTTGATCGTTGTCCTGCAGGGACAACGAATCGTTGAACAGGGCACTCACCAGGAGTTGATTGCTCATGGTGGTCTATACAAACGGCTGACTGCAGTGCAGTTTGATCAGGCCCCGTTATGGGAAGAGGACAGGGCGTCCTGGAACTCCATCCTGATTGAAGAATGATCGCGTATGACTGGTAGTGAGAGTTTGTTTCGATCAGGTAATTCAGATATAGAAAGAACGCCCCTTGCGGGGCGTTCTTTGTTTTGTCAGGGCTTCATGGTCATATTACGTGTCAGGCAGACCCCGTTGAGGTCGTTCTTGGAACAGACTGTGATCGTGACAGCGATCTTATCGCTTCCCGGGTTGGGAAGCTGTCCGCTGTGGGTATAGCCCGAACTGGAGAGAGGGATGCTGGCGATATCCGAGCCCATAATGCCGGTCTGGAACAGATTGGAGGTATAGTTTGCGGTTGCGCTGGTCACAGTGTTCTTGGCATAGACTTTAACGGACTCGAGCGGCATGATGCCGGTATTGTCGACCGTGAACCACAGCCAGCAGCTGCCTGCACCGCAATCGCTGCCATGGTAGGAGAAGCTGAAATCCAGGTATGGCGTGGGCGTTGGCGGGGGTGTGAACACCGGCAGCAGAGAAATATCCCCAACAGGCGTGGCGTATTTTGCCCACAACCAGCAGTCAGGAGCGGCGCCATTCCCGTCTTCGGTGTAATAGAAGTCCTCGGCAGCGTTCTTTCCCAGGAGCAAGGCATCCTGTCCAGCGAGATAAGTGTGTAGCAGGTCGTATACACTTCCTGGTCCATAACGACAGTTCGTATTCTGGGATATATAGGCGTACGGCGTTGGGGTGAGTGTATAAGTGGGTGTGAGCGAAGCAGTTGCGCTGGGTGTATAGGTTGGTGTATCCGGTATTGGAGTGTCAGTTGCGGTCGGGGGAACTGGGCTGTCCTGAACCTGCTGGTCCTGGTCTTGTCCTGATGATTGATCGGATGGCTGGTTCTGAGCGGGCGGGCCGTTCAGGAACTGATCCAGTGATAGATCGCAGGATGTCAGGAGCAGGATCAGGGGTATTAATAAAACGAGCCAGAATCTTTTAAAAGTATGTTGAATGTTGTGCTGCATTTCGTCCTCCCTTAGAGTTACAGTGTAGCAGTGAACGGTGCTGTGACGGTGTTCCCATCTCAGTATATACAAAGTGTTTCCTGAGGTCAAATGACTGGTGATGGACTGTGAATCGAAGTGCCTTCCTTTCAGCGGTGTTAGAATACAGATAGATTCGTTATATAAACGCAGGCAGCTGTCCAGATGTTACATAGTCCACAAGGCGAGGAGTAAGATGAAAGTCAATTTCAAGATGTGGGGTTATGCGTTATGGAATCTGGTAAAGATGGATTCCAAGGAAGAATGGGATCAACTGGATGTGATTTCCAAGTGGCTGATCGCTACGCGATCCGCTGTCACGATCGTGACCTTGTATGCCTGCATCATTGCCGGATTATTGGCATGGCGGGATGGCTATTTTGCTTGGATCCCCTGGTTGATCACCTCGCTGGGATTATTCATAGCCCATGGTGCCAATAATCTTCTGAATGACTACACGGATTTTTCAAGGGGTGTGGATGAGGGTTATTATTTCAGAACCGCCTATGGAGTTCATCCACTGGTGCAAAAATTCTGGACAAAAAAACAGCAGCTGCGCTGGTTTTATGTAAGTGGTGCGATAGCCTTCGCTTCGGGAATCTACGCTCTTTTCTACACAAACTTTGCGCCAGTAATCATCGGGCTATTTGCATTTGGGGCGCTGATCCTGATTTTTTATACATGGCCTTTGAAATATCTGGGAGTGGGGGAATTATTGATCTTCTTGATCTGGGGGCCGCTGATGATCGGCGGCGTATATCTGGTACTCAGCAGGGGATGGGTAGATTCTGCCTGGCTGGCATCTCTGGCGGGCGTCGTGTTCGGCTTGAGCGTGGTCAGTATCAATATCGGCAAACATATCGATAAGAGCGATGCGGATCGGAAGAAGAAGATTGGCACCCTGCCAGTCAGAGTTGGCGAGAGAGCTGCCCGGTATATCAATATTGGCGTGATGGTGCTGATCTATTTGGTGGTCCTCTACCTAGTGTTCGTGCCTCGCTATTTCACACCTGCGCTGCTGCTGATCCTGTTTGCGAGCAAACGTTTGGTGCTGGCAATCCGGGTCCATTTGCAGCCGCGGCCTCAAAAGCCGCCGGAGAATTTCGAAGGCTGGCCGGCCTGGTTCGCAGCCTTTGCTTTTTACCATAACAGGGCCTTGGGAGGGCTGTTGATCCTGGGCATGATCATCGATGCTGTGCTCAGAGTATACCTCCCGGCATTCTGGCCGATGCATTGATCTGCTAGTTGTATTTGGAATGAGATAGGAATCGATAGGGGAAGTACAGCCCGGATTATTCGTCCGGGAGGTTGGTCAAAGCCACGCCGTCTTTCTTGTCGTCCAGGGCCCGCTCAATCAAATCAGCCGCTGCTTCCATGGATTCAAGCTGATATTCATCAAGGTTGAGATTGACTGGCTCTCCTGGCTCTGCTTCGGTGATATGATCCATGATCTCCAGGGCTGCGGCTTTCATTTTATGCTTGTTCTTGGCCATTCCCCAATTAACCAACTTGCTGGTCTCTTCAACAGCGTCAAGGATATTCTCTGTAGCGAGGAAGCTGATCGAGGAAAAAGGTTGGAATCCAGCGATCTCCTGAACGACTCGCAGACCGGTGGTCAGCGCTGTCCCATCTATCTGGATGTTTTTCGCCATACTTCCCTCCTTTGGTGAGATTGTTCGCGCTGGGGAATGACTCGCGCGGTAAACGCTCCTTACCACTGTGGGTGGGAGCGCACAGCGGTTCTTGGCACAACAGGCTGAGAAAGAATACTATGGTTGCTCCAGGATGCGTGGGAGATGAGGCGCAGGTACTGTTGCGGTCGCCCCCCAGTGCGACTTCCCGCTCCATGGAAAATTGTAACATACCTGGTGCGCAGTTCGAGCTCCGAGACCAGGAAGGGCAAATTGAGGAGCTTCCCAGATGCTTCTGATGAGGAATGTTTGCGCATAGGCACTAGAAGCCAATCGGAATCCTTCACGGTATACTACTAGAAAAAGGGCTCGAGATCATGAATATTCCACGATTGTGGCTGGCTGCGGGGATGGGTGTTTTATTGTTGACCTCCTGTTCTGCCCCTGAAGGGCAGCCATCGTTAATTTCCAGTACCAGACCGCTTCCAACCCATCAGCAGCTCACCCCTGTTCCGCCGCCAGAGGAATATCTTCAGCCTCTAGGATCGAGTAACATCGACCGGATTTGGGCCAATGAGGGGGGAGATAAGGTTACCCAGGAGGAGCTCAGGGCGTCCGTATCCCCTGCCGAGGTGCTCAACTCGATCTGGGACGGTAAAGGGATCGATTTATTCGGGGCGAGAAATGAAGTCATCTCGTTCAATTTGATCTTGGAGGCTCCCCAAAATATGGCTGGAGCGGTTTCAGTCGAGTTGGATAGTTTAACTGGGCCAGATGGATTTCAGCTCAGATATGGGGCAGATGAGGGAAGTGATCTCTTCCGGTATAGCGGCCAGGAGATCGATTTGTTTTACGTTCGCTACCTGCAAATCAAGGGGATCAGCACTGACCTCTTCTTCGCCGGTTTCAATTACGATGAGCGACACATCCCCGAGCGCTGCCGTCGACCGCTTGATAATGGAGGCAGCGGAATGGGGAATTGGGAAGACCGGCCTTGTCACGACCTTTTCTACCCCGAGATCGCGGTCCCTTTAGTATTAGAAACCCCATTTGATATAACTGCAGGGAGCAATCAATCCATCTGGGGAGATATCTACATTCCCAAGGATGCCCCTGCGGGTGTATATCAGGGGTCTATCGAGGTCCAGGAAGAAGGTGTGCCTACCTGGAGCATCCCCATCCAGCTGGAAGTGTTGGATTTTGACCTGCCTGATCTGCCAACTGCCAGGACGATGCTCTATGTCAGCAGGGAGAATATCAAAGCGGTTTACCTGGGAGATCCCGAAATTCCCGATCTGGATCCAGGCTTCAATGAGATCCTTGACCGGCATTTCCAACTTGCCCACCGCCACAAGATCTCTTTGATCGATTCTTATCTGGCTCCTGAGGATGCGGATGCAGTCTGGTTGGAAAGATTGGACGGCAGCCTGTTCACCAACGGGCAGGGATACGCGGGCCCTGGCGAGGGGACCGGTAATAATATCTACTCTATCGGTACCTATGGCGATTGGCCCTGGATGGGAGAGGGACGAAAAGCTATGTGGACCGAGACGGACGCCTGGGTAAAGTGGCTGGAAGGCCAGGATCTGAGCACACCAACGGAGGTGTTCCTTTATCTGATCGACGAATCGGATGATTACCGGCTGGTTGAAAAATGGGCAGATTGGATGAAAGACAACCCTGGTCCAGGTAGCCAGCTGCTGTCCCTGGCAACGATGGATCTCCCCATCGCAGAAGAACACGTGCCGTCGCTGGACATTCCTGCTTCCTGGGCCCATTTCGGTGTTACCTCCCAATGGCAGGATGCAGCTGAAGTCTATCTTGCCGATCCTGGAAAACGCCTTTATCTTTATAACAGCAGCAGGCCGGCAACCGGTTCCTTCGCGATCGAAGATGAAGGAACCGCATTGAGGCAGCTGGGGTGGGCCCAGTTCAAAATGGGTGTTGAGCGCTGGTTTTACTGGGAAGGGACCTATTATGAGAACTTCCAGTGCTACGGGGATGAGGCTGAAGCCTCCACCCGGATCTTCCAACGCGCCCAAACCTATGGGTGCTATGATGGGTGGGATGCATCGTTGGGTGAGACCGGCTGGAACTACCTTAACGGAGACGGGGTTCTCTTCTATCCTGGAACGGATACCCGTTTTCCGGAGGATAACTATGGCGTTCCTGGCCCATTTGCATCTTTGCGGTTGAAGGAATGGAGACGAGGTATCCAGGACGCTGATTATTTGGCATTGGCGATGGATATTGACCCGGATAGGACGCAATCCCTGGTGGAGGAAATGGTCCCACGTGTGCTCTGGGAGTTAGGGGTGGAGGACCTGGAAGACCCCACCTATGTATATGCGGATATTAGCTGGCCGACAGATCCTGATTATTGGGAACGTGCTCGGCGGGAGCTAGCCGAGATCATTCTCACCGGCAATGAGTAAGTTGACGGTGAGAAGCGTAGTGCCAGGCTCGATCATTCCACCTGGTAAGGTACGTCCACGACCACCACGCCTGAAAGATTCCTGAGCGCGTAGCGCAGCCAGGTGGCGTTCTGCATGTGCAGCAAATTTTGCCACCAGCGT
>JBGCVQ010000031.1:0-7657 GCA_045888315.1 Anaerolineales bacterium | reverse complement strand
ACCGCCGTAGGGCGGTTTGCCCTCACCAGCCCACGGCTTCAGCCGTTGGAGTGAAAAGAGGCACTTCCATCTTGGGTGGATCTTTGATTTAGGTGCACTGACAAATCTTCGCTGCTTTTTCCCTATCTACGCGCTCCTGATCTTCGCATTCCCTCTACCAGCCTTGACATCCCTTAATAATACTATATAATTAACCGGTCTTAAATAATTAGCGAGGTGAAATATGACCCTCAGGAAGGACCCTTTTTACAGTACATTCCATGAGTGGATCGGACTGTTCATGCACCGCTCCATGCAGGGAACCATCCATTATGCCAAGGAAAACGGGCTGTCGATGTCCATGCTCGGAACGCTGTTCCATCTCAATCGCAGGGGCCATGCGGGAGTGTCCGACCTCGGTCAGCACCTGGGCGTCAGCAGCGCGGCTGCCAGCCAGATGTTGGACCGCTTGGTGGAAGAGGGTTTGATCGAGCGGACAGAGGATCCAGATGACCGCCGGATGAAGAAGATCTCTTTGACTGAAAAGGGCTGCCGGATCTATCAGGAAAGCCTGAGTGCCCGGATGCGTTGGCTGGAGGAACTGGAAAGCCAGCTCTCTGAGGGGGAAAAAGAGACCATCAGGTCGGCCTTGCAGCTGATGATCGATAAAGCCCGCCATCGTTCACTGCCTGCCAGCAAGTAAATCAGAGGAGTATCAAGATTATGCGGCGCTTGTTGAAATACTTGAAACCTTATATCTTGCTGATCGTTCTATCGATCGGCTTGCTGTTCATTCAGGCCAATGCCGACCTGGCGCTGCCTGATTATCTCTCCAGGATCGTCAATAATGGGATCCAGCAGAACGGAGTCAAAGACGCAGTCGCAGTGGCCCTCCGGGAGAGCACACTGGATAAACTCACCCTGTTTATGAGCTCGAGTGACCAGGATCTGGTCCAGGAGAGCTACACTCGGATTGAGCAGGGTTCTCCCCAGGCGGCGGCTGAATTGGATCAATTCCCGGCTTTGGCGAACGAGTCGATATATAAGCTGAATGAGATTGACAAATCCCAGGAAGAACAGCTCAATAGTATCCTTGGCAAGGCATTTGTGGCTTATTCGGGAATACAACAGATTGCGGAAAACCCTGACGCGGCAGCCCAGATGGGTCAGACCCTGGGCTTTGATCCCTCCATGCTGCCTGCTGGTATGGATATCTTCCAGGCGCTGCAGACCATGCCGCCAGCCATCCGTGTGGAAATGGCCAACCGCATGGAAGAGACTTTCGCTTCCCTGGGAGACAGCATGATCAATCAGATGGCCGTGGGGGCTGTCAAGGACGAGTACCAGGCCCTGGGGATGGACATCGGTGCTATTCAGCGCAATTATATCCTTCAAACCGGCGGGATCATGCTCTTGATCTCCCTCCTGGGAGGTGCCTGTACGATTGCAGTCAGCTACCTGGCATCGCGGACCTCGGCAGGAGCCGCCCGGGATATCCGCCTAGCCGCTTTCAAGAAGGTAGAGGAATTCACCAGCGCTGAGTTCGACCGCTTTTCAACAGCTTCGTTGATCACCCGCTCCACGAATGACATCACTCAGGTACAGAGAGTGATCTTCATGTTCATGCGCTTGGTGATCTATGCGCCTATTATCGGTATCGGGGGCGTTATCCGCGCCATAGATAAGAGCGCCGGCATGTGGTGGCTGATCGCTGTTGCGGTGGCTGTACTGCTGAGCCTGATCATCACGGTCTTCCTGATCGCTGTCCCAAAATTCAAGTTGATGCAGGACTTGATCGACCGGCTTAACCTGGTCACCCGGGAGAACCTTGCCGGCATGATGGTCATCAGGGCATTCAATAAACAGGAGGATGAAAGCAGGCGCTTTGATCGGGCTAACCTGGATCTGACTTCTACCAGCCTGTTCGTGGCCAGGGTGATGGTCACCATGATGCCATTGATGATGGTGTTGATGAACGGTCTTTCACTGGCGATCATCTGGGTGGGATCCCACCAGGTGGCTCAATCCTCTATCCAGGTAGGCGACATGATGGCCTTCATGCAGTATGCCATGCAGATCGTGATGGCTTTCCTGATGATGTCGATGATGTTCATCTTCCTGCCCCGAGCGGCTGTCTCGGGTGATAGGATCGCTGACGTACTGGAGACCGAGATCTCTATCAAGGACCCCGAAAGCCCTCAAGAATTGGCGGAGCCTTTCAAAGGGGAGATCGGCTTCGAGAAAGTATCCTTCCGCTATCCGGATGCCGAGGATGACGTCCTCCATGATATTTCCTTCACTGCCCAGCCGGGCAAGACCACCGCGTTCATTGGTTCGACCGGCTGCGGCAAGTCCACGGTGATCAACCTCATCCCCCGTTTCTACGACGTGACCGGAGGCCGGGTGCTGCTCGATGGAATCGACATCCGGGATCTCAAGCAGAGTGATCTGCGGGATAAGATCGGATTCGTTCCCCAGAAGGGCACTTTGTTCTCCGGAACGATTGAAAGCAACCTTTTGTATGCGGACCCGGATGCCAGCCCCGAGACTGTCGAGGATGCTCTGGATATCGCCCAGGCCAGCGAATTCGTTTTTGCCGACGAGGAAGGTTTGGCATCGCCGATCTCCCAGGGCGGCACGAACGTCTCTGGCGGGCAGAAGCAGCGCTTGGCGATCGCCCGGGCCCTGGTCAAGAAGCCGCCGATCTATATCTTCGATGACAGCTTTTCCGCGCTGGATTTCAAAACGGATTCGACCCTGCGCAAACAGCTCAAGCAGCGGACCGGCGACAGCACTGTGCTGATCGTTACCCAGCGGGTGGCGACCGTGAAGAATGCCGATCAGATCATTGTGCTCGATAAGGGGCGGGTGGTCGGCAAAGGCACACACCAGGAATTGATGGAACGCTGCGAGACCTACCAGGAGATTGCGTCCTCGCAGTTGAGCAAGGAGGAACTGGCATGAGCATGCACGGTAGACCAGCGCCTTCCCAGCAGCGCGGATCCCACGGTCCTATGCGGCGGGGCGGCCCGATGGCAATGATGAAAGGGGATAAGGCCCGGGATTTCAGGGGCACTATGAAGAAGCTCCTGGACTATCTGGGAGCGTACAAGGTCGGTATCCTGGTGGTGATGGTCTTTGCCATTGCCTCAACAGTATTCAGTATCGCTGGACCAAAGATCCTGGGAAGGGCGACCACGACTTTGTTCGAAGGCGTCATGGGTATGATCACGGGCACAGGGCAGGGCATAGATTTCAACGCCATTGGCCGGATCCTGCTGCTGACCGGTGGTTTATATCTGGCTTCAACCGTCTTTAACTTCGTTCAGGGCTGGATCATGTCTGGAATTTCTCAGGACATCACCTACCGCTTCCGGAAGGACATCTCCGATAAGATCAACCACATGCCGTTCAAATACTTTGACAGCACCAGCCAGGGAGAGGTTCTGTCCCGGATCACCAATGATGTCGATACTGTCAGCCAGACCCTGAATCAGAGCTTGTCGCAGATGATCTCCTCCCTGGTGACAGTACTCGGCGTGCTGGTGATGATGATCACCATCAGCTGGCAGATGACGTTGGTCGCCCTGACCATTATCCCGCTTTCTGCAGGTGTTGTCATGCTGATCGTGCGCCGATCCCAGAAGTACTTCACACAGCAGCAGGATTACCTGGGGCACGTCAACGGCCACGTGGAAGAGATGTTTGGCGGCCACCTGGTGATGAAAGCGTTCAACGGTGAGGCAGACAGTGTCAGGAAATTCGAGGGTCTGAATGATACCCTGTACTCCTCGGCTTGGAAATCGCAATTCCTATCCGGCTTGATGATGCCGATCATGCGTTTTATCGGCAATCTCGGTTATGTGGGCATCTCCATCTTGGGGGGCACCCTGGCGGTGCAGGGCTTGATCACTGTGGGAGATATCCAGGCTTTCATCCAATATGTGAGCAACTTCACTCAGCCGATCACCCAGATCGCAAATATCTCCAATATCCTCCAGCAGACCGCCGCTGCCGCGGAACGGGTCTTTGAGTTCCTGGAGGAAGGGGAAGAGATCCCGGATGTCGAGAACCCGGTCCTTCCCGACGGGATCCAGGGCCATGTGGAGTTCCAGAATGTCCGCTTCGGATACGATCCTGAAGAAGTCGTCATCAAGGATTTCTCGGCTGATATCCAGCCCGGGCAGAAAGTGGCCCTGGTCGGTCCTACCGGGGCCGGAAAGACCACCATGGTCAAGCTGTTGATGCGCTTTTATGATGTCAACCAGGGAGCCATTCTGGTGGATGGTCATAATATCAAGGATTACAAGCGCGAGGATCTGCGCTGCATGTTCGGAATGGTGCTGCAGGATACCTGGCTTTACAACGATACCATCATGGAGAACATCCGCTATGGCCGGCCAGACGCGACAGACCAGGAGGTCATCCAGGCTGCCAAAGCCGCCCATGTCGATCATTTTGTCCGCACCCTGTCTGAAGGGTATCAAATGGTGATCAATGAGGAGGTCAGCAACATTTCCCAGGGGCAGAAACAGCTGATGACGATCGCCCGGGCCATTGTCCTCGATCCCTCGATGCTGATCCTGGATGAAGCGACCAGTTCAGTGGACACCCGAACGGAAGTGCTGATCCAGAAAGCGATGGATAACTTGATGAAGGGCCGCACTTCCTTTATCATCGCTCATCGGCTGTCGACCATCCGCAATGCGGACTGGATCCTGGTCATGAATGAAGGGGATATCGTTGAGCAGGGCAAGCACGAGCAGCTGCTGGAAAAAGGCGGTTTCTACGCCGACCTGTATTACAGCCAGTTCGATGTTGTAGAGAATGGCCTGAACTGAGGCCAATCAGAGACCCTATTCTGCGCCCGGCAGCTCGCTGACGGGCGTTTTTCATTAATCCGGGGATTCGACCCCTGACTGCGTTTCCCGGAAAACGCTCCGGCCGATCCCTGGCCAGATCCTGAGGATTCCCAGCAGGCCCCGCAGGGCGATCCAGACCCCGGTCACGACCCAGATCAGCGAAAGCGAGCTGGAAGTGCTGTGCTCTACCAGCCACAAGCCGGCGATACCCACCAGGGAGGCGGCTGAAACAGCGTTGCGCAGGTAGCGGTAGTCACCGGTCCCGAGATTGACTCCGTCGGTCAGGAAGGCGACCGAATTCAGCGGCTGACTGGCTGCGGAGATTCTCCAGGCTGGCAGGAAGACGGTCAATGCGCTGGCTGGCACCAGGAAACGGACAACGGCAGGCGTTCCCGCGAACATCAGGGCGCTTAACAATAAGCCAGTGCCCATGCTCCAGGCCAGCGCGGTTCGGACCACATGCTTGGCTCTTGGCACTGATCCCTGTCCAATGAAAAAGCCGACCAGGCTTTGGACCGAGGATGCGAAAGCGTCCAGGACCAGGGCAGTGAAGACCCACATCTGGCGCAGGACCTGATGGGCGGCTCCCGAGTTCGGCCCCAGCTGGTTGGCCGCCCTGGTGGTGTAGAGCAGGAACAGGTTCAGCATACCGGTCCGGACGAACATATCTCCGCCGATCCGCAGGACCTTGAGGGTTTGTTTGAGCTCCAGGTCGGTCGAGATCTTGATCTTCCTGTTTACCAGCACCAGGCCAACCACAGCACCTGCCCATTGGCTGATGGTGCTGGCCAGGGCTGAGCCGTTGACTCCCAGTGGGGGGATCGGACCTGACCCAAAGATCAGCAGCCAATCCAGCAGGATGTTCAATCCGTTGACGCCCAGGGCGATCCAGAGGGGGGTGCGCATGTCCTGCACCCCGCGCAGGGCACCGGAAGCGGTCAGGATCAACAGCACAGCAGGTGCTCCCAGCAGCCGCAGCCGGGTATAGCTGACTGCCTGGAGCTGGACATCTCCTGCTGCCCCCAGCAGGCTTGCCAGCCAGTGTGCAGTGGGAGAGATGACAGCGATCAAGAGGATCCCTGCCAGCAGGGAAAACAGCAGCACCGTACTGAGGATACCAGAGGAGCCTTCTTCTTCTCCCCGTCCATAAAGCTGGGCAATCTCAGTCTGGGCTCCCACCCCCAGGAAGTTGAAAAGCCAGAACAGGCTCGAGAGAGTCGTTGTGCCAACGCCCAGGGCAGCCAGGGGCACAACCCCCAGAGAGGAGATGAAGGCGGTATCTACCAGACCGGTGATCGGTTCTGCCGTGAAGGAGAGCAGGACAGGGATTGAGAGCCGGACCAGGGTGCGGTGGGGTCGTTCTGTGAAAGGGTGAGGGGAAGATCCCATATGATTGCCAGCGCTGAGCTTGATCCTTTTTATCCGGTATTCCCTATTCTACCTTGTCTGGAGGGAAAATGCCCCAACCCAAGACTTTGGGGAGTTTCCCGTTCAGCTGGCTTTGGGATTTCGACCGGGTCATCTTCCAACCCAGGGGAAACGGTCTTTTGTGACCATGAAAGACAATCCTTATGACGGATGAAAGAACGCTGAGGATGCATTATCCTCTATCAGGAATGGTCCGGTCAAACTCAGCATTGATCAAGGAGGAAGGAGTGATCACAAATCAGTCCTTGTTGAAGGTTATCGGTTTGGTCATGCTCAGCCTCTTGATCGGGGGATGCCTGGCTGAACCTGCTCCGATCCACACCCCAACACTAGAGGATCAAAGGTCAGCCCTTGACCCCGAAAGCGGTATTTCCAGCGGTCTTCCCGTGATCGATGGATCCATCCAGGAAGAGGAATGGAATGGTGCGGATGTGTGGGCTCTGGAGGATGGGGGGCAGCTGTACCTCATATTGACCGAGGATCACCTCTACCTGGCTCTTCGGACCCTCCCCCAGGGGATGATCGCTGGGAATGTTTTCCTGTTCAGCGGGGATCAGATCAGGGTCCTCCATACCTCGGCTGCCCTGGGGACCGCTGTGTATCAACCAGACGGGGGTCAGTGGTTGAAGGTCAAAGACTTCGAGTGGTGCTGCCGGTCAAGAATTGCGGACCAGGACTCCCTTGAAGACAGGCAGGCTTTTTCGGATAAGGATGGTTGGTTGGGGGCCAACTCCTTCCTAGGAATCGAGAATGAATTGGAGTATGGGATCCGCTTGGGTGAGACGGAAACCGCGCTGGCGGTCAATTACCTTTGGGTAGACGAGGTTGATGTCAAGCAGGTCTGGCCAGCGGGCTTGACCGATGGGGTTGCTTGGCCTTCGCTAGGGGGTTTTCCCGATAGGATGGAGTTCAGTCCCACTGACTGGTATGCGCTCAGTGGTGCTGATTAATGGATTCCTGCCGCCTTGATCGCTGTTCTTGAGGTATAGTATGGAGTAAGCAGCCCCCAATAGCCTTGTGTGAGGATGGAAGAATGAAAGACAGATCCCCCCTGTCCCTCTTGATTCGCGGATTCCTTCTGGTGGTATTGATTGTCCTGGTTGTGATAGCCTTGGTCTCGATGATCAGCTGGTGGGCAGGCTGGATGTTCCTGGAAGAATTCCAGCGGGCCATCTACCTGGTAGGAGGCTTGCTGATCGGTACTGGATTGGTGGGGCTGGCGAAGGAGCTGGTCGGGCTCCATCATTCCCGGCTAGCAGATGGACAGACTGAAACAACTTCAGAAGAAAATCAAGCCCTTATGGATGGCTTGCGAAGGTATGCCTTTACGGTGATCTTCCTGGTTGCCGGAGGTGTGTGTTTGCTGATCGGTGTCTTGTTGATCTGAA
>JBGCVQ010000030.1:0-22356 GCA_045888315.1 Anaerolineales bacterium | reverse complement strand
TCCACCCATCAAAACTGGTAATCAGAATCGAGACGTTAGGGATGTACCATTCCGCCAGATAATTCCCATAATCTCCAGGGCCAGTCCTGATATCTGTATAAGTACCGCATTCTGGCGCCTTAACAGGCGTATCTCCACCATTTGCTGAAGCGATAGTGGGAATGCTCAATGCAAGTATCAATGAAATCATCAGAATAAATCGCTTCTTTGTTTTCATCAACGTCTCCTAATGATCAATGGATAGAATGGATCGGTTTTATTTTTCCCAAGAGTTCCTGATTATGGAGTGGTCATACATCTGTTGATTGGGACCCAAGAAATGGGTGTGCCCGATAATCCGGTGTGGAAGATTGATGTCTTACCATAGGGGCCCGCCCGGGAAAGAATCCCTCCACCATGCTTATAATTTCACTGAGAGGGAAGTTTACTAGTCCCGCACCGCGCCGGACCTAGTCCGGGTAATCCAGCCAGCACTGGTTGTTCATGTCCAGCAGCCCCGGCTGCCAGCCGGCTTCCTCGAAGAAGATCATGAAGTTCTCGGTCTCTGATAAACCGCTGTCGGCATCGATGTAGCGTATGGTGTGGATCCTGGAATTCACACCCTGCCAAAACAGGGATGAGAACGATCCCTCGAGCTGCTGTACCTGCGGCTGAAGAGCGAACCAGCCTTCCAGGATAGCGACAGCGCTGGCGGGGTTCTGGTACTTCATGTTCTCGATCACGCTCTCGCACATGAAGGGAGATCCGCCGGCCGCGGAACTGGCCTGGCCGCCGACCAGCAGGGCATCGTAATCGTCCTGGAGGAGTTCATACTGCTCGGTCAGCTGGTCTACCTGCTCCTGCAGGTCCGCGATGGTGCTGTCTTTCTCAGCCAGCTGGCTTTCCAGCCCGGACGAATCACCCGCAGAAGCACCGGACTCCGGCTGGGAACCGCAGGCAGCCAGCAGGATCAACAGAGGAATCAATAACAGGGATATCTTCTTCATCTGGTCAACTCCTTGATCTAGGGTCCAGCTTAAATGAACCGGGCGATCCAGCCGATCCCTGTCGGGGGATTAGCACCGTTATTTGCTCTGCCGCGCGTACCAGCCCTGGGGGCATTTGAAGGCGTCAATATAGGATCCAATGCCTTTCACGTCCGAAAAGGACGAAGCGCTCCCCTCACACCACCAGGTATATTTGACCTTATACTGCCCCGGGATGAGCTGGATCTCCGCATAGGTTTTCGATCGGACCGAGAAGAACCCGGTCACGCCCGTATCCGTCTCCTTGAGCTCGATCTGCAGCCAGGAATCGGTCCGGTTGTTGAGGCCGTAAAAAACACATTTATCAGGAAAATCCACACAGTAGCTCTGCAGCATCCAGGGGTTCTCCAGGGTGGGTTCCGGGTCTCCAGCGTCTCCCTCCTGGCTATCTCCCGGTTCCCCGTCCGTTTCTGGGGTGCCGTCCTCAGCCGCCGGTGTGCCGTCTGGCGTGGGCGTGAAGGAGAGCTCGGCCCCAGCCTCCCTGGCGCGCTCAACTGCTAAGGTGCTGGCTACTGCCGTCTGGATATAGGCGTCCGAGACCTGGCTGGAAGCCGCCGGTGTCAGCGCCAGGCAGCCGACCAGAAAGCCGGAGATCAGGATGCTTGCGATTAAGAAAGCCTGTGGTTTGGACATAATTTCCCTCAAGGACGGTGAATGGAAAGCGGCGGAAGGCTCGTTTTGATTATAACAAACAACTAACCCCTCTCTGCCGGCCTAAAATATCACCTAACAGGGCTGTCAAGTGCCCCCTGCAGCCCGAAAACAGCCTTAGAAAGGGTTCTAAGATAACTTTTATCCCCCTCCCGGCCTTCTTTGTTATAATGGTGGCTGCCCTGCTGGATCCAGGGTGAGGAGGAGGACATGCTCAAGGAATTCAAAAAATTCGCGCTGCGCGGCAATGTCATCGATATGGCAGTCGGCATCATCATCGGGGCTGCTTTCAGCACCATTGTCAACTCGCTGGTCAATGACATCTTGATGCCGCCTTTCGGCTGGCTGCTGGGCGGGGTGGATTTTGAGAATTTCTACCTCACCATCGCAGCCGGCACCCCTGCTGGACCTTACGCATCCCTGGCAGACGCCCAGGCTGCTGGCGCGGTGACCGTCAATTACGGCACCTTCATCAATTCCCTGATCACCTTCCTGCTGGTCGCCCTGGCCATGTTCTTCTTGATCCGGGCTATCAACCGCCTCCAGCACGGTAAAGAACCACAGGGTGAATCTGAACCGACCACCAAGGACTGCCCCTACTGCCTGTCAGAGATCCCTCTCCAGGCCAGCCGCTGTCCCCACTGCACCTCGCAGCTCACCGAAGGATAACCAGATGGCTAAACCCCCCACCCGGGAAAGGTTGAATTCCTCTCCCCAGACTGAGCACAAACGCCTGCCGCCCTGGCTGCGGGTGAAAGCGGGCAGCACCCGGACCTTCCACGACGTGAGCACCCTGATGGAAGGCCAATCCCTGCATACCGTTTGCCAGGAAGCTCTCTGCCCCAACCGGGGAGAATGCTGGGGAGCGGGCACGGCGACCTTCCTGCTCCTGGGTGACGTCTGCACCCGGTCCTGCAAGTTCTGTGATGTCAAGCACGGCCAGCCGGGCTCCCTGGATTGGGATGAGCCCGAGCGCATCGCCCAGTCGATCAAGACCATGGAACTGGAACATGCTGTGGTGACCAGCGTCAACCGCGACGAACGCCGCGACGGAGGCGCTCCGATCTTCGCCATGCTCATCCGGCGCATCCGCCAGCTCCAGCCTGGCTGTTCCGTGGAAGTCCTCATTCCCGATTTCAAGGGCAGCCTGGAGGCGCTCAAGATCGTCATGGACGCCCGTCCGGACATCCTCAACCACAACATCGAAACCGTTCCCAGGCTCTATCGGTCCATCCAGCCTCAGAGCTCCTACCAGGCTTCCCGCGCTACCCTGGTGAACGCTAAGAAGCTCCAACCGAAAGCCATCACCAAATCAGGGCTGATGGTCGGCCTGGGCGAGGACCTGGAGGAGGTCAAAGAGGTCATGACTGAGATCCGGGGCTGGGATGTGGATATCCTCACCATCGGCCAGTACCTCCAACCCAGCAAGAACCATCTGGCGGTGGAACGTTTCTACACCCCGGATGAATTCCAGGAGCTGAAGGACTTCGGTCTGGCGCTGGGCTACAAATGGGTGGAAAGCGCTCCCCTGGTGCGCTCCTCCTACCGGGCAGCGGAACAGGTCCGCGCCCTGTCCACTGCCTTCCAGGACTAAGACTGCTATTTAACCGCACAACCTGATCCAGGACACCACATGGAAGGAACACTTTCATTTCTGCCGCTGTTGATCGTCATCTTCTTGGCTTTCCTGGTGCCAATCACCCTCTCGCGCTTCAAGAAGCTGCGGCTGCCGATCGTGGTGGGGGAGATCATCGTTGGCATCATCGTCGGACGCAGCGGCTTTGGCTGGGTCGAGCACACGGAAGTGGTCCTCGACCTGCTGGCAGAGCTCGGTTTCGTATTCCTGATGTTCCTGTCCGGAATGGAGATCGATTTCTCCAGCCTGGACCTGTTCTCCAGGGAAAAGAAAGAGGCAGACCAGCCAGCCAATCCGGTCAGCCTGGCGGGGATCGCCTTCATTCTCACCCTGGCCCTGTCGACCTTGATCGGTTTTATTCTCACCTGGACCGGCTTGACCACCAGTCCCTGGATGATCTCCTTGATCCTCTCCACGACTTCCCTGGGGGTGGTCGTCCCTGTCCTGAAGGAACAGGGGTTAAGCCGCGGCAGATACGGGCAGACCCTGCTGATCGCAGCCCTGATCGCTGATTTCGTCACCATGCTGCTGATCACCGTGGTCGTGGCAGCCCTCTCCCGGGGTCTGACCCTGGACATTCTCTTGATCGGCCTGCTGTTCGTGGCCTTCTTCCTGGTGTATTTCTTCGGGGGCATGTTCTTTAACCGCATTCCAGGGGTCCGCCGGGTGCTGGAGGAACTCAGTTCCGCCACATCCCAGATCAAGGTCAGGGCCTCGTTCACCATGATGCTGGTCTTCGTCGCCCTGGCGGAAATGCTGGGAACGGAGATCATCCTGGGAGCTTTCCTGGCGGGGGCGATCATCTCTCTCCTCAAGCGCCCCGAGGACGAGGAGCTCATCCGCCAGCTGGACGCCATCGGCTACGGTTTCTTCATCCCGATCTTCTTCATCATGGTCGGCGTCGATTTCAACCTGGCCGCCCTGGTCTCCTCCAAGACAGCCCTGGTGCTGGTGCCTTTACTGCTGCTCTCGGCGGCATTGGTCAAGCTCCTACCATCGCTGGTCTTCAAGTCCAGCTTCAACTGGAAGCAAACCCTGGCCGCTGGCACCCTGCTCTCCAGCCGGCTGTCCTTGATCATCGCCGCCTCCGCCATCGGGCTCAGGATCGGGGTCATCTCCGAACCGTTCAACGCCGCCATCATCCTGGTCGCCATCGTTACCGTGGTCGTCGCGCCTCCCTTATTCGTCAAACTGGTGCCCCCGGAGGAAAGCCGGGAGGAGCCAGCCACCATTATCATGGGGGCGGGGCCGATCGGCTTCCAGGTCGCCCAGCATATCCGCTCCCATGGGGACCGGGTGGTGCTGATCGACGAGGACCCTGCCCGGATCGCCCGCGCCCGCAGGTTCAACCTGGAAGCCATCCAAGCTCCCCCAGACAGCTTCCATCCCGATACCGAGGAACTGCTCAATCAAGCGGAAAGGCTGGTGTGTGTCTTCAGCGACGTGGAAAAGAATTACCGCATTTGCAGCCGAGCCCGCTCCACCTATGGGATCGACCATGTGGTTGCCAGGCTCTCGGTGCCGGGAGAGATCGGCCGTTTTGAGAAATTAGGCGTGACCCCCCTTAACCCGGCGACTGACCAGGCTATCCTGCTGGGCCTGCTGACCCGCAATCCCACCATGTATGAGCTGCTGACCCGGACGGACGATGCCCGGGACCTGTGCGAGATCGCCATTCGCAATCCCCAATATCTCGACCGGCCCCTGAGAGAGATCCAGTTCCCGGATGACCTGCTGGTCGTGGCCGTTCGCAAGAACGGGGAGCTGATCGTGCCCACCGGGAATACTGTGCTCAGACAGGGGGATCAGCTCACGGTGCTGGGCCCCAACGACTGCGTGGAAAATGCGCGCAGCCTGTTCAGCTGATCATTCCAGCTCCCAGGGTGGGAGACCGGAATCGTCCTCTCTGCTGGGGAAGAGGGAATCCCTGATCTCATCCCCCAGGTCCGGGAAGACATCTGCGGCCGCCGCCAGTAATCCAAAACATCCCGTGAGCATCATATCCCCATAAGGTGCTGGGAAGTAGGTCCTCAGGCTGGACCCGCGCATGAGATTGCGCCGTGGTCCAGTGATCACCACATCATAGTCCCCCTCGCCAAGGCGGTATGGATCGGGATCGTAGATCAAAGCCCCATGTCCGTGATCATCAAAGATATCCTCATGCTGGAGGTTCCCGGCAGCGAAATCCTCCAGCAGCCGGTCCATCTTATTCCTGTCGATCAGGCCGGTATGGTGTTCGAAGACCCCGCCGACCCGCTCTCCCTGGAGCCGGAAAGCCAGGGTGTGGAAGTTCCCCACGTTGGCAACCATCACCCGTTCCCGGCTGCCTACGACCGGGTCCAATGTAGCACCCAAGACCGCCGCGGGGGCGGTGTCCATCACCAGCAAAGGCGCATCCAGGCCCCTGGCAGAATCCTCCACTGCCAGCAGGCGGGTCATCTTGGGGGGAATCTCCCCCCGCCGGAAGGCCAGCCTGCTGAGGGGAAGGCCCAAGATCTCCTCGCTTCCCGGGTCCAGCCTTTCAGCCAGGTAATCAAACCGGAACTGGCGGTCCGAATAATCAGGCGGTGCGGCGCCGTGGTCGAAAACCGCCACCGCAGCCCCATCCAGGTCAGCCAGGGAGACCCCGAATTCCCCCAGGGCAGCCTCAATGGCCTGGAAATCGAAATCCTTGAGTTCGATGCGGCGGACTGCGGCAGGGAGGGCTTCGATCTCGTCCTCGCTCAGCACCTGGACCCCGTCCTGCCTGAGCAGATCCAGGTCATCATCGAAACTGCGGGCGGCGTCCGGTGCAGCATAGAGGGGATAACCCGCTTCCAGGTGGTCGCGGGCTGCCCAATGGCTGGGACCTCCCCCCATGGTCACACCGCTGAGAGCGACTGCCTCACCCCTGTGGGTCGCTTCCTTGATCATCCGGAAGACCATCATCGTTGGAGAAGGCACCACCAATTTGAATCCATTCTCCAGGGCCAAGCCGGACTGGTACAGGAAGATATCCTGGGTCCCGGTGCCGATATCCACGGTTAATAATTTCATCTGCTGTCTCCACTGATCATGAATCTTATTGTTTTAGTATAGTACATTTCTGGCGCGGGCTGCGGGACACCGCCAGCCTTTCTTTCGATCGCTTCCAGGTGGACAAGCCTGCCAGGCGGACCTGGAAACCAGGCCAGTCCTGAGCACTCCTGGCTTGCATCTGGTATATAATCAGAATTAATGCTGCGCTTCCGAATTGGCTTTCCAGATGCCTGGACCCAGCGCTAACAAGGTAGATACGATCAATCAATCCACATCAAGGAGGAAGGATCATGACCCATATCATCACCAGTTTGTGCTTGCGGGATGGAGGATGCCTCGAGGTGTGCCCGGTGGAATGCATTGTCCCTGGCCAACCCATCAATGAATGGCCCTGGATGTATATCGATCCGGATACCTGTATCGACTGCGGTGCTTGCGCACCCGAGTGCCCCTACGAAGCGATCTTCATGGAAGATGAGGTCCCCAGCGATTACCAGGCTGATGGCGGCGAATATATCAGCCGCGTGGGCCTGACCGGACATTACGAGAACACGGACCATGATGGGAATGATGTGGTCCTGGACTGTGTCAAGCAGCTCGAAGCAGGTGAGGTAGTGGACCTGACGGATGACATCCAGGCAAACTACGATTTCTTCTCAGATGGACCGGGGTATGACGCTTGATCCGTCAAGATAGGCCGATCAGATCAACCTGATGCAAGTGGAACAAAAGAATGCCTCGCGTTCGGCGAGGCATTCTTTTGTTCTGAATTGTGATGGAAAATCCCGGAGCCAACCCGGGAACCCGCTCATGGTTCTCAGTGCTGATCGAACTTGTCCAGCCAGAATCCGACCTCATGATCGCTCACCTGGGGATCTTCTGCTTTTCCAGCATCCCCGCCGCTCTCAGACCGCTCCAGCAGCAGGGCGGCAAACTCCTCGGAGGACATGATCTTGCTGTGATAACTTCGAGCCTCGGTTCGAATGACCCGATCCGAGCTGACCACAGTCCAATTCTTCACGGAGCCCCCCAACCGCTTCAGCCGGGTGATGATCGCTTGATCGGCGGTGATCTCTTGGCGGACGAAATGGGCTTTAACCCGGCCAATCGATTGGCTGCCTGCCCGGGAAGGCGCTGCCTTGTCAAAATAGACCTCCACCTGGATGCGCTTCCGGTTCGCAAAATCGACCAGGATCTCGAGCAAAGACCGTTCATCATCCAGGTCGTCCAGTCTCAAGCCGGGAATATGGGGAATCAGGTTGTGTCCGTCCACCAGAAAAGGCATGGGGTGTCTCTCACCAGCTATGGGGGCATTTATTAGATGCCGTAATATCGAACTTGTGCTATGATGGAGTACAGCGCAGACCATTATACCAAAGGTGTCTCTGGCTATGAATCAGGCGAAAAAGCTCCTATTTTATCTTGTTTTGAACGTCATCGTCTCGGCGGTCACCATCCTGGCAGTGCTCTTCATTTGGGAAAAGACCCATCTGAAGGACGTGCTGCTGGACACCGGTGGGGGCCAGGAAGCGGTCAGCGCCGCCAGCGAGGGTCCTGCGCCAACAGAGGACACGGGGGGACAGCTGATCCAGATCAGCGAGGTGGGCGGGATTGGCAACCTGGCCACAGAATACGTCCGTTTGACCAGGCCCAACGGTGATCCGGAGGATACCGTTTCCCTCCAGAACTGGAAGATCAAGGATGAGAACAATCATGAATACGTCATCCTGGAGCAGTCCGGGCTGCCCAGCCTGGAACTGCACGGCCAGGGAGCAGTCAATATCTACACCAAGGAAGGCAGCAGCAATCCCATCGAACTCTCTCTGGGCCTTTCAGACGCGATCTGGCAGCCCGGGGAGACAGTTTCCCTGATCGATCCCGAGGGGAATGTGCACGACACTTATATCATTCCCTGAGCTCGATCCGCTTCATCATTGAAACCAAAAGGCTGCCCGTTCAAAGGCAGCCTTTTCTCTATAATTCTTTCGGCCATTCCGGCCAGTTTATTTGCCCATGGTCAGGGGAACCCAGCTGGTAAAGCTCTCCAGGTGGCCCCAGAGGGTATTGTAGAAGGTGAAAGCCCAGAAAGCCGCGGTGACCAGCAGGACCGCCGCCGCCAGGTAGCGGAAGGTCTGGTTCTTCTTGAGGAACCTCAAACCGGGGGCAGCCGCGATCCCACCCAGGCCAGCCAGGAGGAAACCGATGCCTGACAGAACCGGGCTCTTGGTAAGCGGCAGGTCAATGATCCTCCAGCCAACCACCACAGCATAGACACCCGCAAAGAAAGCGTAGATGGAGATCGGCATCAGGTCCCACCCCTTGGCAGTTGCCAGGGCGGCCCCTAAGAAGACTGCGCCGAACAGCAGCGTGCTCTCCCCGAAGGCGATATTATAACTGCCGGGGAGGGGCCAGGTGAAGATCATCCGCAGCCCGCCCAGCACCGCTATCAATCCCACGACCCCAAAAGCTGGAGCAAAGGATCGCTGATCCTCTTTGGTGATACCTGTCAGGATGAAATAAGCCAGCAGGGCAGTGCCGGCCGCCAGGTTGATCATCAAAACCGTTAAGAAATCAATAAACATACTCACTCCTTATTGATGTGATATTTATTATAAAAACCTACTTTATTCGCGAAGAAATTATAACATCCGCCTAGGCCCTGTAAAGGCTTGAACAAAATGGGAAATTAAAACAAAAAGAGCTGCCCTTCAGGCAGCTCTTTCAGTGATCATTTGGGGAAATCAGGCGCTGACCAGCGGCCTGAACTTGTAGCCATACACCAGCAGTCCCCGCTCATCGCCGTCGGAGCGGATCTTGCGGGTGATCATTTCTACCGGCATGCCGATCTCAACCGGCTGGTTCCCGAGGTCGGTCAGCTGGGCCGTGACCATGGGGCCCTCTTCCAGCTTGACCAGAGCAACGGTATAGGGGATATTCTCCTCAAAACCCTCCGGTGCGTTGTAGATATTGGTATAGGAATAGATCTGGCCCCTGCCGCTGAACTCGAACTCGGTTTTGGCTTCATCTCCGCATTCCGGGCAGACATCCCGGGGCGGGAAGATCTTGGCCTGGCAGTGGGGGCAAACCTCGCCGGTCAAAGCATACCGCTGTTTATTTAAGCGCCAATGTCGCGGAATATCCATACGTGATTGTTCTCCTAATAAAACGTTTTTCCATCCAAATCCGCTACAGTATAACCGGCAGGGACTCTCAGGAACTATCAATTTTCAGGCAGGAAGGGGATCGCCAACCCTCTCTCCCTTATTTCAAGGCGATGATGCCCCGCATCCGGGCGTATTCCGCGTAATCGATCTCGGTTCGGCGACTGATATAATCCTCGGTCAGCAGCGCCCTGCCCTGCCGCTCCGTGATCCGGTCAGTGACCAGGAAGGAGATCGCATCTGAGCCCGCCCCGGACCCGAAGGAAGCCATCAGGATCCTGTCTCCCGGCACGGCCTGATCCAGCACAGCGCTCAATCCGATCAGCGAGGATCCAGCGTAGGTGTTGCCGATTCGGGGAGATAGCAAGCCCCTTTCCAGCTGGCGGGAGGAAAACCCCAGCTCCTTGGCCGCCCGGCGGGGGAATTTGGTGTTGGGCTGATGGAAGACGACCGCAGCATAATCCTCCGGCTTCCGGCCCAACTCCTCCAGCAGTCGTGAGACCGAGTTGATGATGTGCTTAAAATAGGCTGGCTGTCCCGTGAATCTGCCGCCGTGTTCGGGGTATTTCTGGTTCTCCCGCCGCCAAAAATCGGGTGTATCGGTCACATAGGACAGCGCTCCCTCGATCTCCGCCAGGGCATTCTCAGCCGGGCCAATCAGCATCGCAGCCCCGCCAGCAGCCGCCGTGTATTCCAGGGCATCTCCCGGTTTCGCCTGGGCGGTGTCCATGCCGATCGCCAGGGCATATTCACCCATGGAAGAGCCAACCAGCGCCATCGCGGCCACCATGGCTTCGGAGCCAGCTTTGCAGGCAAATTCAAAATCAGCCGCCTGGGTGTACGGCGTGATGCCGAGTGCCTCAGCAACGATGGTGGAGGTCGGTTTCACTGCATAGGGATGGGATTCCGATCCCACCCAGACCGCCCGGATCTCCTCGGGCTGGATGCCAGCCCGCGTCAGGGCGTTGCGACCAGCCTCAACCGACATAGTGATGACATCTTCGTCGACACCCGGCACGGACTTTTCCACGATCGGTTCGCCTTCCAGGCCGCCCCGCCACACGCGGGACACTTCCGACGCCGGCAGCCGGTAGCGCGGCACATAAGCACCATAGCCAATGATCCCCACCGGCCGGGCAGGTTTTAATAATTGGGATTTTCCGTTGACTTCTGCCATGTTTCAGTCTTCTTCCTTCCAGGTTTGGAGGATTTGCTCCGCCCGGTCAACCCGGACAGCTTTCTCCTTGACCAGTATTCTCGCGAGTTCATTGATTTGCTCCCCTTGAGCGCCAGCCGCAATGGCGACCTGGCGGGCATGCAGGCGCATATGCCCGCGCTGGATGCCGTCGGTGGCCAGCGCCCGCAGGGCGGCCAGATTCTGGGCCAACCCGACAGACGCCATGATCTCTGCCAGCTGGTTGGCGCTTTTCACGCCCATCAGCCTCAAGGCGGCTTTGGCCCCGGGGTGGACCCGGGTCGCCCCGCCCACGATGCCAACTGCCAGGGGCAGTTCCAGTTCCCCGTGGAGACCTCCCTCCGGGGCAGCTGACCAGCGAGATAGCGAGCGATAGGAACCGGAGCGGGCTGCATAAGCATGAGCTCCGGCTTCCACTGCCCTCCAATCATTTCCAGTCGCCAGGGCGACCGCGTCGATCCCGTTCATGATGCCCTTATTGTGGGTGGCTGCCCGGTAAGGGTCCGCGTCAGCAAAGGCCCAGGCTTCGATCACTCCATCCCTGACCTCCTCCCCGGAGTAATCCTCAAAGGCCAGGGCCGAAGCAGGTATGGTGCAAGACGCGGAGGCCAGGCGCTGATCTGCCAGGTTGGAAAGAATGCGCAGATGCACACGTCCGTTGGTGATCTCCTCCACCCGGGGCGCCAGCCTTTCGCAGGCTGTGTTGACCGCATTAGCGCCCATCGCGTCCCGGACATCCACCAGCAGGTGCACGACCAGGAAAGGACCCACCGCTGAGTCGCTAATCTCACGCACTTGCAGATCGCGGGGTCCTCCGCCAAGCTCCTTGAGAACGGGGTCGAGGTCTTCCAGTTCCTTAAGAAGTTCACCCTTGCTGTCTTCCAATCGTTGGCGGGCTTTGGCCAGGTCCTCCAGGTCGAGGATCTGCAGCTGGCCAATCATCACTGGGTCCGTCGCGGCAGCTTGGAAGCCGCCGCCTTCCCGGGCCAGCCGGGCCATGAAAGAAGCTCCGGCGACCACAGAGGGTTCCTCGACTGCCATCGGCACCAGCACATCGTCCCCGTTGACCTGGAAATTCAGGGCAATCCCCAGCGGAAGGCTGAAGGTCCCGATGACATTTTCGATCATATGATCCGCTGTTTCCAGCGGCAGGCCGGTGCTCGGGCTGAATCCAGCCAGGTCCTCAGGTGTGGCAAACCCCCTACCCAGCAATTCCTGGCGCCGTTCTTCTAGCGGCAGAAGGTAAAAACCCTTGATCCGGGAGCTATTTTGATCCTTTTTCATAAAAAACACCCTGGAAAACCCAATCTAAACGTTGGAGTGTTATAGATATATAAAATAAAGCATCTTGACTAGCAAAAACTATCAAAAATGGAGTTGGATAAGGTAAAATGTCACTGGGACCCTATGGCTCAAAAGACGAAGAAAGAGCTCGAAGAACAAATAGGATCGCTTTACCAGGCCAGCAAGGACCTGGTAGGTGATTTTTCACTGGAGACCCTCCTCTCCCGGATCGTGCGCCTGGCGCAAGCTCAGGTCCAGGCGGAATATGCCGCTCTGGCGATTCGCGATGAGGAAGGGAAAGTGATCCAGTTCATCCATTCGGGCATGTCTGAAGAAGAGCTCCACCTTATGCCCCACCCGCCTGAAGGAAAGGGACTGCTGGGGGAGCTGCAGCACAAACACGAAGTCATCCGCATCCCTGAGATCTCCGCTGACCGCCGGTCAGCAGGCTTTCCGCGCTACCACCCGACCATGACCTCCATGCTGGGAGTTCCCATCTCTGTGGGGGAAAAGATCCTTGGTCAGATCTATCTGACCAATAAGATCGGGGAAAAGGAGTTCAGCCGCGATGACGAGCGCCTGATGAAAACCCTGGCAGCCTACGCGGCGGTAGCCATCACCAACACCCAGCTCTATGAGAATGTTCTAGATCGAGACGAGACCCTCAACCAGCAGAACCAGGACCTGTCTCTCATTAACGAACTGGCCCAGGGCATCGCCAGCTCCTGGGACACCAGGGAGATCATGAGCATGACGCTCAAGAAGGTCCTGAAATACCTGGATGTCGAGACCGGCGAGATCTTCCTGCTGGACAGGGGCGGCAAGGAACTGCGCCTCTCGCTGCTGCGGGGAGATGATTTCGACGCTTTCTACTCCCGGACGGTCTTCCGGGTAGGGGACGGCTTGATCGGAAAGGTCGCCGGACTCAACAAAGCCCTGGTGGCTTACAACCTGGAAACGGACGAGCGGGTCCTGCGCCCTGCCATCGTCGAGGTTGGTTTTGTGTGCCAGGCGGTCATCCCCCTCCAGGCAACCAGGGAGGTTGTCGGGGTCATGACCCTCTCCAGCAAGAAGAAGCGCGTCTTCAGCGTTCGCGAGCTTGACTTGCTGACCACCCTGGGAATGTGGGCCGGAACTGCCATCCAGAATGCCCAGCTCCAGGAGCATATCAAGACCATCGCGGTCCTGGAGGAGCGGGAGCGCATCGGGATGGATCTCCACGATGGTGTCATCCAATCCCTGTATTCACTCGGCCTCACTCTGGACTATGTCAAAGCCATCATCAATGAGAATCCAGAGGAAAGCCTGGAGAAGCTGAACCACGCCACGGACAGCATCAACAGCACCATCAACGATATCAGGACCTATATCGCCGATTTGCGACCCCGCCAGATGCAGGAGGATATCAGCTTCAAGGAAAACCTGCAGATCCTGCTCCAGGAGCTGGAAGCCAACGCCAAGATCAAAGGCACGGTCGTGGATGAAACGAAGGAATCCCTGGCGCTGGATTACCACAATACCTTGACCCTGTACAAGATCGCCCAGGAAGCGCTCTCCAACATAGCCCGACACTCCAAGGCTGACAAGGCTGAGATCCGCCTCTTCGACGAGGATGGTAAGTTCTACCTGGAGCTGAAGGATAACGGCCAGGGGTTCAACATCAATAAGATCCAGGCTAACCTGGGCCATGGGCTGGCCAATATGCAGCGCAGGATCAGCAAGGTCGGCGGAAATATCGAGCTGGATTCCAGCCCCGGGAAGGGTACACGGGTGCTGGCCTGGATACCCAAAGACTGATGGAAAGCTGCCCAGCGCAGATCAAAAAAAGCAGCCGATCGGCTGCTTTTCTAATTTAACAAGCCCCATCCCTACTCTGTTTCAACCCCGCTCGTTGCGTTCTTCCGGCGGCCTCCTGCCATGAAAGAAAGCAGTATGCTCAGGGCATAGAGCAGCAAAAGCGGGATCATCACCAGCATCATGTTGATGGGATCGACGGTTGGAGTGATCAAGGCTGCCAGGAAAGCGATCACCACCACCGCGATGCGCCAGTTCTTCAATAAGTCTCTGGGGGTGATGATGCGCATGGCGGTCAGCAGGTAAGCCAGCAGGGGGAACTCGAAGACCACGCCAAACCAGAACATCAGGTTGGTAGCAAAGCGGATATAGGAAGAGGGGCGGATCTGGGTTTCCAGGTCCAGGAAATTCAGCAGTACCGGGAGCCCAGTTGGGAGGATCAAATAGAACGCGAAGGCCATCCCGCCAAAGAAGAAGATCACCACCAGGGGTATGGAGATCAACCCGATCAACCTGGCTCTGCGGGATAAGGCCGGACCGATGAAGAAGAACAGCTCGAGGATGATATAAGGTAGGGCAGCTGTAAAGGCAGCCAGCAGCACTACCCGCATACCCACGGAGATCGGTTCGGTGACATCGACCGCAGTCAAATGCTCCAGGCCATCGATGGGCATGGAGATGAATTCCAGCAGGGGCTGGAGGTAGATGAAAGCCACCAGGGCGCAGAGGATGAGAACGACGAAAGACCTGAGAATGTGTTTGCGAAGTGCTCCGACATGCTCCAGGAAGCTGGATGGCTGCTCAAAAGCCAGTTGGAGGCTGTCCGCCATGGGCGCTTCGTCCGGTTCCTCCCGGAAGAATTCGGCGGCTTTCCGGAACGGCTTGGACACGGTCCTTCCCAGCCATCGGAAAGGCGCAGTGATCCCCCGCCAGATTTTCTTGAGCAATTTCACAACATGCTCCCTTATCAAACCCTGAATGCCGACAGATGGGGCTGACAGATCCTGCCTGATATAAAATGACCGCTTTGATCCAAGCGGTCAATTGCTAACGGAAATCAGGAAATCAACGCGGTCTGCCAGGGGTCTCCAGCTGCCAGCGCTTCAGCTCTTCTCCTGATCCTGGTCTTGTTCCTTGTCAGCGTTTTCCTCGTCATCCCCCTGCAAACCTTCCTTGAAGGCCTTGATCCCGCTGCCAAGTTCACCGCCGATCTTGCTGATCCGACCTACGCCGAATACCAAGACAACGATCACCAGCACGATAACTAATTCCCAGCCTCCGAAACGCATACCGCACCTCCCAAACTGAAAATCAACAGACTAATTATACCACCGCCAGAATGCCAAGGAAATTCCGGGTCAGTTCCCCAGCAGCAGACGGCAGAGTTCCTCAGATGAAAGCGGGACCCGGGAGGGATCGCTGAGGTCGATGGTCCGGGAGATATCCCAGCGCTGGTGCGCCTCTTCCAGTAGGGAATGACGGACCACGACCAGGGCTGCCTGGAATTCCCCGCGGCGGATAGCCTCAAAGCCATTCACCCAGCCTTCTCCCCGGTTGAATTCCAGCGGTCCCAACTCATCGATCAACAGCAGGTCACAGGGGAAAGCTTGCAGCAGGGCTTGATTTCCCCACTCGACCGCCTCTGGCAAGAAGGCCCAGTGAATGGTTTCCAGATCGCTGGACTGGCCCTCGTTCAGTTCAGCCAGCCTTCTGCGGCGAGATGTTTTCAGATCGAGAACATCGATCCCGGTCTTCTCTCCCCTCTGATAAACAGCCGGCGACAGCAGTCCTCCGACCTCATAGCCGCTTTTCCGGGCTTCCTCCACCAGTGCCAGGCATAAGCTGGTTTTCCCGGACTGGATCTCTCCGGTCAGGACGCTGACCTGGTTCACGATCCTCCCTTTTCCATGACCACCATGATATAGCCATTGTTCTTTTCCACCCGGATAGGCACATGGTAGATCCGGGCTAGATTCTCGGTGGTGAACACTTCGCTAACCGAGCCCTGGGCGGTGATCGCTCCGCCTTTCATGAGCACAAAATAATCGGCTGCGAAAATAGCCGCATTAGGATCATGGGTGGTCATCACCGCGGTTGTGCCTTCCGCGCTCATCTTCTTCAGCAGTTTTAATATCCGATGCTGGTTTTCCAGGTCCAGGTGAGCGGTAGGTTCATCCAGCAGCAGGATCTTGGTGTTCTGGACCAGCACCCGGGCAATTTGCACCAGCTGGCGCTCCCCGCCGCTGATCTCCATCACGGGCTTTCCAGCCAGCTGGGAGATACCTGCCATTTCCAATGCCCTGTCAACGATCTCCAGGTCCTCTTTCCCTGGCATCTGGAAAGGGTTCAGATAGGGAGATCTGCCCAGCAGGGCATATTCAAAGACCGTGAAATTGAAGGGGATGCTCTCGAACTGTGGCACCAGTCCGATCAGCCGGCTGAGCTCCTGGCGGGAATAGGCCTGGTGCGCCTTGCCAGCCACGTAGATGCTGCCCTTGTTTGGTTTCAGCACACCAAGCATGATGTGCAGAAGGGTGGTCTTGCCGGTCCCGTTGGGACCCAGGATGGCGGTCACCTTGCCTGCCGGGATCTCCAGGGAGAGGTCTTCCAGGACGATAGGATCCTCAGGATCGTAGCGGAAGCTGATCCCTTCCAGGGAGAATAGATTAGACATGCTGCCTGACCTTGATACCCACACTGATCATCAAGTAAATGAAGAGGACTGCCCCGATCGCTGAGGTAAGGATTCCCAGGGGAATCTCACCTGGCAGCAGCGTCCGGGCCAGGTCATCCGCGATCATGCTGAAAACGCCGCCGATCAAGATGGCCGCAGGGATGGATTTCTCCCCGCTGGCACCGAGCAACCGCCGGGCCATATGGGGGACGATGAGCCCGATCCAACCTATGATGCCGCTGACTGCGGTCAGGGCTGCTGTCGCAGATACGGCACAGATCAGCAGGACCAGTCTCTCCCGACCCAGAGAAGCCCCCAGCGAAAACGCGGTCTCGTCGTTCAAGGAAAGCAGGTTGATCCGCCAGCGCATGGCGTAGACCACCGCCAACCCGACCAGCCCGAAGGGCAGGACGTAGAGCAAATCCAGCCAGGTCACACTGTACAGGCCGCCCAGCAGCCAGAAGGTCAGCTCCGGGAGCTCTGTCAGTGGGTCAGCGATGTATTTAAGCACGCCTACTCCGGCAGAGAAAAGGGCGGAGACAGCCACACCGGAAAGGATCAGCCGCAGCACCCAACCGCCATAGCGGATGCGGGTGGATAGGAAATAGGCCCCGGCCAGTGCCAGCAAACCAAACAGGGTGGCGCTGAGCTCGATCACCAGCGGGTGGCGGGTGAACCACAGGATGCTGATCGCAGCCCCGAAAGCGGCTCCCTGGGAGACTCCCAGGAAGCCAGGCTCCACCAGCGGGTTGCGGAAGACCATCTGCAGGACAGATCCTGCTGCTGAAAGCACCATGCCCAGCAGCAGGGCGGTGATCAGGCGGGGCAGCCGCAGCCGCAGCACCAGCTGGCGGGCCAGGGGATCCTCCTGGAAAACCCGAATGGGCATCCAGTAAGGTTCCGGGTAGCGTCCTATGAAGACCGATGCCAGGAAAACACCCAGCAGGGTCGCCACTAGGACAAGGATCACCCGGCGGTAGCTAGGAGCGCTCATAGGCGATCAGGGAATATCACCGGTGAGTTTTGGCATAACCTGGGCATCAATGGCTTCCTTATCAAGGAAATACATCTCCGTATAGAAACTGCGCACTTCCGCCATGATATCGATCCCGGCAGTCTGCTCTGGATGGATCTGGGTCGCCAGCCATTCCAGCCCCAGGATCCAGCGCGTGTCCGGCTGATCCCAGCTGTAAAAATCATAGGGGAAGGCATACATCTGGTCAGTCTGGACAGCCTTAAGGTTGCTCCAGATCGGATTCTGCCTCAGGTCTTCCACAACCTGGGAGGCAGCTCCTGAATAATCGATGATGTAGATCTGGTCCGGATCCCAGGCTGCGATCTGCTCGAGATTGACCACGGTCCAGCCCCCGCTGACGTCCAGATCGCTCCAGATCGGGATGCCCCCGGCGGTTTCCACCAGGGTGGTCTGCAGCCAGGAAACCGGCGGCACGCTGAAAGCGACCTCCCCGCCGTCCTCGCTGTATTCCAAGATCAAAACCGAGGGTTCAGACTCCGCGCTGGAGACCAGATCCTGCACCTGGCTGACCCGCTCCTGGTAATAATTCACGATCTCATCTGCCCGGTCGGGATTTCCAAAGACCTGGCCAAGGGTATGGATATCCTCATAAAAAGCCTGGGTAGTCTCCAAGTCCAGGTAGATCACAGGGATATTCAACTGTTCCAGCGGATCTCCCAGGGATTCAACCATATAGCTCTTCAAGAGCACCAGGTCAGGCTGGGCGGCCGCGATCTGCTCAGGTCCGACATTAGCCTCAAAGATCTCCTTATCGGAAATTGTCGGGTCAACCACCGGAAGGAATGAGAAGACAGACTGCTTACGATTCTCCAGGGCCACTACTCGCTGGTTGGCTTCCTGAAACAGGAATATCGCGTCCTGGAGCATGAAGGTAGCCTTACCGGCAATGGCAATCCGCTGCGGAACGCTTTCAAGCAAGACGGTATGCCCGGTGGAATCGGTGATCTCCAGGTTTTGCCCTTGAGATGTGGTGCCAGGCAGCAAGCCACAGCCGGTCAGGGACAGGGCCAGCAATGTGATGATCAGGGCGAACTTTTTCATAATCTACTCCTTGTTGAGCGGTAAGCCGCTTTGACTAAGTTGGAATTTGATCCCGGCAGTCTTCCAGCCAGGTGATCATGGCAGAGATCTGACCGATCCGGAATTGATAGACCTGCCTCGATATGAAAACGATCTCAGCCTCCTGGTCTCTTTCCGCCTTCAAGCTCTCCAACCATCCCCGGCAGACTTCGTGCTGTTTATCGATCAGCTCCAGGGCAGACTCTCTACCGGCCAGGAGGGCAAAGTACAGCTTGGAGAGGAACTCGATTCGAACGTCACGAAAAGCCAGGACCGGTTCTTCCAGCCATGCCTCAAAAGCGGATTGGCCCTTCGCGGTCAGCTGGTAGATCTTGCGGTCCGGTGAACTCTCCTGGGACCGGATCGAGAGGGAGAGCAGCTCCTCACCAGCCAGTTTATCCAGCAAGTAATACAGCTTGGAGCGCTTCACCCGCCAGATCAGGGAAAGCTCGGGGGTCTCCTGGACCCTCTCAAAAAGAGCATAGCCGTGATCCGGGCTGTCCCTCAACAAACCCAGCAGGATATATTCCAGGGTGACCGATTGATGGTTTACAGGCATCCTATTTACTTTATAAATATCCAGATTTCGAATAGATTATAGAATAAAGTATCCCCCTGTCAAGACGCTGGTGCCTTTAAACGAAAAAGCCCGGAGCCTATTCTGGCTCCGGGCAGGTCTGCCGCCTCACAGCAGCAGTTTGGATACTACATCCAATTTCCAGTCTATGACCACTTCCCCGTTGATGTAGAAGGTCGGTGTGGTCAGGCTGCCGCCTGTCCATTCCTTGACCTGGCGAGCCGCAACCGGATCGCGGGTGATATCGTACTCCTTGTATTCGATGCCGTTCTCTTCGAACCACACCCTGGCCCGGCGGCATCCCGGGCACCATTTATTGCAGAACAACATCACACCTTCCAGCTTGAGGGGAGCATCCTCGGGCTCTTCCTCCTGGACTTTGGCCGGCTTGATATCCGGCTGGATGCGGTTGATCTCCTTGAACAGCACCTGGTTGTCAGGCTGTTCATCGATATCGTGGATGTCGATATACTGTATGACGCCCTCTTTGTCGATGATGAAGATCGCCCGCTCGGAATAGCCATCATCCTCGCGGAACACCCCATATTTGCGTGCTACTTCGCCGTGGGGCCAAAAATCGCTCATCAAGGGATAGGTGATCCCCCCGATATCCTCTGCCCACGCTTTCAAAACCGGTACATGATCTACGCTGATGCCCAGAACCTGGACGTTCAATTCCGCAAATGTCGCGTACTCCGCTTCATAGGACGGAATCTGGCTGGTTCAAACCGGTGTGAAAGCCTGGGGAAAGAAAACCAGCACAGTGGTCTTTCCCCGGAAATCGCTGAGAGTGACCTCCTTATCCAGGTGGCTCGGCAGCGTGAAATCCGGTGCTTGATCTCCAACGTTTAGTTTCATTTCCTCTGCTCCAATCTTAGAACATTTACCCCACCACTATAATCTCTCCCGGGCATTCTGTAAATCCGGGAATTGGTTCTTATACAGAACATTAATATTCTATCCTATCCGGATCGCTGCGGATTGTTCGCTTTCGATCAGCCGGCTACCAGCGGGCTTTGTGATCCTCCGCGAAACCTACCAGGCCGTCGATCTCGATCCGCTGGCCGCCATCGGATACCACAAAACCGCTGTAGCGCCCGAACATCTGGTGCACCTCGCTGTCGATGATCCCCAGCCTGGTCACTGCTGCTCGCTCCTTAAAGGGCTGGAAATCGAGCTCAAGCCGGCCTTGATTGTCGCTGAACCGCCAGGGGCGGGTATAGTCCCCGGGATCATAATCGATGGCAACCTGGTCCAGCTTGTGGACGACGCCGTCCAGGAAGACACAGTTTTCCGTCGCCTGGGATGTATCCCCAAAGCCCCCTCCCAGGTTCAAACCGACCGTCCTGCCGTCGGGCAGGAACCCGGACGCGCTGGCCCACTGCCAGAAGCTGCTGTATTCCCAGACCCCCCGGCCCCAATCCAGGGATCCCAGGCTGGAATCCGGCGTGAGGTTTTCGTTCAGCTCTCCGTAGCGGAGCGTTCCCGAAGCCGGGAGGCAGTTGATCTTGGTATTGTAGTAAAAGCGCTTCTTCCCGATGGGGATCACGATCGTGATCGTTTGCTGGCTCTCGGGCTGTGAGAGGGAGATATCCGCTTCGATACCCTTCCCGCTATCAAAGCCCGGCCAGGATACCAGCAGCCTGCGGACCCCATTTTCAAAGATGAACTCCAGAGAAAGATCTTGATTGGCAAAATAAGACCTCCTCCCGCTGCTGTTTCGCGGCAGGAGGATGTCCTTTCCAAAGGGAACGACGATCCCCTCTTCATGGAGATCCAGGGTTTCAAAATCGATGGTGTATACAAAGATGTTCCCTGCATATCCCAGATCAGCGATGGTCGCGGAAAAGAATCTTCGCGGAGTGAACACCGCATAATAATCCCAGCGCTTGATCCGGAACTTCTGCAGGAATTTCATCCGGTAGAACCTGGCATCTTCCAGGTTGCAGTCCAGCAGCTGCTGCCTGGACCAGCCCACCTGGTTCAAATTTCCGTTCTCATCCAGCAGCGGGCCCGGAATGACAAGCTCATTTTGCATGGGTCTATCTCCTGTCTGGCAAATTTGGGAGTGCATCCATATTATATGTAAATTTCCGTGGAAATTCACGCGGCCAGGAAACAAAAAAGGGCGATCCGTCTGCCCTGAAAGACAACTGCTGTACAGCCGCCTCCGGGGAGGGATCGCCCTATCAAGGTCAATTATGATTATCTATCGAGCCTCCACAACAGCAGCTCCGACCCACTCCCGCCAGGCTAGGGTCCAGAGGATGGAGTAGAAGGCCACAAAGGCAGCCTGGAACAGGATCAGCAGCGGCCACAGCAGGCAGCATACAGCAGACAGGATCCCGGGCACGATCATCACCAGCCCTACGCCAAAGCTGAGGGCGATCTGCAGCAGGAACAGGATGACCGCTGACCCAAGGTTATCCCCCAGCACCTCGATGCCTCGCTGATAGGAAGCCAGCACCCCGGTTCCTTCCAGCATGCAAGCCCGGTTGGCAAAAGTCCGCAGCAGCGAGAGGATCATGGCAGCCGGGATCAGCAGGCAGGTGATGATCAACAAAGGAGTAAGGGCAGACCAGCCATCCCGGATGGGGTCAAACCTTCCGATAAAATCCCAGCCGCCGGACAGCACCAGGCTGCCTATCAACAAGGCGAACAGCACCAGGCCGGGGATGGCAGGTACCAGGGCGATGCCCAGCAGATGCCAGCCTTTATCCCAGCCAGTTCGGAAAGCGGTCATGAAATCGGCCGGCTGGTTCTCTTCTAGATCGTTGACAGCGCTGATCAATCCCCCCCGGGCGATCGCGCCTAAAGCCCAGAAGACCAGGCCGACCAGCAGCGCCACTAAAACCAGCACCAGGATACCGCCCACAGCTGCTGCCGGGATACCCCAATCACTGAAATTGCTCCCAAAATCGAGGCGAGGCAGATCCTGCCAATGAAAATCACCCCGGGGGAAAGCGAATCTGCTTTGAAAGGATCCTCCCGATCCGGATCCCCCCAACACCGCCAGCACCGCCAGCAAGATCAGGAAAGCGTTTTTCCAGAGCATATCCCAAGCTCGCGAAAATAATTTACCAAAGTCCATTTTTACCTCCCATTCACAGATACATTTGCTCCAGCCAGATCACCGCACCAGCAAATTCAATTCTCCGATGCCGGCTTCGATCTCCATCCGGATCACCGGACCGGAACCCTGGTAGTCACTTACATAAGATCCATTCTGGCCCATCAAACCACTAA
>JBGCVQ010000029.1:4162-19104 GCA_045888315.1 Anaerolineales bacterium | reverse complement strand
CGCTGGATCATTCCGATCCTTATCTTGATCGCCTTATCGATCTATATCGACCTTCCCAACCACCCCGGGATCCATCTTGGGAGCTACAACAAAGACATCAAAACCCAGTTGGGGTTGGATCTGGTAGGTGGGGTCCAGGCCCTGCTTGAAGCGGACCTGCCTCCGGATACGGAAGTGACCTCGGAGAACATGCAGACCGCCCGGCAGATCATCGAGGACCGCGTCAACGGCCTGGGCGTCAGTGAAGCCGTGGTCCAGGTCGCCGGCGACCGGCGCATCCTGGTCGAGCTGCCCGGACAGCGTGATCCGGAAGAAGCTCTCTCCACCATCAAGGAAACCGCGCTGTTGGAATTCGTTGATTTTGGGGCACTTGACCCGCAGGGGGCAGCCGCGCTGGTCGGCACCAAGATCACTACCGATTTCGAGACAGCCAGCGACACAACGGGCACTGTCACTACCGAATCCGATCAGCAGGTCTTTCATACCGTGATGACTGGCGCTGCTCTCAAACAGGTGGGGGTGACAACGGACGCCGTTGGCAACATCCTGGTCGCCTTTGAATTGACATCGGATGGAGCGGATATCTTCCGGGAGTATACGACCGCCAACGTGGGTAAGATCCTGGCCATTGTCCTCGATAAAGAGGTGATCTCGGTCCCCCGCATCGAACAGGCGATTACTTCCGGGACCGGATCGATCAGCGGCAACTTCACAAGCGAAACCGCCCACAACCTGGCTGTCCAGCTCCAGTACGGTTCCCTGCCGATCCCGTTGAAGGTCGCCCAAACCGAGACCATCGGGCCAACCCTGGGTGAGGATTCGCTCCAGAAGAGCCTGGTAGCCGGGATCATCGGCATGGCAGCCGTGATGCTCTTCATGGTGCTCTACTACCGCCTTCCGGGGCTGATCGCTGATCTGGCACTGCTAATGTATGCTTTGCTGACCATGGCCATCTACCGCTGGATCCCGGTCACCTTGACCCTCCCGGGTATCGCCGGGTTCGTGCTCAGCATCGGTGTGGCCGTGGATGCCAACGTGCTGATCTTTGAGAGGATGAAAGAGGAACTTCGGGCAGGCGCTTCGATCCAGGCAGCCATCTCGATCGGCTGGGACCGGGCCTGGCCCTCCATCCGGGACTCCAATTTCTCGACCCTGATCACCTCCGCCATCCTGTTCTGGTTTGGATCCACTTTTGGTGCAAGCATCGTTAAGGGATTCTCATTGACCCTGGCGATCGGTGTGATGGTCAGTTTGTTCACGGCTGTGACCGCGACCAGGACCTTCCTGCACCTGACCCTGGACAACATCCAATCCGCCAAGCATCCCAAGTGGTTTGGAGTATAAAGAGGATCCCATGAAAAACATCATCAAATACCGCTATCTATATTTCGCAATCTCCCTCGTCGTCATCGTTCCCGGCATGGCCGCCCTGCTGGCCTGGGGCCTGCCGACCGGGATCGACTTCTCCGGCGGGAGCTACCTGGAGATCAAAGTGGACGGCACCCTGCCAGACACGGACAGCATGATCAATCTCTTCACGGATTTCGGTTTTTCCGACACGAAGGTCCAGACCTCAGGCGGCGATATCTTGATCATCCGCTCCAAGGCCATGGATGAAGGTGTCCTAAAGGACATCCTGGGAGAGATCGAAAGCCGTTTTGGAGTCACGGTCGAACTGAACAGGTTCGAGAGCGTGGGCCCAACCATCGGGCAGGAGGTTGCTCAGCGAGCTGCCGGCGCTGTCGGCCTGGCCGCCCTGGGAATCCTGGCCTATATCACCTATGCCTTCCGCGGCGTGAAGAACGCCTACCGCTACGGCGTGGCCGCTATCCTGGCCATGCTCCATGACGTGGTCGTGGTCGTCGGTGTGGAAGCCATCCTGGGACACTTCCTGGGCTGGGAAGCGGATGCCCTGTTCCTGACCGCCCTGCTGACCGTGATCGGTTTCTCCGTTCATGATTCCATCGTGGTCTTCGACCGCATCCGCGAGAACGAAAGGCGCATGCGCCGGACGCCCTTTGAGGAGATCGTCAATTCCTCCATCATCCAGACCTTTGCCAGGTCGATCAACACTCAGCTGACCGTGATGCTCACCCTGCTTTCCCTGGTCCTGTTCGGAGGCAGCACCATCCGCCACTTTGTGCTGATCCTGCTCATCGGTGTCTTCTCGGGTACCTACTCCTCGATCTTCAACGCCTCACCGATCCTGGTGGTGTGGGAGAACAAGGAATGGAGGACCTGGTTCAGGAAATCCCCTGCTTAATTGGGGAAGCCATTAAGAATAAAAGGCCGGACCATGCTGCGGCACGGTCCGGCCTTTTTATTTGCCTCAAGCAAACAGCTAGCTCTCCCGCTCCAGCAGTTCCAGGACCAGCTCCAGGTCCACTCGCTGGCCGGGACCGAGGTACATCTTCCAATCCCGGATATGGTCCGCTAAGCGCTGCAGGAGCAGCTTCTCTGCCAGCTCCCTGTTTTCCACCTGGCTCCTGGTCTGGTCATTGATCACCCGGATCTGGGTCGGTTTGTGGAGCAGGGAGACCTTGGTCTCCCGCTTGTTGACGTTCTGTCCGCCCGGTCCCCCGGATTTACTGAAGCTGATCTCCACCTGGGCTGGATCAAGGGGGGTTAATCTTAGGAGATTAGCCTCCACCCAGTCTACGTACTGATCAATGAACCCCTCCCGCTGATCCTCAGTCTCGAATTCCGGGAAACCGTCCAGCACCAGGCACAGGGCATCTTCCAGCTCTTCCAGGCGCTGATCCCGGGCAGCCCGATGCTGCTGCTTTTTCATGACATTGAAGGTCTTGGGACCTTTTTTTCCGGCCGCTTTACTGCTTGAACCTCCTCCCCCTTTATCCAAGTAGCGGTCTTCGAAATTATCGTAATCGTCTGGGTTGATCCTGCCGAATTTATTCCCTGAGGGTTTTTTCCCTGCCATAATCCAGATCCTGTTGGTATACCATTACAGATATTATATTCAAATCCCCGTCAAGAGTCGACAGGGAGCTTTGAAGATTCAAATGGATTTTCAAGGATACACTGCTGGGATTTTCCGGATATTTCAGGTTGTGGGAAGCGGAATGGAAAACTGAAATCTGGATCCCTGGTTCTCATGGGAGGAGACTGAGATACTTCCCCCAACGCCCACCAGGATCTTTTTAACGATAACCAATCCCAATCCTGTTCCAGGGATTGCCAGATTTTTAACGTTGTCACTCCTAAAAAATTCCTGGAACAGGCGGTTCTGGTCTGCTTTTGGGATTCCAATCCCGGTATCCTCTACCCAGCCGACCAGCTTGCTTTCCTCACGTGCCAGGCCAACATCAATCCTTCCCCCTTCAGGCGTGTATTTCAAAGCATTGCTGATCAGATTGCACCAAACACTTTTCAACAACCGGGCAGAAGCCAGCACTGGGGGGATGCCCTCCATGATCTCCACAGTCACTTGAAGCTCTTTCTCGTCAAAATCATCCTGGTACTCATGGAGGACTTCCCCAAGGATTAGGTCCAATTGGACAGGTTCTGTAGGGATTGACTCCCCCTCTAAGCGGCTCAGGTCAAGCAGATCGTCGATCAGCTGGCGCTCCTGGCAGGTCCTGATAACGCATCTTTCCAGGACTTGCTCCTGATCTGCCAGCTTGATATACCCCTGCAAGATCATTTTGAGATAGTTCTCAACAGCAGCAATAGGAGATTTCAGCTCATGGGTCACCAATCGGATATATTGTTCTCTGGCCTGGGCGTATTTGCGCAGGCGATTATTCTCTTCGATCAAATCCTGGATCTTCTGCTGGCAGCCAGACACCAGGGTTTCATCCATCAAATAGATCTTGCTAGCCAGCCTCAACCTTCCATTCGACCATTCCGGACCCAGGTTTTCAGTCCCAACCCGAAACCCTGCTGACTCCAGAGCCTGAACTAAATCCTCCAAGCTTGTGCTATTTCCCCTAATGTTCAAATAAGGGATCTGAGAGATCACGATCATCCTCCTTGATGCGGCAAGCAGTTGACAGACGCAGGGAGACCTTCAGTCAGGCCAAGATCCGGTGGACCTTTCTGACCATCCTGACAGGGTCAACTGGTTTGGTGAGAAAAGCATCAATATAGATGTACTCATCGGTAGGGAATAGGCCGGCATAATCGGAATTCGCGATCGATGACACCATGAGCACCGGAATATCGGTAGTCCGCGGATTCTGATGGAGCTTTTTTGTCAAGGTGACACCCTCCAGGACGGTCTCCATCATCACATCCAGGATCACCAGGTCGGGACGGTTATCTACGGCTTTCTGCAAGCCTTCTTTTCCGCTGAAAGCGCGCTCAACCTGATGCCCATCATGCTCCATTAGGATCTGTGCTGCGTCGCCAAAATGCGGATCGTCGTCAACAATCAGAATTTTCGACATTCCTTCCTCCTTTTCAAAACGTAGGCAGGGGACAATCTTTGTGAATATTTTAACAAGATTGCATTACAAACCCTATGAGATAGCTGTGACAATTCCGTGACATCCCTTGGACACAAGAAAAAAGACGCTGCCCACAGGGCAGCGTCTTTTTCGATTGGAAAATCAGAAAGGTCAGGCTGCTTCTACTTTGACAGCACACACCTTGTATTCCGGGATCTTGGCAACTGGATCCAGGGCAGCGATCGTCAGCTCATTGGCTGAGGCTTCCGGGAAATGGAAATTAGCATAAACCATCCCGGGCGGGACCCGGTCTGTGATCATGGCTTCTGCTTCGATAGTGCCTCTTCGTGAGGATACCCGGACGCGCTTATTGCCATTCAATCCCAGCTTCTCGGCATCCAGGTCATTGACCTCGATCAGCGCCTGGGGATAGATCTCCAGCAGTCCTTTGGACCGGCGGGTCATTTGGCCTCCATGCCAGTGGAACAGGACCCTCCCGGTGCTGAGGATCATGGGGAAATCCTTGTCTGGCAGCTCCGCCGGCGGGATGTGCTCGATGGGGTTGAACTGACCCTTTCCACGCGAGAATTGACCCACATGCAGGATCGGTGTTCCAGGATGGGCTTCGTCCTTGACCGGCCACTGCAGGGTCTCTCCCCTGCGCAGGCGCCGATAATTGACACCTGCATAGATCGGGGTCAGGGCCGCGATCTCGTCCATGATCTGCTCCGCGTCCGTATAATCCCAGGAACTGAATTCCGCTTCCTTGGTCTGCCGCTTGCCTTTGGCGAGGATCTTCTCCGCCAGCCGGGAAATGATCCACCAATCCGGCTTGGCCTCGCCAGGGGATTCGACCGCTTTATGAACCAGCTGGATCCGGCGCTCGGTATTTGTGAATGTTCCGTCCTTCTCAGCGAAGCTCGCGCCTGGCAGCAGCACATCAGCATAAGGCGCAGTCTCCGAGGGGAAGATCTCCTCCAGTATCACCAGGCCGCATTTCTCCAGGGCCTTACGGATATGGCTGGTATCCGGATCGGACATGATAGGATCCTCGCCCAGCACATACAATACCGCGAGCTTGCCATCTGCCGCCATCGGCATCAGCTCGGTGACTGTTTTTCCAACCTCGGCTGAAAGCTCATCAGCTTCTAACCCCCAGGCCTGGGCGAATTTCTCCCGCAGATCCGGATCAGTCACCCGCTGGTATCCAGAATAGACGTTGGGCAGCCCTCCCAGATCGCAGGCTCCCTGGACATTGTTCTGGCCCCGCAGCGGGTTGGTGCCTCCTCCTGGAACCCCCATATTGCCCAGCAGCATCTGCAGGTTGGCCAGGCTCATCACGTTGCCAACCCCCGTGGTATGCTGGGTGATACCCATTGCCCACAGAACAGAGGCTGGTTTATTCTCGGCCAGGATCCTGGCCGCTTCCTGGAGGTCCTCTTCAGGGATGCCGGTGATCTCGGCTACCTTCGAGGGAGGATAGTCCTTGAGCACTTTCTCGACTTCCTCAAAACCTTCTGTCCTGTTCTTGATGAATTCCTTGTCCTCCCAACCGTTAGCCAGGATGATGTGCATCAAGCCGTTGACCAGGGCGATGTCCGTGCCTGGCTTCTGGCGCAGGTGGAGGACGGCAAAATCCGTCAGGTCGATCTTCCGGGGATCGGCAACGATCAACTTCGCTCCGCGCTTGCGGACCGCCTGGCGGATGCGCATGCCGATCACAGGATGCTGTTCCGTGGTGTTGGAACCTATCACCAGGTAAGCCTGAGCGTCTTCCGCGATATCCTCAATAGAGTTTGTCATCGCGCCAGAGCCAAAAGCGGTGGCCAGACCGGCCACAGTGGAAGAGTGTCAAAGCCGGGCGCAGTGGTCGATCGAGTTCGTCCCGATCGCCTGCCGCGCCAGCTTGTTCATCAGGTAATTTTCCTCGTTGAGGCACTTGGCGGAGGTCAGGAAACCCAGGCTGTCGGGACCCGATCCGTCTCTGGCTTCCACCATCTTTTCTGCGGTGATCTCCAGAGCCGTATCCCAGTCGACATCCACCCATTCCCAGGGGTTGCCGCTCTTCTCGGGATCGCGTTTTCCAGGTGCTGGTTTCTTTTTCCCATCCACCAGATATCTTCTCACCCGGGGGGTTTTCAGCCGATCCGGATGCTGGACGAAGTCATAACCAAAGCGTCCTTTGACGCAGGTCCAGCCATGATTGGAGGGTCCGTCCCAGGCCGAATCCACCTTGACGATCTGGTTGTCCCTTACTTCCAATACCAATTGGCAGCCAACCCCGCAGTAAGGGCAGGTAGTCTGCACCTGCCTGGTTTGCCAGGGCCGCCCGGCGCCCAGCGAGAGTTTGGGCCACAAGGCGCCTGTAGGGCAGACAGCCACACAGCTTCCGCAGAACTCGCACGGGCTGTCATCCATAGAACTGTCCGCTCCGAATCCAATATAGGCGCTGAATCCCCGGTAGAAGACACTGATAGCTTCCACCCCGTTGATCTCCCTGCAGGCCCGCACGCAGCGGCGGCAGAGGATGCATTTATTGCGGTCGACCTGGATGAAAGGGTTGGGATCGTTGACCGAAAAATGGTGTCTGGTGCCCTGGTAGATATCCTCATCTACCCCGTATTCATAGGCCAGGTCCTGCAGCAGACAGTCCCCAGTCGCTTCACAGGTCATACAATCCAGGGGATGATCGGAAATCAGCAGCTCAAGGTTGAATTTCCGGGCCGAGCGTACTCGCTCACTGTTGCTGTCAACCTCCATGCCCTCGCTCACCGGATAGGTACAAGCCGGGTGCAGTGCCCGCTGTCCCTCGATCTCTACCAGGCAGATCCGACAGGCTCCTTCAGGAGGCAGCGCCGGATGGTCGCAGAGAATAGGGATATAGATGTCATGTCGCCGGGCAGCCTGCAGGATGGTATCCCCTTGTTCAGCCTGGATTTCCTTCCCATTGAGAATGAAGTTTACCTTTCCCATAATTATCATTGCTCCTTGGCTTTAGGCAGTCTCAACGACCGGCAGTTCATGTTTCCTCTTCACCAAGATGGCTCCCAGGTTGCAGGCATCATAGCAGGATCCACACTGGATGCACTGCGATTGGTCGATGACATGGACTACCTTCTTCTCACCAATGATGGCTTCAGTAGTGCAGGCCTTGACGCACAGTCCGCAGCCGGTGCAGCGGTCAGCGTCGATCTCGTAGTCGAACATGCCGCCGCATACCCCTGCTTGGCAGAATTTCTCAGTGACATGTGCTTCATATTCTTCCCGGAAGAACCTCAGGGAAGCCATCACCGGACCCGGGGTCAGCTGACCCAAGGCACACAGAGAGCCTTCTTGCATGTATTTGGAGATGCGTTCGATCTCTTCCAGGTCATCCAGTGTCCCCTTCCCATCCGTGATCTTGGTCAGCACCTCCAGAAGACGCTGTCCACCGATCCGGCAGGGAACACACTTACCGCAGGATTCCGCAGATGCAAAGGTCAGGAAATAGCGCGCGAACTCCACCATGCAGGTATCCTGGTCGACCACGATCATGCCGCCGGATCCCATCACCGCGCCAGCTGCTCTCAGGGAATCAAAGTCGACCGCGGTGTCTAAGGCCTCTACCGGCAGGCAGCCGCCCAGCGGGCCGCCGGTCTGGACTGCCTTGAATTCCTTTTTATTGGTGATGCCGCCGCCTATATCATAGATGATCTCTCGCAGGCTGATCCCCATCGGCACTTCGATCAAACCGGTGTTCTGGATCTTCCCGGTCAGGGCAAAGACCGCGGTCCCGGTGGATTTTTCTGTGCCAATCTCCTGGAACCAGTCCGCCCCCTTGACCAGGATCTGGCTGGCAATGGCATAGGATTTAACGTTGTTGACATTGGTGGGTTTGCCCCACAGGCCAGCTACGGCCGGGTAAGGCGGCCGGGGCCTTGGCTCGCCTCGCTTGCCTTCGATAGAAGCGATCAGCGCAGTCTCCTCGCCGCACACAAAAGCGCCCGCGCCTTCCTTGATCTTGAGTTCGAACGAGAAATCCGACCCCAGGATGTGCTCTCCCAGCAAGCCCCACTCCTTGGCCTGCTGGATGGCCTTTTTCAGGCGCTCAATCGCCAGGGGGTATTCCGCCCGGCAGTATATGTATCCTTCGGGAGCACCGATGGCATAGCCGGCAATGATCATCCCTTCCAAGACTGCATGAGGATCCCCTTCCAGGACCGAGCGGTCCATGAAAGCGCCTGGGTCTCCTTCATCCGCGTTGCAGATCACGTATTTTGGGTAGCCTTTGGCACGATGGCAGAATTCCCATTTCAGCCCAGTCAGGAAGCCAGCCCCGCCGCGCCCCCGCAGACCGGAATCCTTGACCTCCTCGATCACATCCTCAGGACTCATCTTGAACAGGGCTTTTTCCAAGCCGCCGTAGCCGCCGGATGCCAGGTATTCCTCGATGCTCTCCGGGTCGATGATCCCGCAGTTGCGCAGGGCAATCCGGATCTGCTTCCCATAGAACGGCAGTTCCTGGTAGGTTTTGAGACCTTCTTCCGCGGCCCCATTCTCCCCTGGCAGCTGGCCGTAGATCCAGCGTTTATTCGGCTTGCCCTCGACCAGGTGCTTTTCAATGATCTGGCTGACCATGGCTGGCTTGACTTTGGTATAGGTGATCCGCGGGCCACCTGGCTGCTGGATATCCAGCAGGGGCTCGTTATGGCACATACCAATGCAGCCCACATGAATGATTTCCGCTTCGATCTTCCGTTTATCCAGCTCTTCCCGGACAGCAGCTGCCACAGCAGTGGCTCCAGCCGCAATTCCGCAGGTTCCCATTCCCAGGATGATGGTAAGTTTATTGTTCTCCCGGTCTGCCTTTTTGGCCTGGGAAATCTGTCGGAGCTCATCCAGTTCCTTGATATTCTTCAACACCGGCATAGGTGTTCTCCTCGTCTAGGGCTCAATCCAGCGTATGTATGTTCTTTACCAGCGAATCCGCCGTGGTATTCCCGTAGACCTGGCCGTCAACCAGCGCAATCGGGGCCAGGCCGCAGGATCCCAGACAGTAGACGATTTCCAGAGTGTACTTGAATTCGCTATCGCTTCCCCCTGCCTGGAGATCAAACTCTTCCTCTACTGCTTCAACTAGTTTCGGAGCGCCTTTGACATGGCAGGCAGTCCCATCACAGATGTTGATCAGGTGGCGGCCTCGCGGCTCAAGATTGAACTGAGCGTAGAAGGTTGCCACCCCATACAGCTGGCTGATGGAGACTCCGCTTTGCTTGGAGATTTCCTGCATGGCCTCTTCTGGTAAATAGCCATACAGTTCCTGGGTGCGCTGCAGGATGGGAATGACAGCGCCTTCCTGCTCCTTGAATTCCTGGAGGATGGGTTTGATCAAAGCCAGATCGATGTCTTGTGCACTCATAACCATTTCCTTCGCTCCTCAATTCCTGTTGGTTCCTGATTCGCCGCGGTTCATCCCTATTTGGCCTCATCAGTGTTCCAAGCCAACCGCTCCGGGTAGCAGTAGACCCGCAGCTTACCATGGCGGGCATAGCCCACCAGAGTGATCCCCCACTCCCGCGCCAGCTCGATCGCAGCCGTGGTGGGAGATGTTCGCGAAGCGACCAGCGGGCAGCCCATAGCAGCGCCTTTGCGGAGCATCTCCGATGAAATCCGGCCCGTAGTCAGCAAACCCCGGCCCCGGGTAGGGATATTCTCAAGTAAGCAGGCTCCCTGAAGCTTGTCGATCGCATTGTGCCTTCCGACATCCTCAGCAACCTGCAGGATCTTTCCCGATCCAATATCCAGCAGACCGGCAGCGTGCACGCCTCGGGAACGGGCGTAGAGGCTGTCTTTGGTCTGTAGATTCGCGAAAGCATTCAACACCAGTTGGGGAGTGGTGCTCCCCACGATCTCGAATGGGACGTCCAGGTCTGCCTGGTCTTCCCGGGTTCGGCCGCTGCCGCATCCCGTGGTAATGACCATTTTCTCCGGAAGTTGGACATCCTTCTCCAGCCAGACATCGATACAGCAGCCTTCAGGTGTGATCTTTAGCTCGCTGATATCGTCCAGGCCGGAGATAATTCCCTCATTCTTTAAGAAACCAACCGCTAACCAATCCTGGTTGAGCGGCGTGCCCATAATGGAGATGAACTCCACACCATTAACGTAAATTGTCAGGGTGATCTCCTCGATGACTTCCCCCTCGCCTTCTTTCCAGTCATGATGAAATTCCCACCATCGGGTAGTCTCTGATCCGCGATTTACCATCGCATCCTTCGATTCAGCCTCTGATTCTACCAATAAACCCTCTCCCAGGGAGAGGTCACTCCGGGGCAGCCTCCCGATGCAGGCGAGCTGCCCCGGATTCGGTTCACACTCTTACCGACAGCTGTTCTACATCAAGCCCAGCACATCCCCGGTTTCCACATCGAGGTCGATGTCATAGAAGACCGGTCGGGTCGGGAGACCCGGCATGGTGCTCATGCTTCCCAGCAGCGGATACAGGAATCCCGCACCCACAGAGGCCCGGATATCCCGGATGGGGACGGTAAATCCTTTCGGGCGTCCTTTCAAGGTTCCGTCATGGCTCAGGCTGAGGTGAGTCTTGGCCATGCACATGGGGAGTTCGTCAAACCCCAGTCTGGTGTAAAGCTCCACCTTCTTCTCTGCCAGAGGTTCATAGCTGACACCATCAGCTCCGTAGATCTGCTTACAGATGATCTCGATCTTTTCCTTGATGGAAGTCCCTTCCAGCGGATAGAGGAACTTGAAATCGCTGGGCTGCTCGCAGGCCTCAACCACCGCTTTGGCCAGGTCAACTGCGCCTTGGCCTCCCTCCATCCAGTGGCGGGTAACGACTGCATCGTGGGCGCCAGCCTTGATGGCGGCCTCGCGGACCAACTGCACTTCTGCTTCGGTATCATCCTTGAAGCTGTTCACTGCCACGACAGTGGGAATGCCGAACTTTCGGGCATTTTCGATGTGAGCTTCCAGGTTTGCGACACCCTTTTTAAGCAGTTCAAGATTCTCAGTGGTATAGGCTGGATCCAAAGGAGCACCGGCAGTAACCGTGGGACCGCCGCCGTGCATCTTCAGAGCCCGGACTGTCGCTACCAGCACCACCGCATCCGGGACCAATCCCGAATAGCGGCACTTGATATCGAAGAATTTCTCCATGCCGATATCCGCGCCAAAGCCGGACTCGGTCAGTACGTAATCAGCCAGCTTCAAAGCGATCTTGTCAGCGATGATCGAGCTGTTGCCGTGGGCGATGTTGGCGAAGGGACCGGCATGAACGAATGCAGGAGTGCCTTCAACGGTCTGCATCAAGGTTGGTTTGATGGCGTCTTTCATCAGAACGGTAACAGCCCCGGCCACACCCAGGTCTTCCATGGTGACTGCTTCTCCGTTTTTATTGGTGGCAACCACCACGCGGCCAAAGCGCTCCCGCATATCGGCCAGGCTGGAGGTCAGGGCCAGGATGGCCATGATCTCGCTGGCGACGGTGATATCAAAACCGGTCTCGCGGGTGAACCCGTTCTCCTTGGGTCCTTTGCCAATCTCGATCTCCCGCAGCATGCGGTCGTTGGTGTCAACCACGCGGCGCCAGGTGATCGTATCAGGATCGATATCAAGGCGGCTGAATTTGCTGACTTCCTCAGAGGTCAGGTCATCCGGATCGGTCTTGTTGATCCCCAGCTTCTTGAGCCGGCGGATCATAATGGGAGTGAAGTGGCGCTTGCCCTGCTTATCGGTCGGGCACAGGCGGTGGAACAACCCCTCATCGGACTGGCGGCTTTCATGATACATGCGGGTATCCAGGGCCGCCGCTACCAGGTTGTTGGCCGCCGTAATGGCGTGGATATCTCCCGTCAGGTGCAGGTTGAAATCCTCCATGGGGATGATCTGGCTGTAGCCGCCGCCGGCTGCACCGCCCTTGATGCCAAAGGTCGGTCCTTGGCTGGGCTGGCGAATGCAGGTGAAGACGCTCTTGCCTAGATGTGCTCCCATGGCCTGGCTCAAGCCCACGGTCGTGGTGGTCTTTCCCTCGCCCAGGGGAGTGGGAGTGATGGCGGTCACGTCAATATATTTTCCGTCCGGAACGTCCTTCAGCCGCTTGAGGACCTCAAGCTTGACCTTGGCTTTAAAATCTCCGTACAGCTCCAGCTCATCGTCCTGCAGGCCGATCTCCTTGGCAAGGTCCCTGATCGGTTTGATCGTTGCTGCATGAGCGATATCGATATCCGACGGGACCGGCGTCTTGAGTTTAAGGGGAGACGGTTTTACGGGGTTCTTCTTGAAGGTCATTATTTCACTCCTTTGACTAAGCGATAACGAAAGTTCCTGGCTTATTTCTTATATGCAAGTTTGGCGGCGCGCACCGTGTTGCGGAGCAGCATCGCGATGGTCATCGGGCCCACTCCGCCAGGCACCGGTGTCAGGTAGCCCGCCACTTCCAGGGCTTCCTCATAATCGACATCTCCCACCAGGCGGTAGCCTCTCTCCACGCTGTCATCATCAACCCGATTGGTGCCGACATCGATCACCGCTGCCCCGGGCTTGATCCAGTCGCCCTTGACCATTTCGGCCCGTCCTACGGCGGCGATCAGCACATCGGCTTCGGCACATTTACCCTTCAGGTCCTTGGTGCGCGAATGGCAGATGGTGACAGTGGCATTCTCCTTCACCAGCAGCAGAGCGGCGGGCATGCCTACAATGAAGGAGCGGCCCAACACAACGGCGTTGGCGCCTTCCAGCTCCACACCGGCATGCTTCAAGAGGTACAGGACCCCGTCAGGAGTGGCGGGAACGAACATGGGATCCCGGCCTTTCTGAGCCAGGCGGCCGATATTGAGGGGATGGAAGCCGTCAACGTCCTTCTCGATGCTGATCGTCCGCAGGACGCTTTCATCATCCAGGCCGTCCGGGAGGGGGAGCTGGACCAGGATACCGTGGACTTCGGGATCGTCATTCAGCTTTTTGACCAGGTTTTCAACCTCTTCCTGGGTGGCGGTAGCGGGAAGCACATGGCCGATGGATTTGATGCCAGCCTTTTCACAGGCTTTATGCTTCATGCTGACATAAACCTGGGATGCTGGGTTCTCTCCGACCAGGACGGTTGCCAGACCAGGAGGGTTCTTGCCTTCCGCTACCATGGCGGCCACATCCGCGGCCACGGCATCACGGACTTCCTGTGCAACAGCACGACCATCTATGATTTTTGCAGTCATAAACAACTCCCTTGATAATGAGGTCAACAAACGCTTTCGATTCGGGAAACAGGTGGAAAATACATCGCTGGCCTATTCCGACGCACTAACCCATTATCACGAAAAAGAAATACCTCTGCAAGTGATTTCCATCACCATATTGTTGTCGATTGATATACATCAAATATATCATCGGATTAGGTGCTTGGGGGGCTGTTTTTCCGCAGTTCCAGTGATGATTCTCACCCCCCACGATTGATTCAGTTGCTAGGGATTTCCAATTGACTTACAATAGGGTGTACTTGACTAATTTTGTTTGATCAGCACTGCGAGGTGAATCTGCTTCGGACAAAATGCCCCCCCGGATACCTTTATCACAAATCCAACCCGGCAATCCCTCAGCGCCGGAAGTCCCCTGGCATCTGGGCTGGAAGCCGGGTTTTCTTATCCCTCCTCCCGGGATTGACAGAAGAGGGCCAAATAGTTTCCATTTACCTACTCCCCCAGGAGAATATCCAATGACCGATAGAAAGAAAGTCACCATCCGCACCCTGTTTGACAAGGCAGCTAAAGGAGAACCGATCTCCTGGCTGACCAGCTACGACTACCCCACAGCTTATTTTCAGGAACAGGCCGAAATTGATATGCTCCTGGTAGGAGACAGCCTGGGCATGACCATGCTCGGCTATGATGGGACCTTGCCGGTGACCATGAATGACATGATCCGGCACACCCAGGCCGTTCGCAGGGGAGCGCCCACCGCATTCCTGGTGGGTGACATGCCCTATATGTCCTACCAGGCCAGCTCTGAATCGGCGGTGCTCAACGCCGGACGCTTCATGGCTGAAGCCAGCTGCGACGCCATCAAACTGGAAGGCGGGAGAGTGATGGCAGACCGCATGCGCGCCATCGTTTCAGCTGGTATTCCCGCTGTCGGCCACCTAGGACTCACCCCCCAGAGCGTGGCTGCCCTGGGTGGGTTCCGGGTCCAGGGCCGCGGTGCTGCCCAGGCCAAGGAGATCATTGACGATGCCAAAGCCCTGGAAGAGGCAGGCGCGTTCTGCATTCTTCTGGAAATGGTGCCTGACCGTGTCACCAAGATCATCACCGAAAGGGCTGAGGACTGCCTGATCATGAGCCTCGGCTCAGGACCCGATGCCCATGGGCAGCTGCTGATCTTCCATGATATGTTCGGCCTCTATCCCAAATTCACTCCCAAGATGGCCAAGGTTTACGGCAACGCCGGCGAAGTCCTTCAGAACGGTCTGATCCAGTACAACAAAGAAGTCAAGGACAAGACCTTCCCCCAGAAGGAGAACTGGTTCGGTATGTCTGATGATGAGTTTGA
>JBGCVQ010000029.1:0-4062 GCA_045888315.1 Anaerolineales bacterium | reverse complement strand
GGAGATGACAATGACAGATCTGCGCTCAAGATTAAAGATCGATGACTCGCGACTCACGGAGATCAACAAAATCCTGCTCGACCCCAATATGGAGATCATCAACGATTTCCTGGCGGTGGTGGAAAAGTACGGCACACCAGAGGAGATCAACGCCAAGGCCGAGCAGGCCAGGAAAATGGACCACCTGCTCAAGAAGGTGGAGGAAACCAAACCGGAATATCTGGCCGACCTGGAATGGCTGGAAGGGCAGCGGGGCCGGAATGCCTTCATCAGCGTGGCGGATTACCGCAAGAAGGTCCTGGGTGATGAAGCGGAGAAGATGACCTTCGCGGATGACTTTGCCGTCACCTTGGAGATCAGCGCCTGCCAGTATTTCCCTTACATTCGCATGATCGCGGAGCGGGCCATCAAAGATGAGCTGCTGATGCCCGGCAGGTTCATCCGGGTTCGGAAAATGAAGGAGCAGGAACAGGACGGCGACCTGCCAGCCTTTGCCGCGGCAATGCAGATCCTGGGATCCAGCTACGTGGAAACCCTGGACACCAAAGGCACCGACGGCTCCAACATCCACCTGGGAGGGCCAGCGACTATCACAGGCTACTTCGGCGGCGTTGGCCAGCCCAATGGACATGCCCTGGACTGGCTGGATGAATTCCTGTACTACTACACCAACTATGGTGTGCGCCAGGTCCTGAACATCAATCCGGGCACTGTGCTGCTGGGGTATATGCTCCATCGGCTGGGGGTCGACAATGAATTCAAGATCTCGGTCTATATGGGAAACGACAATCCCTACGCCGCCCTGTGGACCTTACTGGGCGCCAAACTATTCACCCGGGATGACGGCACAACCCCTCTGATCGGATTCAACTGGAGCAACTCGGTCGATAACCGGACCATGGAGCTCACCGCCCAGTTCCGCAAAGACCTTGGTTTCGAGGATATCATTCGCTATGAGCACCATATCACCGAAACCTATAAAAGCATTGTCATCCAACCCTATAACCGGCGGGATGAATTGGTCGAGATCGCTGATCATGTGGCTAACATCTCTGCCAAGCACGAAGGCGGTGATCCCGAGATCGATCAGACCCGGGAACACCCCTCCGACATCCTGGATTACTTCCGCGACAAGGAGGAAATCATCTCTGCCGGAGACTGGGACCACCTCGCGGGCAACTTCATGGACAAATTCATGGCCCTGAACGAGACCGCCCGGGCACTGACCGAGAACGGACTGTCGTTCATAGCAGCGCCCAATCTTCACAAATAACCGCCCTGCGTCGACGGAGCGAACTCGGTCCACCCCCTGGGCTGAGCTGATGCTGCTCTTAAGGGATTGCCTTCCGGGCAATCCCTTCCCCAACCAACCGGACCTGTCTGGAAACGGCCAGCAGGCCGGCATCTTCAGCATTGGGAGGTGACCATGACGTCAATCCAATCCGGCAAGGGCCCTTTGCTTCAACCCGTCGACCTGGACAGCTTCCGGGAGCATAACAGGAACAAAACCCGCAGCCTGATCGATAAACGCATGAGCGAAGCCGAGGCGGTCAGTCGTTTTATCCATGACGGAGATTACATCGGCACTGAGCTCTACGGTACTGTCCGCTGTCCCCAATCGCTGGTCAATGAGATCATCCGCCAGGGAAAGAAGGACCTCCGGGTAGCTGGCCAGGGAGTCTATGAGCTGGACCTGCTGCTGGGTGCTGGACTGGTCAAAGCCCTGGATCACACCTATATTGGCATGGAGGTCTATGGCATTTCCAACTGCCTCCGTCGCGAGGTTGAAAGCGGCCGGGTCGAGCACTGTGTGGAGTGGTCCAACGCGGCTATCGCCTGGCGCTTTAAAGCAGCTGCCATGGGTGTGCCCTTCATCCCCACCCGGTCCATGCTGGGAACAGATACCCTCGCCTACAGCGCAGCCAAGGTCATCGAAGATCCTTTCGGCACCGGGCCGATCGCTCTGCTGCCCGCTTTGATCCTGGATACAGGCCTGATCCACGTTCACCGGGCTGACAAATACGGCAATGCCCAGATTGACGGCATCAGCGGTTTCGCCTTCGAGATGGCTCGAGCATCCAAGAATCTGATTATCAGTACAGAGGAGGTCGTTCCCTCCGAAGAGATCCGCAAACACCCCGACCGGACAGTGATCCCCTATTACCTGGTGGACGCGGTCATCGAAGCGCCCTTTGGATCCCACCCGGGAGAGATGTGCTACTTCTATGAGCGCGATGAACCCCAGATCAAAGCCTGGGTCGAAGCCTCTCGCGAACCAGAAACCACCCAGGCATATCTCCAGAAATATATCTATGACCTGAAGGATCACCAGGAATATCTTCAGCTGATTGGCGAAGAGCGGCTGCAGCAGCTTAAAGACATGGTCCCGGAGGTATGAAATGGCTCCCAGCGACTACAACCCCAACGAATTGATGATCTGCTCCGCCTCCCGGCTGATGGAGGACAACTCCACAGTGTTCATCGGGACGGGAATTCCCATGCTGGCGGGCGCTTTGGCACAAAAAATGCACGCTCCTAACTTAATCAGCATCTTCGAGTTTGGCGGAACAGGCGCCATCCTGGAGGAACTGCCCCTTGCTGTCGGTGAAAGGCGGACGTTCCACAAAGCCCTGGCTGCCTCGGGCATCCTGGATATCGTCGAGACCGCCCAGCGGGGATTTGTCGATTACGGCTTCTTAGGCGGAGCCCAGATCGATCCCTACGGCAACCTGAACTCGACAGTGATCGGCGAACACGACCATCCCAAGGTCCGTCTTCCGGGCAGCGGGGGTGGGAACGACGTAGGCTCGCACTGCTGGCGGACGATCGCCATCATGAAGCATGATCGGCTGCGGTTTGTGGAGAAGGTCGATTTCATCACCACCCCAGGCTACCTGGATGGACCGGGCGCCAGGGAGAAAGCCGGGCTTCCACCCGGAACCGGTCCCTACCGGGTGGTCACTACCCTGGGGATCCTGGGGTATGACGAGACCAGTAAAAGGATGAAGTTACTGGCTTTGCAGCCGGGAGCTGAAGTGGACCAGGTGCTGGAAAATACTGGATTCGAGCTTCTGCTGGCGGATAAGATAATTGACAACCCTCCGCCAACAGCTGAGGAGCTGAGAATCCTTCGCGAAGAGGTCGACAAGGACAGGTTCTATATCTGAGACAGCCGGATGAGAGGGGCAGCGATAACAGTGTATAATCTTCATCAGTTTTCAGGTCACTGCCGGCAACCATCCCTTTACGGGAGGCCGTCGACTATATGAAAGAAAAACAAGCCATCCAGGGTGCCTTCACGGAAATGTCGTCCCACTATGAAGAGGTGGTTGACGGCGAATTGAACTTCTTCTGGGGATGGAGCTACCAGAGCTTCCTGGAAGAACTGGTGAAGCATACCAGCATCCTGCCTGGTCAGAAGGTCCTGGATATCGCTACCGGCACTTCAGTCATTCCTCGGAAGCTGCTGGAACAGGAAATCCCTGGCATCCAGATCACCGGCCTGGATATCACCGAATCCATGCTGCGGCAGGGCCGGGGAAAGATCTTGGCAGCTGACAACGGAGATGCGGTTCAGCTGGTCTGCGGGGATGCCATGGCTCTGCCCTGCGCTGGAGACTGTTTTGATGTGGTGGTATCGGGACTGGCTTCCCACCACATGGACATACCTTTGATGCTCTCGGAAATGAAGCGCGTCCTCAAACCCGGGGGGCTGCTTTCGATCATCGATGTCGGCACCTCCCCTCTCTGGAACACCCGCGTATTCCAGGGTTTTGCCAAGCTGATCGCCTTCATTTTTTTCTTGATCAAAGACAGTCCCACCCGGGCTTGGGCGGAGGCAGCTGCGGTCCGCAACCTGCGAACGCCAGAAGGCTGGGAAAACGATTTGACCAGAGCCGGGTTTAAAGAGATACGGGTGATCAAGTTGAGATCCAGGTACAGATGGGCGCCCGAACCGCTCTCCATTCAATCATCATTCTAATTATAAGGGAGAAGAAAAATGGCCGACCTAGCTACTCTCATCAAACAGGGGCGAAAACAGGAGATCTGGACCAAGTACTG
>JBGCVQ010000028.1:0-7415 GCA_045888315.1 Anaerolineales bacterium | reverse complement strand
ATTGGGGCCTGTATACCTGATCCAACCCTCTCGACCAGCTTCCATTCATCCTGATTGCTAGAGAAGGAGCACCACTGCCCCAGCCCCTCAAAGGCTGGGGTTCATTGTATACTCATAGCATATGAAGCCCACCCTGCGACTGCTGACAGATCAGGAAACCCGGAGGATCGTCCAGGAAGCTGTAGGTCTGCTGGAAGACCCGGGAATCGTGGTCAACCACCAGGGCGCCCTGGAGCTGCTGGCGGATGCCGGGTGCCGGGTTGATTGGGATATAAACACAGTCAACCTCTCCCCCCAGATCGTGGAAGCTGCCCTGGACAGCAGCCCCGCCCGCTTCTCGCTCTTCAACCTGCACGGCCAGGAGATGGTCAGCTACGGAAGCGGTCAAACATTCTATAACCCGGGCTCTTCAGCTCTCCTGATCCTCGACCCGAGAACCCACAAGCTGAGAGCAGCCCACACGGAGGACCTGGCAGCTTTCATCCAGCTGGTGGAAGTGCTGGATGCGCTGGACTCCCAGAGCACTGCCCTGGTTTGCAGTGATGTGCCAGAATCCATCCAGGACCTTTACCGCCTGTATATCGCTCTTAACTATCTTACCAAGCCGATTGTCACCGGCGTTTTCCAGCACAGCAGCTGGACTGCCATGTTCGAGATGCTGGTGGCTGTGGTTGGCAGCAGCCAGCGCCTGGCAGAGAAACCCCTGGCGATCTTTGATATCTGCCCCACCTCGCCTTTGACCTGGAGCCATACTTGCGCCCAAAATCTGCTCGACAATGCCCGGGCTGGAATTCCGATCCAGATCGTGTCCATGCCCATGGCCGGGGCTACCGCACCGGTCACTCTGGCAGGATCCCTGGTCCAGGGATCAGCGGAAAATCTGAGCGGGGTGGTGATCGCTCAACTGGCCAGCCCTGGAGCTCCTGTGGTGTGGGGTGGATCCCCGGCTGTCTTTGATATGAAATACGGCACACCGCCGATGGGCGCTCCCGGCACCTGGCTTCTGGCCTGTGCCTATGCGCAAATAAGTGAGGCTGTGGGACTGCCCTCCCAGGCCTACCTGGGCATCACGGATGCCAAGACCCTCGACTTCCAGGCTGGCCTGGAATCTGCCCCGGGAGCCCTGCTGGGCGCCCTGGCTGGGCTGGATATGGTCTCCGGCGCAGGCATGCTAGCCTACGAAAATTGCCAGAGTCTGGAAAAATTGCTGCTTGATGCGGAGATCATCGCCCTCGCCAGGCACTTCCTGAAAGGCATTTCCATCCCAGGATCCCCCCTGGGACTGGACGCCATCCGAGAGGCCGGACACCAGGGGGACTTTATCTCCCTGGAGCACACTTTTCAGCACTTCAAGAGTGAATCCCACTACCCCTCTGCCCTGATCGACCGCCAAAGGCCGGATGATTGGGAAGCTGCCGGCTCCCAGGATGCCTGGCAGCGGGCAGGTGAGGAATTCCCCAGATTGCTGGCGGACTATCCCGGCCCGATCCTGGATTCCGGGATCCTGGGTGAATTGCGGAAGATCGCCTCTTTGGCTGCCAGCCAGGCCGGGATGGACAGCTTGCCTGATCTGCCTGCCTGATTCCCGCCCCTGAAAAGCCTGGAAAAAAGGCTTCAATCGGAATCCTCCTGCTGCCCTTCTCAAACCAGGCCATCTATGCTAAACTCTCCCTCGGTCATTTACCAGAATTACTTTCCGTCTCCGGCACCCTGACCAGTCTGTCTGGAGGCAAACCCGTGGAAAGGAGGATAAAATGCGAGATTACGAACTCGTACTTATCATTACCCCGGAATTTGATGAAGCCGCAACTGCGGATCTAGTTGACAAAGTCAAAGCTTGGATCACAGAACCAGGGGGATCGATCGAGACCTTCGAAGAATGGGGCCGGCAGAAGTTGGCTTACCTGATCCGTAATTACAAAGAAGGTCAGTACTTCCTGTTCAAGTTCAAACTCGAACCAGACGCAATCGCTTCCCTGGAGCGGAATTTCCGCCTGCAGGAATCCATTTTGCGCTTCCTGATCATCAACCGCGACGACTGAACCAAGAACAGCGGATGTCAATTTCCCATGGTTCCATCCGGATCCCATTATCCTGTTAAGGAGTAATCCTATGGCGAGAGGCTTGAATAAAGTACTGCTCATCGGCAGATTAGGACAGGACCCAGAAATGCGCTATACGCCCGCCGGAAAACCGCTTACTAAGTTCCAGCTAGCGGTCAACAGAAGCTGGACCACTGCCGACGGGGAGAAAAAAACCGAAACCGAGTGGTTCAATATCGTCGCCTGGGGCAAACTTGCCGAGATCTGCAATCAGTACTTGAACAAGGGTCAGCAAGTCTATATCGACGGCAGACTGCACACTCGCTACTGGCAGGATGACGATGGCAGCAACCACTCCGCTGTTGAGGTCATTGCCCAAGAGATGATCATGCTGGGAAGCCGGTCAGAGGATGGAGACGAGGACGGGGACAAGGACATTCCCGAAGAGGATTACCCTTTCTAACACTTGAAAAGAAACTGTCTTGAAAAACAAGGAGTATTAAATGGCTAACAGAGATTATTCCGATAGCAGCTTCAGGGAACGGCAGTGCAGATTCTGCGCAGACCCGAAAATGGAGATCGATTATAAGGATATCGAAACCCTGAGCCGTTTTATCAGCGATCATGGAAAGATCCGATCCAGACGGCAAACAGGCACTTGCGCCAAGCATCAGCGCCAGCTGGCCCGCGAGATCAAGCGAGCTCGCCATCTGGCCTTACTCCCCTTCACCGGGGAATCCCTGCGCTGAATTACGGAACATAAACCAGCCTTTTAACGAAAGAGAAATAATATGCCGCCAAAAAACAAGAAATTCATAGCACAAAAACAGAAAGAAGACCTCCAAAAGAAGATTATCATCATTGCCACCATCTCTGTTCTGGTGATCGTTTTTGGTTTGATTGTTTACGGGGTGCTGGACCGCTACGTTTTCACCCCGAACACAGCCATCATCTCGCTGGAAGGAGAGAATATCAAAGGCGATGACTTCGAACAGCAAGCTCGCTGGGTCCGCAGAAGCAAGATCATGGAGATTGACCAGATCCTGATGACCATTCAGCAGCTGGGCGGCAGCAACGATATTTACGCCTATTTCAAAGATCAGCTGCTCGCCGACGTCAACTCGCTGGAGCAGCCTCTGTTGACCGGTCAGGAGGTCCTGCAGACTCTCACCCAGGATATCATCTACCGCGTAGAGGCCAAGAAGATGGGTATCGAGATCACTGATGCCGAGGTCGATCGAGCGATCGAGGAGGCTTTTGGCTACTACGCAGAGGGCACCCCTACACCGATCGCTTCCAAAACACCGCTGGCGACCAGCACCCCACAGGCGGATGATTCCAGTCAGCCCGACCCTACTGCCACACCTCTTCTGCAGCCCACTGAATATACCGAAGAACTTTACCAGGACAACTACCAGTCTTTCCTGGATGACATCAAGAATGACGGCATCACTGAAGATACCATCCGTCAGATCGTCGAGATCTCCCTGATCCAAGAGAAGCTTTTCGAGGCAGTCACTGCTGATGTCTCTCGGGACCAGGAACAGGTCTGGATCAGGCATATCCTGGTCGAGGACGAGGAAACAGCCAAGGAAGTGATCCAGAAGCTGGATGATGGTGAGGACTTTGCGGACCTGGCTCTGGAATACTCCATCGACGATTCCAATAAGGAGCAAGGTGGAGATCTGGGCTGGTTCCCGCGGGGCACCATGATAGAGCCCTTTGAAGAAGCCGCTTTTGCCCTGGAAGTAGGACAGATCAGCGATCCGGTGCAGACTGATTACGGCTGGCACATCCTGGAATCCCTGGGCAAAGAGAACCGCCCACTGACAGACAGCGGCTACTCCTCGCTTCAGAACCAGGTCTGGAATGATTGGGTAGTAGAGATAAACGCGCAGTACGATCCGGATATCAAGGAAAACTGGGTGAAATTCGTACCAACCGAGCCGGCTCTGCCCCAGGAGTACATCACTTTCATCAACTCCCTCAGTCAGCAGCAGCTCCTTCCTACCGATATCCCCCTGCCTACGACTGAACCTCAGCCAACGCCTGAACCCCAGGAGTAACTTCCTGGTAGGAGAACACAAAAAACCCCGCACCCAGAATAGTGGACTGTGGGGTTTTTCTTATTTATTAAGCTGCGCTTGCTGGAATTCAAGCAGCTCTTGAATGCCCTTCTCGGCGAGATCAAGCAACAGATCGAGCTGGTCCCTGGTAAAAGTATCCCCTTCTCCAGTTCCCTGGATCTCAATGAATTCTTTCCTGGTATTCATGACCACATTGAGATCGGCATCCGCCCGCGAATCCTCCTGGTAATTGAGATCCAGGGCTGGCTTACCATCGAGCAATCCCACACTGACCGCAGCTACAGGCGCCCGGAATACTTCACCGGGAACCTCACCTCGCTCTACCAGGCTGCGCAGAGCCAATGCCAGCGCCAGGTAGCCCCCGGTGATCGCCGCGGTGCGGGTGCCGCCGTCCGCCTGCAGGACGTCGCAATCCACGATCAGCGTCCTTTTCCCCAGCAGATCCAGATCGAATCCCGCCCGCAGGGAGCGGCCGATCAAGCGCTTGATCTCCTGGGTCCGCCCCCGCAGGCCTGAGGTCTCCCTGCTGACCCGGGTGTTGGTGGAGCGCGGCAGCAGGGCATATTCCGCGGTGATCCAGCCCCGGGTCGAATCCGGCTGATCCAACCAGGGCGGAACCCCATCCTGGACCGTCACATTGCACAGCACCCGGGTTTTACCAGCGGAGATCAGCACAGAACCTTCAGGATATTCCACATAGTCAAGCTTAAAACTGACCGTTCGAAGCTGATCTGGCTTACGGCCGTCGATTCTATTCATATCTTCCTGATTGATTAAGGATCAGTGTTCCAGGATCTGGCTCAGGAACAGCTTGGTGCGCTCATGCTGGGGATTATTGAACAGCCCTTCTGGAGTGGTATGCTCTACCACTTTCCCAAAGTCCATAAAGACGACTTCATCCGCGGCAGAGCGCACGAAGCCCATTTCGTGGGAAACACAGACCATGGTCATACCTTCTCTGGCCAGGTCGAGCATCACGTCCAGCACTTCTTTGATCATTTCGGGATCCAGGGCGCTGGTCGGTTCGTCAAAGAGCATGATCTTGGGATCCATGGCCAAAGCCCGGGCGATGGCCACCCGCTGCTGCTGACCTCCGGAGAGATTGGTAGGAAAAGCATCCGCTTTTTCCGGGATGCCCACCCGTTTAAGCTGTTCGATCGCGATCTGGGCAGCTTCTTCCTGTCCCCGCCCCCGAATGACCTTCTGGGCCAGGGTGACGTTTTCCAGCACGGTAAGATGCGGGAAAAGGTTGAAGAGTTGAAAAACCATCCCGATCTCAGCCCGGATCTCATTGATCTGCTTGGCATCGTGGGTAACCTGCTCCCCATCGATCCACACTTCACCGCTGGTGGGAATCTCCAGGTGGTTGATGCAGCGCAGCAAGGTCGATTTCCCGGACCCGCTGGGGCCGATGACCACGACCACTTTTCCCTTCTGGATATCCAAGGAAACGCCATCCACTGCTTTGATATCGCCAAAGTACTTATAAAGTTCCTTGATGATGATGATGGGTTCATGATTAGTCATGGGATCTTAACCGCCTTTCCAGAAGTTGAACCAGCAGCGAAAGGATCACAGTCATGGTGAGATACATGACTGCCAGGGTCACATACGCCTCACGGAAGCGGAAGGTAGTCCCAGCGTAGAGCCGGGCGACCTGGGTGATGTCCCGAACAGCCAGCACGGAAACCAGGGAGGAGTCCTTGACCATTGCCACGAAATCATTACCCAGGGCGGGCAGCACGTTGCGGACTGCCTGGGGCAGGATCACGTAGCGCATAGCCTGCCCGTAGCTCATCCCCAGAGAGCGGGCCGCTTCCATTTGGCCTTTGGAAATGGACTGGATGCCAGCCCGGAAGATCTCCGCCAGGTAGGCGCCGTAAGTGACCGCCAGGGCGATAATTGCCCGGGAATTCATGGAAATATTCTGATTATTGAGGGCTGTAAAGATGGACCCCAAGAAACCCACGCCCTTGCTGTCCAACCATAAACCGAATCCGTTGACCGAATCCACCAGGACCGGTACACCCACCAACGCAATGAAGAAGATCAGCACCAGGATCGGGATGCCCCGGATCAGCTCCACATAAAGGCGGGCAAGATTATTGATGACCACACTCTTCGATATCCTGCCTAACCCCGCCAGCAGCCCAAACAGGATAGCGATGGAAAAAGCGATCAAGGTCGTTTTGATGGTGATGATGAGGCCCGCCTTGATAAAAACGAAGGCGTTATTGTAGTTCTCGTTAGATGAAATGACGTAGAAAACGAAGATAGCAATCAGGATAAGTGCAAAAAACCAGTACGGCAGATCGCGCAGCCGCCGTTTTGATGATAGATCATCAATTTCTATAATGGGCTTGATCGCTTGTGGCTGATTAGTCAATTTTCCCTCCTTGGGGTGGAAGAGACGGTGCATGAGATTTCCCCATACACCGTCTCTCGATTTCACTTAGCTGGCGATCACCGCCTCGGAGGAGGGATTACTCCTCGGGGAAGAGATCATCATAGGTGATGGTGAAGTCAGGCCCGAAGTATTTCAGGTTGACCTCATCCAGGAAGCCATTCTGGGCTAACTCTTTAATGGCTGCATCCACCGGCTCAACCAGGTCGCTGCCCTTGGGGAAGATGAAGCCCAGCTGGTCGCTGGACATGGAGGGACCCACCAGCTTCAGCTGATCAGCATTCTCGCCCAGGTAGCCCTGGCCCGCAACCTCGTCAATGATCACGGCGTCAATATCGCCGGCGATCAAAGCCTGGACCGCGAAGGGGAACTGCTCGAAAGCCTGGATCCTATCAGCGGGCAGGAAGGTCAGCGCGGTCTCGTAGTTGGTGGTGCCGGTCTGGGTGCCGAGCTTGAGGTCCTCATTGGCGATGATATCGTCAATGCTCTCAATCCGGTCCTCATCGATCCGCACCAGCAAGCGCTGTTCGATGTTGATATAGCCAACAGAGAAGTCAACCACTTCAGCGCGAGCATCCGTGATGGTGATGCCATCACCGGCAGCGTCAAACTGGCCGTCTGCCACAGCCTGGATCATGCCTTCCCAGGCGGCTTCCACATAAACCGGGGTGCAGTTCAGCAGGGTGCAGATCTCGTCCCACACGTCATAGTCCCAGCCTTTGCCTTCGCCGGTCTCAGGATCAATGTAGTTGAAAGGCAGGTAAGCGTTCTCAACAGCGATGGTGATCTCCCGTCCACCCAGGTCGGGCAGTTCAGCAGCAGCAGGTGCTGCTTCTGCACCAGGCAGAGTGGGGATCTCACCAGAGATGATGCCTGGGATCA
>JBGCVQ010000027.1:0-12787 GCA_045888315.1 Anaerolineales bacterium | reverse complement strand
TCTCCTGATTGCGGGTCTTTTCTGGTCGGAATATGATCGATCAGGCGGCTGCGTCCTCTTCTGCTGCCAGCTGACGCTGGCCCAGTTCCCGGTCCAGCAGGAGCAGGGCTTGTCCGGATCCCTGGACGCGTTTCAGGTCGTCCACGACAGCACCGACATTCTCTTCTTCCTCGACCTGCTCGTCGATGAACCACTGCAGCATCGACAGGCTGGGGTAGTCGTTTTCCTCGGTAGCGAGTTTGTAGAGCTTGTGGATGTCACTGGTGATCTTCTGCTCATGCGCCAGGGCTTTCTCAAATGCCTCCAGGGCTGAGCCGTAGTCGGCAGGCGGTGCTTCGATAGGCTGGAGCACGACTCGCTCACCCCGGGTGAGAATGAAGGTATAGAATTTGAAGGCGTGGATCATCTCTTCATCGAATTGGGTCTTCATCCACTGGGCAAACCCGGGCAGGCTTTCAGCTGTAAAATAGGCTGACATCGAGAGATAAATATAAGCTGATTCCAGCTCATGATGGATTTGGTCGTTGAGTGCCCCTAACATTTTCTTGGAAATCATCGTATTCTCCTTTAGAATTCTTCAGTTCCTGCTGGTATTTCTGTTCATCTAGGTTTCCATTATAGGACTCCCGCAGCGAATTACCATAAAATCAATATTAGAAAGCTGTCAGCGCTTGTTAACAAAGAAAAACTGTCCCTGTACCATCAGAAAAGGGAATTATTAATCTACTATATATATTTGCCAGCAGGGGAGAAAGGGAGTCTCTCTGTGTTAAAATTAACCCCGGGGTAACCTAGACACATGGCAGGTTAGTCCCCAGGAACGGATTATCAGTGAGGAATGAAAAAGGTATACCAATGTCGCGTTGGAGTGCAGAGTTGTTGGAGCTGTTGGAATGGGTCAATCGAGAGGATCTGTCTCTTGATGACCTCTTCCTGGGTGCTGTGGTATCCAATCACAGCTCTGAGGATCTGGACGAAAGCGATGATCTCAACCAGGAAGCTTTGATCGGAAGGATTCCCACACAGCTGCCGATTCTGCCCCTGCGGGGGTTGGTGGTCTATCCTGAGACTGCCGTGCCGCTCTCCATTGGCCAGCCTCGATCTATCCGCCTGGTCGACGACGTGCTCTCTGCTGATGATCGCCTGATCGGCCTGGTGACTTCCAAGGATCCCTCGGATGAACTCCCGGGACCGGAGGACCTCTACCGGGTGGGTACGGTGGCATCGGTCCACCGCCTTTTCCGGGCGCCAGACGGCACCATCCGTTTGCTCGTGCAGGGGATCACCCGCTTCGTGATCCGCGAATTCGTCCAGGAAGAGCCCTATTTGAAAGCCAAGATCCAGCTCTCTCCCGTCAGGGTGGAGCGGGATCTGGAAATTGATGCTCTCACCCGCCAGGCCAGGGACCAGTTTGCCGAGATCACCAACCTGGTGCCCTCGGTTCCTCAAGAGCTGGTGGATGCTGTGATGACCCTGGATGATCCTCTTCAGGTCGTCTACACGGTTGCCAACTTCCAGCGCTTGGAATTGTCCGAAGCCCAGGAGCTCCTGGAGATCAACTCGGTGTCTGAGAAGCTTCACAAGCTGGTGAATTTCTTGACCAGGGAACTGGAAATGCTGGAGATCGGCCAGCGGATCCAGAACCAGGCTCGCTCAGAGATTGAAAAAGTCCAGCGGGAGTACTTCCTGCGGGAGCAGATGAAGGCCATCCGCTCTGAACTGGGGGAGGAAGATGAACAAGCGGTGGAGATCGATGAGTTCCGCCGCCAGATCGAAGAAGCAGACATGCCGGAAGAGGCGGACAAGCAGGCCCGGCGCGAGCTGGACCGAATGTCCAATCTGCCCTCGGCAGCTGCGGAATATGGCGTGATCCGAACCTACCTGGACTGGATGGTTTCCCTACCCTGGTCAAAGATGACAGAGGACAACCTGGATATCTCCCGGGCCCGGGAGGTGCTTGATGAAGACCACTACGGCCTGGAAGACGTCAAAGAAAGGATCCTGGAATTCCTGGCAGTGCGCAAGCTCCGCAAAGAGCGCGAGGATGAGATCGAGGATACCTATGATGATGACATCCGCCGTCTCCGGGAAGGTGTGATCCTGTGTTTTGTGGGTCCCCCAGGCGTGGGAAAGACTTCCCTGGGACGGTCTATCGCCCGTTCCATGGGCCGTGAGTTCATCCGCATCTCGCTGGGCGGCGTGCGGGATGAAGCTGAGATCCGGGGACACAGGAGAACCTATATCGGTGCCATGCCCGGCAGGATCCTGCAGGCACTCAGGCGGGTTGGAAAGAACAACCCGGTCTTCATGCTGGACGAGATCGACAAACTGGGTCGTGATTACCGGGGAGATCCTACCTCGGCACTGCTTGAGGTCCTTGACCCGGAACAGAACAGCGAGTTCAGGGATCACTACCTGGAAGTCGCTTACGACCTTTCCAAAGTGATGTTCATCACCACGGCTAACTTGCTGGAGCCCATCCCCGCCCCGCTGCGGGACCGGATGGAGATCATCAAACTATCTGGTTATACCGATAATGAGAAGATTGCCATCGCCAAGGGCTACCTGATCCCCCGCCAGATCCGGGAGAACGGCTTGAAATCCTCCGAGATCTCCTTCACGGACGCGGCTCTGCAGACCATCATCCGCTCTTACACCCGGGAATCCGGGGTCCGCAACCTGGAGCGCGAGATAGGCAGCCTGTGCCGCAAGGTAGTGACCCAGATCGCAGAAGGCAAGACCAAGAAAGTGAACATCGGTGTCAAGAAAGTGGCTGAGTTCCTTGGCAGGCCGCGCTATTATGGCGACGAGGAGCTGGCTAACCGCACATCTGTGCCCGGTGTGGCCACCGGCTTGGCCTGGACATCCGTGGGAGGTGAAGTCCTGTTCGTTGAGGCGACCTCCATGCCTGGGAAGAACAACTTCCAGCTGACTGGCTCGCTTGGCGATGTGATGAAGGAATCTGCCCAGGCGGCGCTCTCTTATGTCCGCTCCAAGGCGGAAAAGCTCGGCTTGGACCTGGATTTCTTCAAAGATAAGGACATCCACCTGCATGTGCCGGCAGGAGCGCAGCCCAAGGATGGGCCCTCGGCGGGTGTAACCATGGCTACTGCCCTGGTCTCACTATTTTCTGGCCGAGCGGTGCGCAGCGATGTCAGTATGACCGGGGAGATCACACTCCGGGGACAGGTATTGCCTGTGGGCGGGATCAAGGAAAAAGTGCTGGCAGCCTACAGGGCAGGATCGAAGACTGTCATCCTGCCTAAAAAGAACCAGGCCGATTTGGAAGAGGACATTCCAGAAGAGATCCTGGAAAAGATCGATTTTGTGTTTGTTGAGAATATTGAAGAGGTATTAGCGGCTGCCCTAACCGATAGGAAAGCCCCACCCAAGAAAGGGAAGTCTGCCAAATAGCTGAGTGCCAGCCTCAGCAGGTAGATTTTCGAAGGGTGATTTTATTAAATTGCGCAGAGGAACACCATTAACCGGATTAGTTCATTTTTTTCCAGGAATGACCGGATATAGTCCCTGATAGTGGGAAACGTCCTTCCTGGTCCAAAACAATCCCCTGTTCCCTTCGCGATACTTTTTAGATAGCGGTGAATCCAGACCGCAGCCAATTCCAGAACCCAATATGGTTCTGTGCGTTGGGTGCGTTGAGCTTAAATATCCTGGGACTCCGCAGAAGAGGTATACGTGGCAAAGAACAATTCTGCCGGTTTGAACTGGCACACCATGGATCTACATTTACACACCCCGGCTTCCGATGATTATCTGCAGCCGGAAATCGGATATTTAGATATCCTTAAGCAGGCTGCTTCCAAAGGTTTGGATATCATCGCCTTCACCGACCACAACACAGTGGCTGGCTACCGGAGGATGATGGAGGAGATCGACCAGCTGAAGCTGCTCCAGCGCCTCAACCGCCTCCTGCCGGAGGAGGAAAACCGGCTGATGGACTACCAGAAGCTCCTCAAGCGGGTGCTGGTCCTACCCGGATTCGAATTCACAGCCACCTTTGGATTCCACATCCTGGCTATCTTCCCGCTTGATAAACCGGTACGTGATATCGAGCATCTGCTGCTGGAATTGAACATCCCCTCAGAAAAGCTGGACGAGGGATCGGTCACTGTTGGCGCCAGTGTGGACGTGCTCTCCGCTTATAAAGCTATCCGGGAGGCGGGAGGGATGGCTATCGCCGCCCATGCCAATTCCAATAACGGGGTGGCGATGCGGCGCTTCCCTTTTGGAGGGCAGACCAAGATCGCCTACACCCAGGATCCGGACCTGTTCGCCCTGGAAGTGACAGACCTGGAGAAGACCGGACGCAATTCCACGGCATTTTTCTTCAGCGGCAATAAGCCAGAATATCCCCGCCGCATGCACTGCATCCAAGGTTCTGACGCCCATCTGCTGGTCAAGACCAACGCCTACCAGAATAAGTTGGGAGTCGGTGAACGGACAACGGATGTTCGGCTGCCTGAGAAGAGCTTCCAGGCGCTCAAGGACCTTTTCGAAAGCAACAACTTCTCCAGGACCCGCCCCCACCGCCACAGCTCCCAACCCGCTTACGATTTCATCCAGGATGCCCGGCAGGAAGGCCCCACCTTCATGCAGGATTTTCACGAGAAGATCACTGTCCGGGGTGGGAACCTGTACTCGATCATCGCAGATATTTGCGCCTTCGCCAATTCCAATGGCGGCACACTCTATCTGGGATTGTCCGCTGACCCGAAACAGGATTTTGAGGGCATTCCCCGCGCAAACCAGAGCGTGCAGAGGCTCCAGGAAGAGATCGATAAGCGCATCAGCCCTGAATTGGCTTGTAAATTCGAGGTCCAGGAAACCCAGGGGAAGAAGGTCATCCAGGTGATGATCCCCAAAGGAGATGACCCCCCCTACGCGGTCGATGATAACAAGATCTACTTGAGGACAGAAACGGAAACCGGTATGGCTGTCCGGGATGAGATCGTCGAGATGGTCACCCAGGGCCAGCGCTCCAAATCACGCCCGGAGGCCGAAACTGACGCCGTACCTCTACCGATCCCGGGTTCTAAGGATGTTTCTGAGATGGTGTCTGTGCCTCCGATCGAGGAGGAGATCGATGACCTTAATTCTCCCAGGACCGGGGTGGAGATCGTTTCTGTCACCAAGCGGGGAGAAGAGAATTATTATGAGGTCCGCGACCTGCGAAACGGCAATACAGTCAAGAATGTGACCTTGAAATCTTCCCGGAAGCTGTGGCACTATGCCATCTCCCAGTACTCGAAGCTCCCCGAGGACGTCGAATCGCTCTCTGTCAAATGGGAAGGGGATTTGGGCTTAATCAACCAGAAGAAACGGGGAAATTTCAGCAGCTACGATCTGATTGAGCGCACCAAGGATGGCTACCGATTCTACTATGGTGTCACCGACGACGGCATCCATGGACGCTGGGAAGCCCTGGTATAGGAATGACCATATGGAAATGAAATTCGGCATCTTAACAGTCTCTGACAGATCCGCTGCTGGTGAGCGGGAGGACCTCTCAGGACCAGCGCTGGTCAAAGCCGTGGAGCAAGCCGGCTGGACGGTCAGCCGAACAGCTATCGTGCCGGATGAGTTGCGGGAGATCGCGGATATCCTGATCGCCTGGTCTGACGAAGGAGAATGCAGCGTGATCCTGACCAGCGGAGGAACCGGTTTTTCACCAAGGGATATCACGCCGGAAGCCACTGCTGGGGTGATCGACAGGGACGCACCTGGCCTTGCGGAAGCCATGCGGGCAGGGAGCTTGAAGATCACACCCCATGCTATGCTTTCCCGCGCAGCCGCAGGGATCCGGGGCAGTACCTTGATCATCAACCTGCCGGGAAGTCCCAAAGGCGCTCTGGAGAATTTCCGGGTTATAGCTCCAGTGCTGGTCCATGCGGTCCAGCTGCTGGAAGGAATTCCAGGGGCAGAATCAGGCCACAGCCCGGGTAGGGCGATCTAAAACCAAAGCAGAAGGGCCAAGGTGAGGAGACTAGTTATGAAAAAGGCGTTTTGGCTGACATCAGTGTTTATCATAGGGGCAATCGTTCTGGGGGCATGCACTGGGGGCGCCAACCAGGTAGAACCCACACCAACAACGGAAAAAGTGAACCAGCTGGCAACCATCCAGGCGCTCACAGAACAGACCACATTGGTACCTCCAACCCCTGCAGGCGGTGTGGAAGTGGAGGGGCCGGATGACTATGTGGGCATCATCAAGCAGGCCTGGAATATCATCAATACCGAGTATGTCCGGGGCAACTTCAACGGGGCAGATTGGCCGGCGATCTATGATGAGTATGTGGCCCGGGCGGAGGATGTCACCTCCTCAGAGGAGCTCTGGGCGCTGCTGGGAGAGATGGTGGGTGAACTGAACGATGACCACAGCCGGCACGTGCCGCCTTCGCGGATGACCGCGGAGTTCAATGTCCCGACCTCAGATGCCGCAGAACCCAGCCCTTGGACAGGGATCGTCATCTGGCCAGGACCCTCCCGGGAAGACGAATATCTCTTTGCCTGGGATGTGTGCGGGATCAGCCCGGCTGCGTCAGTTGGGATCAGCCGCGGTGATATCATCCTGGCTATTGACGGCAAGGACGTCGTTAAGCAGGATGGAGAGTTCACCCGGGACGATATGATCGGCGCTGTCTACGGAACCGGCAGCAGCACGGTGACCCTGACCGTCTGGCAGGATCCGGACCAGGATCCGGTGGACCTCACCATACCCCTGGGTGGGGCAGGGGACTGCCCTGGACGATTTTATGAAGTCGTCCATCAGGAACCATATATCGGCTATATCCGGGTGCCTGATTTTGATGGGGATGCAGCGTTTGTGATCATGGAAAGCATCAAAGCCATGGAAGAAGATCAACCGCTGGATGGCTTGATCGTTGATGTACGCCACAACCCGGGAGGGAATTCTGACGATGCGATTTCGATCTTCACCGAAGGTGTGGTGGGGACTGTCGGGAAATTGCGAGAAGGAGAACAGCGGACTATTTACCGCATCCGCGGACCCGTGGAATGGAATAAGACCACCCCGGTGGTAGTGCTCACGGATGGCTCCAGCCACAGCGCGGCGGACTACTTCCCGGCCGCCATGCAGGAATTAGGCCGAGCCACCATTGTGGGTATGAACTCTGCCGGCAACACAGAGGCCATCACGGGATGGTCACTGGCGGATGGCACCTTGATACGGCTGGCAATCTCCACGCTGGCACTGAATGACGGCACGATCCTGGAAGGGATTGGAGTGACCCCCGATGTGATCGCTCCCCTGGGAGCCTGGGGATTGAAAGCAGAGCCCTACGATTCCCAGATCCAGGCTGGGATCGACACCCTGCTGGAGATCATCGGACAGTAGATGCTCTCTGAGGCACGTTCAAAGGCCGAAGCCCTTTCCGGGCTTCGGCCTTTCCATTTAATTCGGTGAATTTCCTATCCGATCAGGGAATCTGCAGGGGGCCATCCTGGAAGACCCGGCGCGCGATCACCAGGCGCTGGATCTCACTGGTGCCTTCGCCGATCGTCATCAGGCGGGCGGCTTTGTACATGGCTTCCACCGGGTATTCTCGGCTGTACCCGTAGGAGCCGTGGATCTGGATAGCGCTGTAGCTGGCCCGTTCTGCCATCTCGGTAGCAAACAGCTTAGCCGCAGCTCCTGCCTGGGTGAAGGGCTGCCCCTGGTCTTTCAGCCAGGCGGCGTAGTAGACCATCAAGCGGGCGGCATGGATCTCCGTGGCGGCATCAGCGACCAGCCACTGGATCGCCTGGTGTTCCTGGAGAGGCTTACCAAAGGATTGGCGTTCGCCAGCATATTCCACCGCTTCATCCAGGGCTGCCTGGGCGATGCCCACCGAGAGCGCTCCGACGCTGATCCGGCCACCGTCCAGGACGTGCAGGGTCTGCTGCATGCCTTCGCCTTCCACGCCCAGCAGATTTTCACCAGGAACCCGGACCTTCTCGTAGCTGACCGCGTGGCTGTGGGTACCTCCCGCGCCCATTTTCTTTTCAGGTGGGGCGACTGCCAAGCCCTGGGAATCCGTGGGAACTATGAACATGCTCATCCCCCGGGAGCCTTTTTCGGGATCTGTGACTGCCAGGGTGACGATGAACTCCGCCTCGCCGGCATTGGTGATCCAGGCTTTCGATCCCTGCAGGATCCAGGCATCCCCGTCCTTCCGGGCGTTGGTCTTGATGTTCCGGAGATCGGATCCGGCCTGGGGCTCGGTCAAGGCCAGGGAGGTGAGCTTTCCTGATCCCGAGGCAACCGCTGGCAGCCAGCGGCTTTTCTGCTCTTCAGTGCCAAATGCTGCTACGGCGGCGCAGCCCAACTCATTATGGGCTTCGATGGTCAGAGCCGTCCCGCCGTCCCCCCAGGCGATCTCCTCAATGGCGATCGCCGAGCTGATCGCGTCCAGCTCAGCTCCCCCGTAGGCTTCCGGAACGCTCATTCCCAGCAAGCCCAGCGGTCCCATTTTACTGAGCAGCGCTGGTGGGATGCGTTCGTCCTCATTGATCTCCTGGGCCAGGGGTTTGATCTCTTTCTTGACAAAATCATGCACGGTTTTCCGCCACAAGCGCTGTTCCTCGGTGAGCCGAAAATCCATTGGGACCTCCTTGTCAGGTGTATTAGCGGGGCGGCACCAAATCCTTGGACTTCATAGAAAATAGGACCGGTACGGGAGAGTTCTCCTTTCATTCTATCCGGAACTCCTTCCAGAATCAAATCGAAGGGGCAGAAAAGGAAGCAGCGAGTGAGAGGTTCCCCTCTGGTAAAATCAGGATATCCAATTGTGAAGAGGAGGGAACAGATGCTTGAAACCCCTGTTGTCCTGGTCACCGGCGCTTCGTCCGGTATTGGTGAAAAAACTGCCCTTACCCTGGGGGCGGCGGGCTTCAGGGTGGTCTTAGCAGCCAGGCGGGCCGAGCGCCTGGAAGATCTGGCTGCCCAGATCGAGGATGGAGGCGGTCAAGCCCTGGCAGTTCCTTTGGACCTGGGTAAGCTGGATCAGATCCAGAATCTGGTAAGAACGGTCCAGGAAAGGTTCGGAGGGGTCGACATCCTGGTTAACAACGCGGGATCAGCCAGGCATCTCTGGTTGGACCAACAAACCCTGGAGAGTGATATCCAGAACCAGATCCAGGTCAATCTGATCGGTATGATCCAGCTCACAAGGGCAGTCTTGCCTGAGATGCGGGAAGCGGGCCAGGGACAGATCATCCATATTTCCTCGATCGCTTCCTGGATCGGCATTCCCACCTACTCGATCTATAACGCCTGCAAGTTCGGAGGGCGCGGCTTTATGACCAGCCTCAGGCGGGAGCTGAAGGGGACGGGCGTGGTTGTGTCCGAGATCTTTCCCGGCGCCGTGGATACAGATTTTGCCGTTGATCCCGAGGTGAATTGGAAAACCAGGACGGTAACTCCAGGTTTTGCCCTGGTCTCCGCCCAGGATGTCGCAAATAGGGTCTTGCGGGTGATCCACCGCAAGACGCGGACCACAGCTATCCCGGATTTCATGTGGTTGGCAGTCGTGGTAGAAGCCCATTTCCCCTGGATACTCAGTTGGCTGTTTTCAAAATATTTTTACATCGAGGATGGGATCAGATACAGCTGGCGAGAAAGACAGCAGTCATAAAAACAACAGCCCGAAAGGGCTGTTGTTTTTGAGGGGATGTGCCCTCATTCTAGCTGTCCGATTCCGGGGAGTCTCCCGGGGAATCCTTTGGCAGGAACTTATTCTCTTCTTCCAGGATATATATTCCGTTCCTGACCTGGTTGAGCACCCTCTCCAGGGCGATCTCTAGATTGGTAAGGGTCTCTGTGACGTACTCATCCGCTTCAGCTTGGGTCCGTTTAGCCTTGACCTCAGCTTCCGCTTCGATCTGGCTGGCCTTTTTCTTGGCTTCCTGCACGATGCCGTCCCGATCGGCCAATTTATCGCTCTTTTCCTTGGCCAGGTTCACTGTCCTTTCAGCTTCTTCCTTGGCCTGGGCGATGACCCGGTCTTTCTGGGCCAGGATCTGCTGGGATTTCTTCACCTCTTCCGGGATCGCGACCCGCATCTGGTCGATGAGATCTAGCATGCGGTCTTCATCCAGAATGACGTTGCGAGTAAAGGGAATAGAACGGCTGTTGTTCACCAGTTCTTCCAGTCGATCCACGAGGTGTAGAATGTCCATGCATGCTCCTTCAAGGAAGTATCCTCTAGTATAACATGAAAAGGATATCCTCAGTCTCTCAGCGATGTATGGGGGACGATGGACTGGTCGCTTCCCAGCTCCCGAAAGCGCTCCTTCAACGCTTCCGCAACAGCTGGTGGGACCATTGAACTGACATCCCCACCAAGGGCTGCGATCTCTCTTACCGTGGATCCGCTCAGGAAGGTATGGTCCTTGTTGGTGATCAGGGCCACGACTTCAATGTCGGGAGATAAGCTGTGGTTAGCCAGTGCCATGCGGAACTCATATTCAAAGTCGGAGAACACCCGCAAACCGCGCACGATCACCTGGGCGTCGATCTGGTGGCAGAAGTCGACGGTCAGTCCGCTGTATCCCATGACCTTGATGTTGGGAGTGGCGTTGAGAGCCAATTCGACTAGCTCGATCCGTTTTTCTGGTGGGAAGAGGATCTTCTTGAGGGGCTGGTCATAGACGGCGATAATGACCTCATCAAAAAGCCGGGACGCCCGCCGGGCAATGTCGATATGCCCGAAATGGACTGGATCGAATGTCCCGGGAAAAACAGCTCGGATCATGAATTGCTCCTTGCCCCGGATCGCTCCCGGGTAGCTAACTGATATCCCCTGCAGTCTGTCTGGTCCAGAACTCGTCAACCGCTTGAGCCAGCACTTGATGGCTGTCCTGGGAGAGGTCAGGGTCCTCCTGGAAAAGCGCTGTCGCCTGAGCTCGAGCTTGTTCCACCAGCTTGAGATCGGTTATGCTGGCCAGCTTAAGTTGAGTATACCCTGATTGGCGCGTTCCGAGAAACTGACCTGGACCGCGGATAGCCAGGTCCTTTTCAGCCAGGATGAAGCCATTATCCGTCTCGACCATGGCCTTGAGGCGCTGGTTCTCTGCTTCCTCTGCGCTGCCAGGGACCAGGAGGCAGTAGGACTTCTGGCTGCCCCGTCCAACCCGACCTCGCAGCTGGTGGAGCTGGGCGAGACCAAAGCGGTGAGCGCCTTCCACCAGCATGACGGTGGCGTCTGGGATATCAACACCTACTTCGACAACCGTAGTCGAGACCAGGATCTGGATCTCTTTGTCGCGGAAGCGGGTCATGACAGCTTCCTTGTCGTCTGCGCTCAATTGCCCATGGAGCAGGCCCAGTCGATAGTTTGGAAAAACCTCCTCCTGGAGTCGGTTGAATTCCTCAACTGCGGCTTTAGCATCGATATTCTCGCTTTCTTCCACTAGGGGGTATATGATGAAAGCTTGATTTCCCAGGTCGACCTGCCCGCGGATCAATCCGTAAGCCCGTTCGATCTCGCTGGGGAAGAGCACATGGGTTTCCACGGGCTGTCTTCCGGGAGGCAGCTCATCGATGAGGGATAGCTCCAGGTCGCCATACATCGTTAATGCTAGAGAGCGCGGTATAGGTGTCGCAGTCATCACCAGCAAGTGGGGATTGTCGCCTTTCTGGCGCAGGGTACCTCGCTGTTCCACACCAAATCGATGCTGCTCATCAACGATGGCCAGCTGCAGTTTGTGGAAGTTGACCGGATCCTGGAGCAGGGCATGAGTGCCCAGGACCAGTTTGATGGCCCCGTTGGCCAGTCCCTCTCTGATCTCGGCTTTCTCGTTCTCTGGCGTAGCCCCGATCAAGAGGCGAATCTCTGCCTGCTGCAAAGGGCCTTGGTTCTCTCTTACCAGCAAAGCGCTTATGCTGTGGTAGTGCTGTTCCGCCAGGATGCTGGTCGGCGCCATGAACGCTGCCTGACCGCCACCGCGGATCACGATCAAGGCCGCCAGGGCGGCGATGACGGTCTTGCCAGAGCCCACATCGCCTTGCAGAAGCCGGTTCATGGGTTTACCGGAGCGCAGATCATCCCTGACCTGCTCCAGTGCACTCATCTGGGCTGAAGTCAGCTGAAAAGGCAAGGCTTGAAGCTGGGTATCCAGCCAGTCCTGGGGGCTTTCAAAGACTTCCCCAGGCCGGCTTTCCCAGTGTTTCTTCTGTTCCAGGACGCCCATCTGGAGCAGGAATAGCTCATCGAAAGCCAGGCGCTGACGGGCTTTCTGAAGGGTTTCACCCGAATCGGGGAAGTGGATTTGCTGAAGGGCTTCCGGCAGCGCGGGAAGCTGGTCGCTTTCCCTGATCGATTCGGGGAGGGGATCCTCTTTATAGGGGGCGTATTTCTCCACCACTTCATGGATGGTTTTCCGCAGCCATTTCTGGGTGATATCCCGGGTCAAGGGATAGACGGGAACGATGCGGTTGGTGTGGAGCTGTTCGGGGCTAAGAGGCTCCCACTCAGGATTATTCATCACCAGGCGGCCGAGATATTGATCCACCACTCCGCTGAGGACAACTTGCTTGGCTTTTTTCAGCTGTCCTTCCATCCAGGGCTGGTTGAACCAGGTTGCGCGGATGGCGCCGCTCTTATCGGATATTTGCGCTTCGACGATTTTCATTTTGCCGCTGCGGACTGTCCTGGTGGCCACGTTCTTGATTGTCCCGATCACAGTCACATCTTCCCCATACCATACTTTGCTAATCGGCTTTAATTGGGAATAGTCATCATGCCTGCGGGGAAAGGTGTACAGCAGG
>JBGCVQ010000026.1:0-3541 GCA_045888315.1 Anaerolineales bacterium | reverse complement strand
CGCGAAGCTCCCTGTCCAGGCGTCGTTGACTCCAGCCTGGGAAGGATTGGGAAGTTCGCGGTTATTTGAGCGGCTCTCCTGCAAGCGCCAGGCCAGCAATCAACAGACCACTGCTGGATCAATAAACGATCCAGCAGTGACTCTGGCGCCTGCTTTTTGTAATCCTAAACGGTTCAGGCGTTCAGTTTCCAATCTGCCAGACACGGACATCCGAGTTGGAGCCGGTCGCCAGGAACAGCCCATCAGCGGAGATGGCGATCGCGCTCGAACCTGTATTGCTGATCAGGAAGGAATCCAGGATCGACCCATCACTCACCCGCCAGAAATAGTTATATCCGTTGCGATCGACGCCAGCCACCAGGTCGTCGGCATCTGAGAAAGCCAGATCCTCGATCCACGAGCCCGGGCCAGATAGGGTTCGGAAGGTTCCCCAGGTCGTGGTGCTCCACAATAAAATGCCGCTTTCCAGGCAGACATAATTCTCCGATCTGGCGCAATAACCGGAAGCCAGCAGCCCCCCATCATGGGAAAAGGCCAGCGCGCTTCCCTGGCCATCCAGGGGCAGGGTTTGCAGCAGCTCGCCGCTGGCGCTGTTCCAGACGCGGACCGTCCGGTCCACCGCGCCGGTCGCCAGCAGGCTCCCGTCCGGAGAGAAATCCAGGTCGGGAACGCTGTAGGGGTGGGCCCAGAAGCTCAGGGTGGTTTCCCCGCTGGCCAGGTCGATGATATAAACCGTCCCACTGCCATTATCGGCAACGCCAGCGGCCAATTTTGTACCGTCCGGGGAGATGTCCAGGCTGTTGACCGGTCCCGGCAGATAGAACTGGCGGACCACGCTCAGATCCAGCGCATCGCGCATTTGCGCCAAGCCATTCTCGAGGCCGACCGCCAGCAAGCTGCCGTCCGGATGGTAGGCAAGATCCCAGATCATGGTATCCACTTTTTCGGATTCAGCCAGCAGTTCACCAGTGGTGGCATCCCATATTCGCAGCTTCTGATCGGGACTATCCAGGTTTTGACCGGTTCCGGCGGCCAGCCTTTGGCTGTCGGGGGAAAAAGCCACTACCCGGAAGCTGTCCTGGGGGATTTCAAACCGCCAGGCGCTGGAAAGCCGCTGGAGATTGGCGTCGGTGATGGCTTCCCGGGTCGGGGTAGGCGTGGGCGGGACCGCTGTCTGGGTGGGGGGAGGCAGCGTGTTCGTCGGCGCGGGGGGAATGTCCGTTTCGGTAGGAGCGCTGGTTGGCTCCGCCGCGGCAGGAGGGCTGCTGCAGCCCTGGCTGAGCAGGGCTAATCCCATGAGTACAAGAGTAAAGAATAACCATTTCTTCTTCATGAACAATCCTTTCTTGATAAATTTCCTGGTGATTTCAAGCGCCTGGGCGGTATGCCCAATCGACCCCAGTTCAACATTCCCCCAAAAGGGTCCTGTGCCAAACACAAGCAATCTTCAATCTTGGGCAGGAAGGCGTACCTGCGGCATGGGTGATAACAGCCTTATACCATATTCTCAGGATCTTTCTTTGATCCGACTGGCTCCCTGGCATTTGGCTTGGATTCCCTGGCGAGGAAGACAGCAAATATCACCCCAAAGATCACATTGACAGCAGCGTACACCCAATAGGCACTCTCTGGTTTTCCTTGTAATCCATGCAAAAATGGGATCAGTGGCGCAGCCGTATTGTTCATCGCGTGGAAAAATATCACCACGATCAGTTTTTTCCCACTCGCGTTATAGAGCCAGGCATAGATGAGCGAGATGCTGGTGGTCATGATCACAAAAGCCAGGAACGAGTAAGCGCTGTGCAAATCGCCCGCCATGAACCATAAGGGCAGATGCCATAAACCCCAGATCACGCCTATGATCATACTTGCCGGAATGACCCCATACTTTTCCTGGAGAGGTTCCTGGGCATACCCCCGCCAGCCGAATTCCTCCTGCCCCCCTCCGATGAGCAGCATCAGGAAAAAGTAGGGAACAGCCAGAAGGACCGGGGCGACGGAAATTTCCGCTGGAAAGAGTGTTGGGGCGACCTCCAAGCCAATCGCAAGAGCCAGGTAATGAGCGATCAAATGGATGACCACGGGCAGCCCCAAGGCAAGGACCAAGAAGATCGGCTTGACATGGAAATCAAGTGCATTTTTGAGGAACGACTTGATCCCTTTCCAGCCCCCTTCGCGAGCCTGAAGAGTAATGGCTGCCAGAAGCGGGGCAAAGGCCCCAATGAGCACTACCACGGTAGAGTATCCTGCCACCTCAAACGGCAGGTCCAGTCCCAGCCCATCCAGGACGGAAGGCAGCCAGATGGTCCAGGAATAAGCAAAGGTCAGGATAAAGAACTTCCAGGGGTTTCGGCTGCTGTGAACTTGATTCATTCATTTTTCCTTTTTGGCTACCTGAAGATTGTACGGATCGATCAAAATGGAACTACAGGAGAGACATTATCCCATGAATAGCCAAAATAAGATACAACCATTCCCAGGACCGGAATGAGGCAGATGGAAATACCTCTCTTGAAATAGAGGAAGAGGAACGAGACCTTCCCCTGCCAGAAAGAGCATCTTTCCGGGAAGGGGTTGGGAGAGTTTGGCGGAGGGATCTACCTGCGGCCACGCAGAATGGACATGTGATCAGTCATCGGTGGTCAGTGATCAGATCGGGCAAGATCGGCACTGGTCACTGATCACTGCTTACTGACTTACTCCCTCTAACCTCGGCCAACTGTAAACAAAAAAGAGTACCTGCGCTTTGCTCAAGTACCCTTCCTATCACCACAATGGTCCGAGGGGCGAACCTGCCCTTCGGTGGCGGATAAAGGCAATCACCCCAATCCGTACATTTAGTAGAGTGGACCGCAGGACTGAATTGGGGTGCGGTGCGGGAAATTATTGGATGGTGCAGGAAACGGGCTGATTTCTGGTATTGACGGACTTGGTGAATTCCTTTATTTCTGAGACCACTTCCAGGTACCCGTATTTGTCAGGGACCAATATGCGTTCAGAAGGATCCGCCAATGCATGTTCTCTTCTGAAGATATTTTAAGGAACATTTCATAGCCCTGCCGATCTTCAGTCCGGAGAGCCAGGTCGGCATACTCCAATTCAGCCTTTTTCTCCAACTCCATTGCTTCGGTGATGATTTTCATAACACTCTTCATATGCGGTTCTTGAGCGGCTGTGATTTCGAAGATCGGAGGGGAGGGAAACTCTTTCCCTGGATATTCTTGATAAGCGCCGGATTCCTCAAGTGCGGCCGCCAGTTCAGATAAATGTTCAAAATGGAATTGCTCGAATTTTGCCAGTTCCTCGAACAGCTGCTTGGCACTCGGATTAACGATCTGCCGGGCAGCTTCTGCATAAGAATCTGATGCTAATCTTTCGTTCTGGATAACAATCCGCAAGGCGTCTAACAGATTTGGGGTACCCATTTCTTTCTCCTTATAAGCTTAAGTAGATATACCGAATAAAAAATCGAATCACCAGTTCATAGCTCTCTATTCAACTTTTTCAAGACAAATATTGAGAAGATTGTCATTGATTGCCC
>JBGCVQ010000025.1:0-11192 GCA_045888315.1 Anaerolineales bacterium | reverse complement strand
GTTCCGGTCTGGAAATCGTACGCTGGCATTTGCACTCTCTCACCGGCGATCATCCTCTTGATATCGCTGGATAGTCTTTCCCGGTTGAGAGCCTCCAAAGCTTCAAAATCCCATTCCCCATTCTCATCCCGGGGTGTTTTTTCCCTATCAACGAAGTATTTATCCATTTCCAGCGGAAAGGGTGAGATGCCCTTGGCGAGGAGCTGGATGGTGAGCCGTTTAGAGAAAGTGGTCTTCCCGGAGGAAGATGGTCCTGCGATGAGGATAATATCGATCTCCTCGGATCTTTCCTCGATCTGGGCGGCAAGTTCAGCGATGCGCTGCTCATGGAGTGCCTCTGCAACCAGGATGATCTTCCGGATCTTGTCGTCTTCGATGGCATCATTGAGGACGCCGACGCTGTCAATTCCCAACCGGTGGAGCCATCCACCATAGCGGGAAAAGACGTTCATCAATGTGGAATATTCAGGAACGGGCTGGAGGACGATCGGGTTGTTCCGGCGGGGATAGCGGATGATGAAACCCTCTCCCATCATCACCAGGTCGAACCACTTCAAATACCCCGTGGAAGGGACCATATAGCCGTGGTGATAATCCATCCGCTCACCTAGCTTGTATAGAGTCAGGTAGTCCTTTTTCCGGTGGGCCAACAGGCGAACCTTGTCTGTGTACCCCCTTTTCTGGAAATACTCGATTCCTTCTTTGAGGGAAACCTGCAGCCTTTCGAAGGGCAGGTTCTGTTCTACCAGTTCGCGCATGCGCTTTTGGAGCAAGCTCAGTTCTTCCGCAGAGAGGGGAGAACGCCGGTATACCTGGCAGTAATACCCCCCGGTGGTAATGGAATGGTCTACGGTCAGGATCGCATCTGGAAAGAGGTCGTTGAAGGCTGATTCAAGCAGGAAAGTCAGCGATCGGCGGTAAAAGCGCATCCCGTCCGCATCTTCCATGGTGATGGGGTGGACTTCCACGTCCATGGCCACTTGATAGGACAGCTCTGTAAGCTTTCCGTTGACGATGGCACCAACGATGGGCGGCAGCCCCCGCTCATCCAGCAGCTTGAGGAAATGTTCCAGTGTGCTGCCGCGGGGTCCTGAGATCACTTCTCCATTGGAGAGGTGGATCTCCACATCTTCCCTCGGTTCCACGAATTTATAGGCGATCTTCTTTGCCATGTCGGTCTCACCTTTCTCTGCTCAGGTTTCCCTATTTTATCATCTCCACCCCTAATAATAAAAGCCCGGACCTTGTTGATCCGGGCTTTTGGCGTCAGGCTTGGTACCCTCTAATGGGCTACTTTCCGTAGTCCGCTGGAAGCTGGGTCTTGAGAATCAGCTCCTTGGCTGCCTTGACTTCATCCAGCCTTCCAAAAGGTGCGTTGTGAGGCGCCCCGTGGAGGATGTCGGGATCGTTTTTTGCCTCATCCGCGATTTGAAGCATGGCCGCGGCAAAGGCATCCAGCGTCTCCTTGGTCTCGGTTTCAGTAGGTTCGATCATCAAAGCCTCTGGCACGATCAGGGGGAAGTAGTTCGTGGGTGGGTGGAACCCGAAATCGATCAGGCGCTTGGAGATATCCAGGGCCCTGATGCCGGGGGCGTCATCCCATTTTGCCTCGGTGACAAACTCATGCATGCACAGGCGCTCGAAGGGGATGTGGTAGACATCCCTGACCAGTGCCTGGATGTAGTTCGCATTGAGAACGGCGGTTGTGGATGCATCGAGCAGGCCGTCCTTTCCGAGGCTGATCATGTAGGTGAAAGCCCGGACAACAACACCAAAATGGCCATGAAAAGATTTGACCCGGCCGATGGTCTTTGCAGGAGTCACCAAGTCGTAGAAAGGCGGTGTTTCCTCATCCCCTTCGTAAGTCATCTCTACGTGTGGATCCGGCAGGAAATCTGCCAGTTCCTTGATCACGCCCACCGGGCCAGACCCGGGACCGCCGCCGCCATGCGGGGTGGAAAAGGTCTTGTGGAGGTTGAAATGCATCACGTCAATGCCGTTCTGGGCAGGTTTGTAGATGCCCAGCAGGGCATTCAAATTGGCGCCGTCCCCATAGACCAGGCCTCCGCAGTCATGGATGAGCTTGGTAGCCTCATTGATGTTCTCGTCGAACAATCCCAGCGTATTGGGGTTGGTGATCATCAATCCAGCCACGGTCTCGTCGCATTCCCCCTTGAGGATCTCCAGGTCGATATTCCCGTTCTTATCAGAAGGGATCTCAACTATGGTCATGCCGCTCATGGCAGAGGAGGCAGGATTGGTCCCGTGCGCCGAATCTGGGACGAGCATCTTGGTGCGTTTGGTGTCCCCCCGGTCATTGTGATAGGCGCGGATGATCAGCACTCCGGTCAATTCTCCATGAGCGCCGGCGGCGGGCTGCAGGGTCACAGCATCAAACCCGCTGATCTCTGCCAGCCATTCCTGGGTCTCATGCATCAAGCCCAGGGCTCCCTGGACAGTCTCAACGGGCTGCAGGGGGTGGATCTGGCTGAAACCAGCCAGGCGGGCGGTCTCCTCATTGATCTTGGGATTGTATTTCATGGTGCAGGATCCCAGTGGATAAAAGCCGATATCCACAGCATGATTGAGCTGGGAGATCCTGGTAAAGTGCCGGACAACCTCGTTCTCCGGCATTTCGGGCAGGGGAAGCTCAGCGCGCAGAAATTCCTTGGGCAGATCCGCTTGCGGCACATCAGACGCGGGGAAGCGAACACCCCTTCTACCTGGCTTGGACATTTCAAAGATGGTTTTCTCAGTCATGGTATTCCTCCTCCAAGACCGCAGCCAGGTAGTCGATCTCCGAGCGTGAGATCATCTCGGTAACGGCGACCAGAAGATCATGTTTCATGTCCGGATAGGTCAGGCCCAGGTCATATCCTCCCAGGATGTCCTGGCTAAGCAGAAAATCATTCACTTCCGCAGCCGGCACGGGGCAGGAGAGCACAAATTCATTGAAGAATGGCTGGATTGGGTTCACAGAAAAACCCGGGACCGAACTGATCTTCTCAGCAGCGTAGTGAGCCTTGTTGTAGTTCAGTAAAGCCAATTCCTGCAATCCACCCTTACCCAGTAAGCTGAGATAGACTGTGGACGCCAGGGCGATCAATCCCTGGTTAGTGCAGATATTCGAGGTGGCGTTCTCTCGCCGGATGTGCTGCTCGCGGGTGTTCAAGGTCAGCACATACCCCCGCTGCCCCCGGGTGTCGACGGTCTCTCCTGCCAGCCGGCCAGCCATTTTCCTGACATACTGGTCCTTGGTGGCGAACAGGCCCAAATAGGGGCCGCCGTATGAAAGGGGAATACCCAACGGTTGGCCTTCTCCGGTGACGATATCAGCATCGTATTCGCTGGGAGATTTCAACAACCCAAGAGCGATCGGGTTGATGTGGACTGCAAACAGAGCCTTTTTCTGATGGGCAGCCTCAGCCAGCTTGGTGAGGTCGAAGATCCTTCCCAGGAAATCCGGATATTGGACCTGGACCAGGGCAGTATTATCGTCGATCAGGGGGATCAGATCGTCCGGTTTGGATTCAGGATCCAGGTCCTCGCCTACGATTTCCAGGTTCATACCGTCCATATAGGTATGTGTGGTCTCCCGGTAGTGGGGATGCAAGGAAGGGGAGAGCACGAGCCGGGTCTTGCGGCCTCGGAAATTATGGTAGGCCATATTTGCTGCCTCAGCTACCGCCGTGGCTCCATCGTAGTGGGAGGCATTGGCGACATCCATTCCGGTGAGGGCGGCAATCAGGCTTTGATATTCAAAGATCGCCTGTAGAGTACCCTGGGCAATTTCCGGCTGGTAAGGTGTATATGCTGTATAGAACTCACCTCGGCGGAGAATAGAATCCACTGCTGAGGGGATGTAATGATTGTAGGCACCAGCTCCCAGGAAGGAAACAAGTTCCTGGGTTGTTTCGTTCACGGATGAGATGTACTGCAGTTCATCCAAGGCTTCCATTTCAGTAATGCCGTCGGGTAAATTGAGTTGAGGGAACTTTCCCTCCTCAGGAAGGCACTGGAAAAGATCCTCGATCTTTTCCAGTCCAATTACCTTTAGCATTGCCTCCTTGTCAGCCTGCGTATGGGAGGTATACATATCAGGTCCTTTCTATATTGAGATATTCCCGGTCTTTCGACCGCATCTGGGAACCACCATTAATTCTGTGGAGGGGATTAATGATCCCGTTCCATATTCTTATAGCCGTCACCATCCATGAGGTCATCCAGCTCATCGGGATTGCTCATCTTGATCTTGATCAGCCAGGCGCCGCCGTAGGGATCCTCGTTGATCAATTCCGGGGTATCGGCCAGGGCTTCATTGATGCCGACGATTTCCCCACTCACTGGCATATAAACATCCGCGGCAGCTTTGACTGATTCCACAATCGCGCAGGTTTCGCCCTGTTCGAGCTCATCACCTTCAAAGGCCACGATTTCCACAAAGACGATATCGGAAAGCTGGTCCTGGGCGTAATCCGTGATGCCCATCACCGCGACATCCCCTTCCACACGGACCCATTCGTCGTTATCGGTGTATTTCAAATCGGCTGGTATCTTCATTTTTTCTCCTTTTTATTTGCGATGGATTGATAATTTCGTCCTCTATTCAAAGAAAAAGCACACGCACAGGTATACGGCGTGTGCCTCTGTCTGGGTACCTGAGAGATTTAGCTCCTTCGGTGTCCGGGGACTCTCCAGAGGTTTGAAAATGCAAGGTCCGTTTACCTGAGAGTTTGATCTGCCGCTTTCAGCCTGTTAGTGCAGCAGCTTTGCCCCTTCGGTGCCCTGATGAGGGTCTCTCCCCTGCAGTCGATTTCTTAAGTGGTTCAATTATACCAAAACTTTACTCGGGTGTCTCCTTAAAGAAATGAACCCCGCAGGGATAGGCGGGGTTCCGTGATCCAGGTAGGGTTGCCAGTGTCAGCGATTCTCTGGCAGGGCCAGCTCCTCTGTTTTATGCCTGCGGACCAGATTCTTGACATGGGCCAGCAGGGTGAAAGAGGAGATCGGTTTTACCAGATAGTCATCTGCCCCCAGGTCAAGAGTCTTGGTGATGATCTCTGGTGATTCAATAGCTGATATAATAAGAATTGGCGTCCTGGTTAGCTCCCGAATGGCTTTACAGAGCTGCCACCCATCCATCTCTGGCATCAGCAAGTCCAGGATGATCAGATCCAGCATCACGCGCTGGACGATCTCAAGGCTTTCTTTGCTTGAGTTGGATGTCAGGACCTGGTAATCTTTCGATTCCAGCAGTTTTTTGAATACGGCGGATGTGGAGGGATCGTTATCGATCACCAGGATCGTCGGATCTATTCTCTGTGGTTTACTGTTCATAGCTGGTAGTATTACAACATAGAAAGCCCCTTTCGTAAACAGAATGGACTTTACAGCCAGCTAACAAAATGCTCTCCGGCTCTTCAGATCAGCTTTCTGCGGTCATTTTGGAAATGGGAGATAAATCAGTTTGGAAAACCTCTCAATAGCGTTATAATACACGAATAATACCGGAAGCTTGACTCCGAAAAAATAAATTCAGGGCTTCATCATTCACAGATTGGTAGGTACCGCGTTCTTATGGGAGATCGAACAGTCTCAGGAAAAGCGTTCATCGATACGCTTTATGAATTCAGTAAAATCATTTCTGAAACTGATGATGTATCAGGTATCTTTCCGCCCCTGGTAGATCTGGCCCGCAAGCTCCTCATCTTCGACAATATCGTGATCTATCTGGAAGACAACGGTGATCTGAGGCCGATCTTTGCCAAATCCGTTGGCCGAGGTCGTTCTAAGGAAGCAGATATCGCCTGGGGGGAGGAGTTTGTAGAGCAGGTTTACAAAGACGGAAAATTATCCGTTCATCAAGATGTTGTTAAGGGTCCAGATGAGGATCGGTTGAAGACGCCTTATTATATCGGCGCTCCTCTCCGCCATGGCAAGAACGTAGTTGGGGTCTTGACCATGATCCGCTTTGGCGGTCCTGAGTATAACGAAGATGACCGCAAGATCTTTACTTTCATTACCGACCATATCGGCCAGCTGCTGGAGCGGGATGTATTGGTCAGCACCATCGAGCAGATCGAGGGCAGTCAGCGGATGTGGGAAATGCAAGAAAACTTCGTCGCGACCGTCTCCCATGACTTGAGAACGCCGTTGGGCTTTATCAAGGGCTATACAACGACCCTTCTTCGGGAGGACACCAACTGGGATGTCCCCACCTACCGGGAATTCCTGGGCATCATCGATGATGAGGCTGATCGCCTGCAGGAATTGATCGATAATCTGCTGGATTCCTCTCGGTTGGAGTCGGGGACAATGCAAATGAATTTGCAAACTGTCCGCCTTGATGTGGTCCTGCGAGATATGGTCCAGCGCTCCCAGCTGCGGGAAATGGATATCAAGCTTGAACTTGAGATCGTCAGCCAGGGTGTTGTGGTCAGGGCAGACCCGATGCGCCTGGGACAGGTATTCGATAACCTGATCAATAACGCATCCAAGTACGCGCCTGGGTCCACAGTGACCTTCAGGTTGGAGTCAGAGGGCGGCTATGCCTTGATCAAAGTCATGGATGACGGCCCAGGGATCGATCCAGAGCATCTCGAGCGTATCTTCCAGCGGTTCTATCGGGTACCAGAGACCAGGATGTCCGTCCGAGGAAGCGGCCTCGGTCTGTATATTTGCCGCAAGATCATCGGTGCCCACGAGGGAACCATCAAAGCTGAATCGGAGATTGGGAAAGGAACCACATTTTTTATCACGATCCCCCTGACTTTGGAGGATGTGCCGGACTAATTGAGGAGATGGAGATTATGGAAAAGGGAACCATCTTAATTGTCGATGACGAACCCAGGTATATTCAATTGATCGCTGCCAACCTGGTCGTGGACGGCTTTGAGGTCGTTGAGGCACTCGACGGAGAGAAGGCTGTCGAGATCGTCTCTGAGCAGGACATCGATCTGGTCCTCCTGGATGTGATGATGCCCAAGCTGGACGGGTTCGAGACCTGCCGCAGGATCAGAGGTTTCTCCCAGGTTCCCATCATCATGGTGACAGCCAAGGGAGATGAGAGCGACCGCGTGCAGGGCTTGAATGTTGGCGCTGACGATTACATTGTCAAACCGTTCTCTGCTTCCGAATTATTGGCGCGGGTCAGGGCTGTTCTGCGGCGCTCGATGTTCTCGCGGGATGTCTCTCAGCCGGTGATTTTCAACCACGGCGATCTGAAGATCGATTTTGCCCGAGCCGAGGTCTTCCTGAAAGAGGAAAAAGTGCTGCTCTCCGCAACCGAATATCGGCTGCTGCTGCAGTTCTCTCACAATAAGGGCAGGATCCTGACCACGGAAGAACTGCTGTCATCGGTTTGGGGAGATGGCTACAAGAACGACAAAGAGATCCTCTGGGTCACGATATCCAGATTGCGCAGCAAGCTGGAGGAAGATCCCAGCAATCCAGTGCATATCGTTACCCGCACTGGTATGGGGTACACCATGCCTAACCTAACCGAGTAGAGAGGGGAATATCCCTATGGATTACCAGTTAGCGATAAATATACTCTCTAAGAAGATGGGGGTCTTGTTAAAAGCAGCCCGGACCCATCGAGGTGAATCGAAAAAGACTTGTGCCGAAGTGATCGGCACCAGCTCCAGGATGATCACTAAGTTCGAATCGGGCGAAAAATCACCCTCTCTGCCGGAACTGGAAGTCTTAGCTTATTACCTGGATGTCCCCCTGGACAATTTCTGGGAAGACACCAATCCTTATCACCAGGACCGTTTGGCGGATTTGAAAAACCTGGACAAGCGTTTAGAGCTGCGCAACTTGAAGATCGGCGCCCAGCTGCGGAAATACCGCCAGGAAGCTGGTTTGAGCATGAAAGAAGTCTCTGACAGGATGGGGATAACCACCTACCGCCTGAAATCCTACGAGAAAGGCGATTTCCCGATCCCGGCAGCAGAACTAAATGCGATGGTGCGAATGTATGACCATGGACTTGATGACCTGGTCGTGGACAGCGGTCCGATCGCAGAATGGGCCCATGCTCGAAAGGTCAGCAGCTCCTTTGTAGAACTTCCACAGGACCTGCAGGACTTTGTCCTCAAACCAGTCAATCGGCCCTATCTGGATATCGCGGTCAAGCTGAGCAGGATGAATGTGGACCAAATGCGCGATGTTGCTGAACGGCTGCTCGACATTACACTCTAACGGCAGATCCCATGACAGAAATCGATAACAACAAGGTAGCTTCCTCAGCTGAAGCGGGGAAGTCCTTTTATCGTGAGAAGAAATATCTCCAGGCTGCTGAAGCATTTTCCAGAGCTGCGGAGGGATTTGCGGCTGGAGGAGATGTCCTGCTGTCAGCTGAGATGCGCAACAACCAGGGTGTCGCCTTATTGATGGCGAAAAAACCTCGCCAGGCGCTAAGCGCAGTGGAAGGCACCAGCGAGATCTTCCTGGAAGCCGGCGAGATCATCAAAGGTGCGATGGCTCTGGCGAACCGGGCTGCTGCTTTCAAAGACCTGGGAGAAAGAGATCAAGCTGTCGTGTACTTCTCACAAGCCGCCGAGAGCTTCCTGACCGCCGGGGAAGAAGAAATGTACCTGCAGACCATGCAGTCTATTTCCTCCTTAAAGATGAGAAATCGGAATTTGATGGGGGCTTTGTTCTCAATGCAGTCCGGGTTGAAAGAGCTCAAGAAACCAACCTGGCGGCAGAAGCTCCTGAAGGGGCTGTTGTCCATCCCAGATAAGTTGCTCGGTAGATAATCAACGGAAACCGCCAGGAGATGAACAGGGCTTCTGCCTTGGGCGAGATGGCACGGCGGATTTCAGCTGACACATAGTAGAACCAGATGGAAATGGATTATTTTGGCAGGACTCCCATTCTCAGGCAAGCGGCCCCTACGGACGCACCCCAGCTGCAAAAGCTATTAAGGCGGAAATCCTTCATTCTCAGGCACCTGGATTGGCATTCTCCCCTGTCCTGGCTTGGGAAGCAGCCTTTTTTTCTTCAAGAGGTCGATGAAGGGGAGATCCTGGCTGCCCTGGCCTGTCCGCCGGATGCAGCGGGTTTGATCTGGCTGCGCTTATTTGCAGCCGCCCCGGGGTTTTCTCCTCAGCAAGCCTGGCAGGCACTCTGGCCAGCAGCCAGGGACTGGTTGAAAGAGAATCTCCCTACGGCTCAGGTCAACTCACTGGCTGTCTCACCCCAGGTAGAGGAACTCCTGGTACAGGCGGATTTTAAAGAGATCAGCCAGGTGGTTTCTCTGGTGTGGGATATCGGATCTGCCCGCTGGCCGGACGGCACAGGATCCGTTGAGGTCAGAGAAATGGCCCCGGACGATCTGCCCCAGGTTTTCGAGATCGATCTGGCGGCTTTCGATCCTTTGTGGCGGAACACGCTGGACGAACTCCAGGCAGCATTTTCTGTGTCCAGCTATGCCTCAGTTGGCTTGGTTGAGGGCCGGGTCAGTGGCTACCAGATCAGCACAGCCAGCTCCCAGGGAGGGCACCTGGCGCGTCTGGCAGTATCCCCTGATCTGCAAGGAAAGGGAATTGGGGTCACGATCCTGGACGACCTGCTGGAGAGATTCACTCGGGCGGGAATCGTCGAGGTAAGTGTCAACACCCAGAGGGACAACCAGCGTTCGCTGGCCCTGTACCAGAAATTCGGATTCAAATTGCTTGAAGGGATCTATCCGGTGTTCAGCTACCGGGTAGATCTTGAAGAGGCGGAACGGTAAGTAATCCCGGGTCTTAGAAATGGATCAGGGAGATCAGCAAGACGATCAAGGGGCTGATAACCAGCCCGGGGAGGAAATTCCCAACCCGGATGGGTTTGATCTCCAGCAAGCTGCTGATCGCCAATCCGATGAGCAGGATTCCCCCGGTCGCGGTCAGCTCCGCGATCATGTCCCCGGTCATCAGGTTCTGCAGCTGTACAGCCAACAGACTGAAGAAACCCTGGTATAGGAAGACCATGGCCGCGGAGAACAGCACACCCATGCCAAGTGTGGAGGCCATGGCAAAGGCAGCAAATCCATCCATTACCGATTTGATCGCTAAAAGCTGGTAATCTCCCAGCAATCCATCCTGGATCGCTCCCAAAATGGCCATCGGGCCGGTGCAAAAAAGCACTGAGCTGGTCAGGAAGCCGCGCACAAAATCCCCCCGGGATGTATCATCTGCTTTCTTGATGAACCTGGCTTCCAGCCGCTTTCCCAGGCTGTTGATGCGGTCCTCTATTCTGAAATACTCTCCGATCAACCCACCCAGCAGCACACCCCCGAGCACGATCAGGGAATTATTGCTTTCCAGGAACATGCTCACAGCGATAGCCAGGGTGAAGAGGCCCAAACCGATGACGATCGTTTCCCGGGTCTTCCCTTTCAGGTTCTTCCCAAAGATAGTACCCAGCGCACCGCCTACCAGGATGGCTGCAGTGTTGATGAACGTACCGGTCATGTTTTACCGCCTCGCTGGGCAGCGGCCAGTTCCAGGGTAAAGCACAGGGAAGATAATCGGTTGAGGTAGGGCAGGGCTTGTCCGCTATGAAGGAGGCCGGCTTCCTTGAGGGCAACGGTGTGCCTTTCCGCGCGACGGACAACTGTTCGGGCCAGGCCGAACGCAGCGGACTGGAGGTTCTCCCCAGGCAGGATGAAGCCGGAAGGTTTTTCCAGGTGGTCCCCGTATTCGCTGATCATTTCCTCCAGCCAGGAGACACGCTCAGGGTCCAGGTCTGGAAATTTCTCCGGGTTGGGTTCTTCCAGGGCTACCAGGGTCATGATCTGGTAGAGGTCAAGCTGGATGGTTTTTACCAGGTCGTCGACCGGGCCGGCTCCTGCTTGAGCTCTGGCTAGCCCCAAGGCAGCAGAAGCCTCATCCAGCGCTCCCACGGTCTGGATGCGGGTATGGGCTTTCGAGATCCGGCTCTTTCCGAGCTGGTCAGTCTGGCCGTCATCTCCCCTGGCAGAGTAGTACTTTTGCATGGCTCGATTATACCTTATGGTGTTGTTACCGGAAGATTTCCCCGGGGTGCTGGTATGATAAAATGTGGTCACGTTTTTGGTAACTTGAATTCCTAGATCTGAGAGCGGATATAGACACATATCGATGTTTAAAAGATGGTTGTTCCGGATCACATTGATCTTCTTCTTTTCCTGTGCCACCTCTGTGAGCTTGAAGATAGCTGACATG
>JBGCVQ010000024.1:34118-53578 GCA_045888315.1 Anaerolineales bacterium | reverse complement strand
TGCTTAACTCGATATTCCCTAAGAAGTCATTGATCAAGATCCGCATTCGTTGTTCGAGATCATATGAATTCATTAGCCTATCAAACTCTTTTGCTAGGTGTTCATGTGTGAGATCAGGTTGTTTATCTGTCATCAGTTAGTCTTTCTTGGTTAAGTTCTGAACTGATCTTCTTATACTTTAGAACATAAAGTGGTCGGTTCTTGACTTGTTCAAAAATCATGCCAACATATTGGGCTACTACGCCAAACGACAACAACTGAACTCCGCCTAACACAAGCACGACGCTGATGGTTGATGTCCATCCTTGTACTGCAATCCCGCATAACGATATGACCAGGATGTAGGCAAGGTATATCCCTCCAAGGGATGCTAAACCCAAGCCCAGCCAGGTGATCAATTCGAGGGGTACTGTTGAGAAAGAGAACATCCCGTACCGAGCTAATTGAATACTCTTCCTCAGATTGTAGCTTGGTTTACCAGAACGCCGTTCAGGTTGATGATAGTGAATTGTGGCAGTTGTCCAACCTATCCAGGGAACAAGCCCCCGGAGATAGCGGTGGGTTTCTCGCATTTCTTGGAGAGTTTTCACCACTTCCGATCGCATCAGTCTGAAATCCGCACTTCCAGGAGTGAATTGGAGGTTGGTCATTTTCTCAAGGAACCAATAAAAAAGTTGGGAAGTGAGGTATTTGATCGATGGCAAGCCGGAAGGTTTTTCTCTTACAGCATACACAACGTCAGCCCCGGCCAGGTATTTTTCTATTAGGGACGGTATCAGTTCCGGCGGATGCTGCAGGTCACTATCCATGACAACTACAACGTCCCCGGTTGCAAAGTCTAATCCAGCGGTCAACGCCATTTGATGTCCGAAATTGCGGCTGAGCGCCAGAACCGTGATTGCAGGATCCTTAGAAGCTAATTCCTGCATGATCTGGAGTGTGTTATCCGTACTGCCATCATCAACAAAAACCATGTCGTGTTTATATGGCAATTCGTCTAGGACGGTCTTAAGTTCCGAATAGAATGCTTCGACATTGGCCTCCTCGTTCTAGAAATGAGATACGATAGAGATGTGCAGCTTAGTATTCATCATAAGATCGTCTTTGTAGTTGAAAATTAACTAGCTGGACTGGACCATGCCAAACACAAGCGGATGTATTTGAGAGCTCGATAACTGATTTTCAAATATCAATAATTAAGTATACACCGGTAGGGCATTATTTCAGGAAACCGTTCGATCATTGATCAGTATGTATGCTCCTTGAGAGATGAGATCATCCATTATCTTCTTTAGAGGATTATCAATAACCGGTATCCACTGGGATCTCACTGCGGAGGTTGGGCTATTAAATAAGAGAACCACTTCCTAAGAAGTGGTTCTACCAAACTAACTGGCGGGGACGACCGGATTCGAACCGGCGATCTCGGCCTTGACAGGGCCGCATGTTAACCGCTACACCACGCCCCCAGTGATGAGAATTCTATCATAACCATATTCACAGTCAAGATATCTGTCATTTAGGCAGGGCTGTGAATAATCAGGACTAGTAAACCCGGGGATCAGAATTCGCCCACCTCGCCGATCCTGAAATACTCCATCAGCAGCATCCCGGCCAAAGTAGCGGCCATCAGGATGGTGCTCAAGGCCATGGCTTGGCCGTAGTTGAGAGCCCCGGGCCGACCTAAGAGGCGGTAGATCACGATCGGCACTGTGGGATATTCCGGCCTGGTGATCAGAGAGCTGGCCCCGAATTCTCCGATCGAGATCGTGAAGGCAAACGAGGCAGCTACCAGCAGCGCCCGTCCGACTAGAGGGAGATCGATCTCCCGAACGACCTGGCGGGGAGAAGCGCCCAGCACAGCAGCGGCTTGACGCAAGCGAGGCTGGATACTGGCCAGTGCCGGGGTCAGGCTGCGGACCACAAAGGGAAATGCCACCAGGGTGTGGGCGATAGGCACCAGCAGGGGAGAGGTCCTCAGGTCAAGGGGTGGCTGGTCGAGTGCTACCAGGAAGCCCAATCCCAGGGTGACAGCTGAAGTCCCCAGCGGCAGCATCAAGACCGGGTCGAGGATCCTATCGAGGATGGTCAGATCCTTCTTTGCCAGCGACCAGGCTGCTGGCAGTCCCAGGGTCAGAGCCAGCAGGACAGTTAGAATGCCATAGCCGAGCGATACGCCCAGGGCTGCGCCTGGCGGCAGATAGAACAGCGACTCCCGGGGCCGGCTGGCCAGGCTGCGGTAGTAGGCCAGCGTCAGGGGAGCGCCCGGTTCCGAGCCGGTCAGCGACTTGCCCGCCAGGGCTGCCAGGGGGCTGAGGGTGAAGACCAGCAGGCCAGCGATCAGCAGCCCGGCCAGCAGCCGGCTGCGCCGGCTGACCAGCGGCTGCTGGGTCCGGCCCCGGGAGGAGAGTTCGACTGGTTTTTGGATCCGGGATGTGAGGCGGGTGTAAACCACGGTGAGGATCAGGGTGAATCCTACCTGGAGGAGGGAAAGCGTGGCTGCGGTGGGTAAATTGAAGAGGCTGATGGTCTGATAGTAGATCTCCACTTCCAGGGTGGCAAAGGTTGGTCCTCCCAGGATCAGCACTACCCCAAAGGAAGTGAAATCGAAGATGAATACCAACAGCGCAGCCGCAGCGATGGCGGGCAGCAGCAGGGGCAGGGTGATCTCCCACAGGGCAGCCCAGCGGTTGGCCCCCAGCACCCTGGCAGCGCTTTCCAGCCGGGGATCGAGCCGGCTCCAATAATCACCCACGACACGCAGCACGATGGTCGTGTTGTAAAAGACATGGGCAGTGAGGATGGCTCCAAAGGTATTCACGAAAGAGATCGGTGGAGCATCCAGGTTCAGCAGATCCACCAGCAGGTTATTGATCCAGCCGGTGGGTCCCAGCAGAGCGTAAAATCCCGCTGCCACTACCAGGGTTGGCATCACGAAGGGCACGCCGGTCAAGGCTCGCAGGAGTTTTTTCCCCCTGAATCTGTAACGCCCGAACAGGTAGGCCCCTGGTAGACCCACCAGCAGGGTCAGCAGCGTGGAGATTGCCGCCTGTTTGAAGGTGAACCCGATCACAGCCTGAACCCCTGGGGATTTCAGCACTTCCTGGAATCCAGACCAGACCCCGTTCTCAGCCCGGGCGAAGCTGAGCTGGGTGATCCGACCCAGGGGGAAGAAGTAGAAAATCCCCATGAAGAGGACCGGGATCAGCCACAGCAGCGAGGCCGGGTTCAGCGATCTGCTTGCTCTACGGTCCGTTCTCTTTCGCATAGGCAATTGGTGGTAGCTCTGAGCCCGCACCTGCGGGTACGAAGGCTTGTGATTTAGTGGCTGCCGGGAAGGACCTGCCCCTAGCGCAGCACGTTATCCGTCCAGGCTTCGATCCAGCGTTCCCGTCCTTCAGCGATCATAGCCGGTGTGACGTCCGCGGTGATTTCCGGGACCACCAGGTATTTCTGGAAGGTCTCATCCAGGACGGCCTGGCTGTTAACTGGAAAGACGTACATATTGAGGGGAATGTCCTCCTGGAATGACGGGGAGAGCATATAATCGATCCACTTTTCTGCCAGATCCCGATGCTCGGTGCCCTTGAGGATGCCCACGAACTCGATCTGCCGGAAGCAGGTCCCCGGACTGGTTACCGCCGCTGTAGGTGCTTCCTCGAGGGGTTGTTCCGAAAAAAGCACCTCGAAGGGTGGGCTGGATCCATAGGAAACCACGATGGGATCGGGACCGCCAGCCTGGCTGAAAGCGCTGTAGTAGGCGGTTTCCCAGTCATTGACGATGTTCACTTCATTTTCAACCAGGGATTTCCAGTAATCCAGATAGCCGTCCTCTCCAAAATATCCGATCGTGGTCAAGAGGAATGCCAGTCCGGGAGATGATGTGGCTGGATTCTCAACTGTCAGGAGACCCTTATAAGCCGGCAGGGTCAGGTCTTCCAGGGTCGCGGGCGGTTCCAAGCCTGCCTCCTGGAAATAGGATTTCTGGTAGTTCAAACACACATCCCCGAAGTCGACCGGCAAGGCCTGGAAAGTCGGGTCAAGCTGGAAGATGGGGTCGATATCGGCCAGCACTGGCGATTGGTAGGATTCATAGATCCCTTCTTCCAGAGCCCGGCTCAGGAATGTGTTATCGACTCCATAAAAGACATCCGCTAAGGGGTTGTTTTTGGAAAGGGCAGCCTTGTTGACCGCAGTACCGGTATCCCCTACTTCCAGGAATTGGACCTGAACATTATACTGGTCCTCAAAATCCTGAATGACCTGGTCTGAGATCGCAAAGGAATCGTGGGTCATTACAGTCAGGGTTTCCAAGCCGCTCGGCTCGGATCTGCAGGCGCTGACCAATAGTAAGAGGATGCTGAAAGCTACTAAGGATTTCAACTTCATCAGGATTTACCCTCCTTGAGTGGCTGTCTGCGGGTATGGACTACTGCCAGCAGACCGGAATCAAGCTGGATCGCAGCTTGATTCCCAAGCAGCACGTTGCTGATCCCCCGTGTCGTCCCATAGGACAGGCTTTCTTTTTTCAAGGGATATTTGAGACCGGTGGAGGTGACAAGCGCGCCCCCTGGTTGGAGCGGAATAAGGGAGACAATCTCTCCCGGGTGGCCGTCCAGGCTCAAACTCCCTCCTGGTTTAAGCAGATGGACTTCCTCTGCTCCGCAGATCAGGGTGGTTGGTGTCCGCAGATCCGGATGGGCGAGCAGTGTTAGATTGCCAAAGGTCATGTCCAACCTGCCGCCAACCGCTCCGTAAACCAGGATCTCATCAGCTCCCCGGTTCTGGGCTAGCATCAGAGCCAGTTCCAGATCGGTTTGATCCTTTTCCTCAGGGTATTGGATGACCTCGACCCCGGCTTTCTGCCAGCTGGCTGCAAGGTCCGGATCAGATGAATCCAGGTCGCCGATCAGAATATCTGGGACGATCTCCAGGTCCAGGCAGTGTTGACTTCCCCCGTCAGCTGCAATTACCAGATCTTCCGGATCTGCCTCAGGGGTGCGGAAAGGGTCATGATAGACGCCGTTAGCGAAAATTAGTGCGCGCATGTTGTTTTAAAAGGAAACCTCCTCTCTTCGGAGGAGTGTCTAAACCTTTCAGGCATCCCTCCGCCGGTATGATCCGGATCAGGTTCGCGGGTCGAGGACCTTTGTCCTCCTCTCAGCCGCCTGGCGGCTCCCCGTGCTGCATGAGTTGTCATCCACAGTATAGGTTGTGGACCTGCCCTTGTCAAGGATACTTTTCAACCTGGTAGGATTGTGTTTCGCTGGAGGACCAAACTGGATCGTTTGCTATCGACCAGATCATTTGATCTGGGCTGGTTTAGCGCCCGGCTTATCTCCCGCCAGTTTTTCGCGCAGCCGGTGCTGATTCTCTGGAGAGAAGGATTTCAAGACCTGCCGGGCGACCCGGGAAACCCGTTCCTGGGTTTTGCCTGACAGCTGCTGGCTGAGGAAGAAGGCTGATTCTTGCTCAGAGCGCCTGATCAGGATCCGCAGCAGAGTGCTTACCTCCTTGACCAGGCCGGTTTCCTCACTGGCCAGGATGTGTTCCAGCGATTTATAAAGGAGCGGAAGGTTTAAAAAGTTCTCCTCTGAGGCGAAATAGCTCAGTCCGAAGAGCGCAGCCTGCTGGTCTGCTTTGGTGTTGCTCTGGATCAGCTCCTCGATGAACCCCAGGCTGGCTTCCGGTTTTTCAGCTCCCAGCCTTTGCAGTCCCTGAGTCATCACCAGCCGCCGGATGTCCTCTGCACTGCAGTCATCTAACCAGCGTTTGATCTGGCGCAGGATTTCCTTCGGATTCTCTGGTGGCAGACAGCTGAGAGAGAACACAGCTAGCTGACGGAATTCCACCCAATGTTCGGACCACAGTGCATCCGCGAGGCTGACCCCGGCTGTTGGTTTTGCCTCCAACTGGTCCCTAAACTCGATCTCCAGAGCCCGGAGAACAGGAGCTGGCGCTTGATAGGTCCGCAGCGAGAGCGGTGTTTTTGAAAGGCTGGTTTGGCGGATGCGGTCGCCATAAAAGGCGAATAGATCATGCAAACGGGGTACCAATCGCTGGGGTTCATCCACCAGGGCGGCGATTTCGGCAGCCTGGATCTTGAGCTGGGCCGGGTTGATGGCAGTCATTCAAGACTCTTTTTTAGCCGGGCTACCGCATCCTGAACGGTCGGTTCCAGCAGAATCCGTTGACGGTCAGCTTCCTTGATGTAGTCGCCCAAAGTATGCTGGAAAGTCTCGATGGTCTCTTTCCAGCCTTCGCCCAGCAGGATCAACGGCCGCCGATCAGAGGGCTGGATCTGGAGCTGGGCCCAGGTGAGGGCGATCTCTGCCAGGGTTCCAATCCCCCCCGGGAGTGCAATGGCTCCATCACATTCATCGATCAAAACGAACAACCGCTCCCGCAGGGTTGGGCGGCGCTTCTCTTCTTTCACCCATTGGTTAGGCGCGACAGGACGCCAGGATTCGATCTCATCACAGGTGACACCGATGACATAGCCACCTGCCTCAGATGCACCGTGGGAGACCGCTTCCATAGTGCCGATATAACCACCGGTCTGAACTGCGTACCCCGCGCTAGCAAGCTGTTGTCCGAGCTGGTAGGCTTCCTGGTAGGCGGGGGACCCTGGAAGGGGCAGGGAACCGCCGAATACGGTGATAATTTTCATAGCTGTATTATACGCCAATCACCGGGAAGAGACCGCCGGGCTGGTCTTCTATAACGAGGATTCCCGGCCGCGGGATTGTGACCGGAGGCCAGGACAGCACTGCCGTTGAAGTCCATCCTTCTGACCCGTAGGGTCGGACCTTTAGGGTACAATATCCTTGACCCAGTTATCTCAGCGGGGAAAGCGTTATGGATATCATTCTCACCCATGAACGGACAGATTTTGACGGCCTGGCTTCACTGCTGGGAGCGTATTTGCTGGATCAGAATCTGATCCCTGTCCTTCCCCGGCAGTTGAATCGCAATGTCGAAGCGTTCTTGACCCTGTATGGTGTGGAATTGCCCTTTATCGATCCCCGGGACCTCTCCGGGGAACCGATCGAATCGGTCTTTCTGGTCGATACTCAGGCGATGACCAGTATCAAAGGTATGGTCAAAGATCTCGAAGTCCGGGTGATCGATCATCACCTGGAGCGCGATGACCTGCCTGAGAATTGGGATGTGATGATCCGCGACATCGGTGCAACGGCTACTATCTTCGTCCAGGCGATCCAGGAGCGGGACATCCCGCTGAGTCCGATCCAGGCTACACTCCTGCTGTTGGGGATTTATGAGGATACTGGATCCTTGACCTACACCAGAACCACACCCGATGACATCTATGCCTCCGGGATCCTGGTGGAGAGAGGAGCCAGCCTGGAGATCGTTTCCGATTACATCAACCATCCGCTTTCCCAGGCGCAGCAAATGGTCTACGAGGATCTGCGGGCCAATGCGGAAAGCTTGATCATCCACGGCCACAGCATCATCATTTCTCAGGCAGACGCAACTAATCTGGAGGAGGAGCTGTCCAGCCTGGCGCACAAGCTGCGGGACCTTCTCGATCCAGACGCGCTTTTTCTCTTGCTGACCACATCGGGTGGAGTTCAGATCGTCGCCCGCTCAACCAGCGACCATATTGACGTCAGCAATCTGCTTTCCGGTTTCGAGGGTGGGGGGGGACATCCCCGGGCTGCAGCTGCCCTGATCAAGGAGGACAGCCTTCCTGATATTTACCAGAAACTGACCAAGCTGCTGCCCCAGTACGTCAAACCCGCCATCCGCGCCAAGGACATCATGTCCAAGGACCCCCAGATCGTTTCGCCCGACACTCCTGTCAGCAAGGTTGCGGAGATGATGATGCATTATGGGTACGAAGGCTACCCGGTGGTGGAAAATGATCAGATTTTGGGCTTGGTTACCCGTCGGGCAGTGGATCGGGCTCTGGCTCACGAGCTAGATGTGACAGCTGCCAGTATCATGGAAGCTGGGGACGTGAGGGTCTTTCCTTCAGACTCGATTGAACAGATCCAGGATTTGATGATGGAATCCGGTTGGGGACAGATACCGGTTGTCAGTTCCCGATCCAAGAAAGTAGTGGGCATCATCACCCGGACGGATCTGATCAAGATCCTTGCTCCCCATCGTCCTACTCCTGGACGCCAGAATCTCTCCGCTCGCCTGGAGAGCACTCTTTCCGAAGGCAGGATCGCGCTGCTGCAGAAAATTGCATCTGTTGCAGCGGAGAGGAGGTCTCCGCTATATATCGTGGGTGGCTTTGTTCGCGACCTCCTGCTGGATATTCCCAGCCTGGATTTTGACCTGGTGGTAGAAGGGGACGCGATTGCCCTGGCAGAAGCCGTCCGCCAGGAATTCGGTGGTCGGGTCACCAGCCACGGCCGCTTTGGGACTGCCAAATGGTTCCTCGACAAGGAGGAATTGATCATCCTGGGCAACACCAAGAAGATCAAGGAATCCCTCCCTGATTCGCTGGATTTCATCAGCGCCCGCAGGGAATTCTATACCCATCCCACCGCGCTTCCTACAGTTGCCCGGGGGAGCATCAAGCTTGACCTCCACCGCAGGGATTTCACCATCAACACCCTGGCACTCCGCCTGGATGGCCAGCATTGGGGTGAATTGTATGACTACTGGGGAGGGTTGTCCGACCTGAAGAGCCAGGTGGTCAAAGTGCTCCATTCCCTTTCTTTTGTGGATGATCCCACTCGCATCTTACGGGCGGTTCGTTATGAACAGCGCTACGGTTTCAAGCTGGATGACCGAACTCGCGAGTTGATGTTGGAAGCAAAAGAGCTCTTGAAGCGGGTCTCAGGAGATCGCATCCGCCATGAGTTCGACCGGATCCAGGAGGAGGAGCAGGCTGCGGCGATGATGGATCGCCTAAACCAGCTGACTATCCTGAAATCCATCCATCCTGATCTGGTGTGGGATGATGATCTGAAAGTGCTGATCAAATCCTTGCCTGGAAAAAGACCTCCCGCAGAATGGAAGGTTGAGCAGGAGGTTGGGAATCTATCCCTGGAAAGGGCGCTGTTCTACATCATCTGGCTGATGCGCTCGACCCACGACAGCACAGTCACCAAACGCTTACGGCTGGTGCGGCCTCTGGCTGAGGTCATTCACCAGGCTGCTCAGCTTTGTCCTGATTTGCAGAGACTGAAGGAGATGCCGGCCAGCCAGGCGACAGCCGAGCTGGACCGCATCTCCAACCTGGCCATCTATGCTGTCTATCTGCATGCCCCCGATGCGTCTTTGAAAGGGATCCTCTCCCGCTACCTGTCTTCCTGGCAGCATATTAAAACCAATATCACCGGAATCGACTTGCAGCAAGCGGGCGTTGAACCTGGCCCCCGTTACTCGGAGATCCTGACCCGGCTCAGGAATGCCTGGCTGGACGGGAAGTTGAAGACCGAAGCGGAAGAGCGCGAATATCTGCAGCAGCTCCTGGAAGAGGGTGAGGAAGAAGATATCCAGGCAGATTAACCTCGACTCTTTCTTTCCCAGACCGGGCTCCTGCGTGGATTGGGCAGGATGCCTTGCCAGCCCAATTCAAACATGATAAAATGTTGCTCCAGAGGGGGGAAGCAATATTGGCGGCAACGGAAAGTGGGAAAGCCCCACTTTTTTTATTGCATTTTCTGCCTGAGCCACCCCTCCCGGTCATTGTAGTCGGAGATATTGAAATGAAAACTGAATTTGCATTGGCTTTTAAACAGGTCATCAGTGAGAAGAACCTCCCTGAAGAGATCATCGTTGAAGCACTGCGGGACGCCATGATCTCTGCTTACCGGCGGTCCGTCAACGCTTCCAGCGCCCAGAAAGTGGACGCGGAGATCGACCTCGAGTCAGGGGACGTAAAGGTCTTCGTTGAAAAAGAGGTTGTTGAGGATATCCAGGACGACCGAACTGAGGTCCTGATCGAGGAAGCCCGCAAGGTCAATCCTGACACCCAGTTGGGAGACCTGGAGATGGTTGAGAGCACCCCCGAGGATTTTGGCCGGGTGGCAGCCCAGACTGCTCGCCAGGTGATCCAGCAGCGCATCCGCCAGGCGGAGCGGCAGGCCCAGTTCGAGTATTACAGCAGCAAGATCGGTGAGATCGTCACCGGTGTGATCCAGGCAGTCCACCCCCACGAACTCACGATTGGGTTGAACATCAACGCTGAAGGGAAAATGCCCCGCAACCACCAGATCCCCAGGGAATATTATCGGGTCCATGACCGCATCCGAGCCCTGTTGTTGGATGTCGAGGAGACCACCCGAGAGCCGCGCATCATCCTTTCCCGGGCTCACCGGGATTTTCTGCGCCGGCTGCTCGAGAATGAAGTACCCGAGATCTACCAGGGTTTGGTGGAGATCAGGTCTATCGCCCGCGAAGCTGGATATAGATCCAAGGTGGCTGTGTCTGCTCTCAAACCGGGAGTGGATCCAGTGGGCGCCTGTGTGGGCATCCGCGGTGTCCGCATCCAAGCGATCGTCCGCGAGCTCAGCGATGAGAAGATCGATGTCATCGAGTGGAATCCGAACACAGAGGAATTCATCGCCAAGGCATTGAGTCCTGCCCGGGTTTTGAGCGTTTTCTTGAACAAAGAAGCAGATGGCATGCCCACCGCTACCGTGGTTGTACCCGAGGATCAGCTCAGCCTGGCGATCGGGAGGAATGGCCAGAATGCCCGTCTGGCAGCCAAGCTTTCTGGCTGGCGGATCGATATCAAAGGCCTCTTTGAAGCTGTCTCCGATACACTTTATAAGATTGAGAACGATCCTCGCTATGAACAATACCAGGATCTGGAATTACCAGCGATCCCCAGGATCGAAGCCATCATGGCCAAGAAGGCTGAGGGCCGTCCGATCACTCCTGAGGAATACCGTGAACTGCATAACTTCAACAACCGGGTTGAGTCTGGCTTGATCCAGGAGCGGCGGGAGATCACCAAGCAGCAGCAGAGGCGCATCCAGGCTGCCAAGGAAGCTGTTCCCGAGGATGCCTACGATCTGCCAATCATGACCCTGGGTCTGCCCACAAAAGTGGAAAACCTGCTTGATGAAGCAGGTTTGAGCAATGTCGGTGAGCTGGCTTACCGCCTGCTGCTTGTCCCCGATTCCATTCGGGACATCGACGGTATTGGACCGTCCTATTTAAAGGAGATCGAAAGTGCCCTGGAAGTGATGATCGGCTACGAACCGCTCTCTGAAGAATACGACGTCGACGAGGAACTGATCCTTCCAGGGACAAGCGCTTCCAGGAAGGAAGAAGAGCAAGGGGCTGCTGAAGAGGAAGCTGCTGGGGAAGAGACTGCCGAAGAAGAGGCAGACGAAGAAGAAACCGCTGAAGAAGAAGCTGGAGAGGAAGAAGCTGGCGAGGAAGAAGTTGCCGAAGAAGAGGCCGACCAGGAAGAATCCACTGAGAGTGAAGCTGACCCGGAAGCGGCAGATGAGGCAGAGGCTGCCAAGGTCGTGGTTCCGGAGGATGCTTATGATCTCCCCCTCATGACCCTGGGACTTCCCACAAAAGTAGAAAACCTGCTTGATGATGCAGGAGTGGGCACAGTTGGTGAATTAGCCGACCGCATATTGAGTGGCTCTGATTCAATTAGTGACATCGACGGTATTGGACCGTCCTATCTGGAACAGATCGAAAGTGCTCTGGAAGTGATGATTGGCACTGCATTGATCCCTGACGGGGAAGATGCAGATCAAGAACAGGAAGAACAAGAGAACCAGGAAGAGTAATAGGATCAGCCTCAAGAGTAGAGTTAAGGGACTGAATGGTAAGACGGAAGCATGTCCCCCAGAGAATGTGTGTGGCCTGCCGGCAGAGCCAGGATAAAAAAACCCTGGTGCGGATCGTTCGAACTCCTCAGGGAGTTGTTGTGGATGAAACCGGGAAAATGCCGGGTCGGGGAGCATATTTACACAGCGATCCCGAGTGCTGGGAGAAGGGAATCAAGGGGGCCCTCCCCAAAGCTTTGAACACAGACATCTCCCCGGCTGACCGAGAGAGATTATTGGCTTTTCTGGAATCCCACTCCGGGAAAGCAGCTGATAAGGATGAGAACCGATAAGGGGAAATCGGCGGAAAAACAGGTTCATCGAGGTAATACATGAGCGAAAACGGACAAGAACTGAAAACGATAGAACTTCCAGCAAGCATCACTGTCAGGGAGTTGGCAAAAACATTGGAAGCCAGCCCCATCGAGGTCATCAAGACCTTGATGGCGAACGGCATGATGGCCAACATCAACCAGGAGATCGATTTTGATACGGCCGCGATAGTCTCTGCGGAGATGGGTTATGAGGCAGTTCCGATCCAGATCGTGGAGGAGGAAGAGGCGGAAGAGGTTGAAGTCCCGCTGTGGAGAAAGAAGCTGGAAGAAGAGGACAGCCAGCAGCTTGAGCTTCGGCCACCCGTGGTTGCGATTCTTGGTCATGTCGATCATGGAAAAACCACCTTGTTGGACGCTATCAGGGATACTTCCGTGGCTGCCGGAGAGGCGGGCGGAATTACCCAGCATATCGGTGCCTACCAGATCCAGCACAAGGGCAAGACCATCACCTTCCTGGATACGCCCGGCCATGCGGCTTTCACAGCGATGAGAGCCAGAGGTGCCCAGGGAGCGGATATCGTGATCCTGGTTGTGGCTGCTGATGACGGGGTCATGCCCCAGACTGAAGAAGCGATCGCTCATACGCGGGCTGCCCAAGTAGCCATGATCGTCGCCTTGAACAAGATCGATAAAGATAACGCAGCACCGGACCGGGTCAAACAGCAGCTGGCAGATATGGACATCGTCCCGGATGATTGGGAAGGTGAGACGATCTTTGTGCCTATCTCAGCCATTGAGAAAACCGGCCTGGATGATCTGATGGAGGCCATCCTGTTGGTGGCAGACGACCTGGACATCCGCGCCAACCCTGCCGGGGAGATCTTCGGCACGGTCATCGAGGCTGAACTGACCAAGGGCCGCGGAGCCATGGCAACTCTCCTGGTCCAAAACGGCACCCTGAAGGTTGGGGATACTGTGCTGGCAGGCACATCCTGCGGGCGGATTAAGGCGATGTTCGATTATACGGGTTCCAAGATCGATCAAGCCGGCCCCTCGGTCCCGGTTTCTGTGATGGGGTTGAGCGATGTCCCCAAAGCGGGAGAACTCTTCAGTGTTGTCCCGAATGAGAAAATCGGCCGCGAGATCGTGGAACAGCGCGTACTGGAAGCAGAGCGCAAGGGCGCTGAAACTGAGACCGCGGCAAACCTGGAACAGCTTTTTGCCAGGGTGCAGGCAGGCGAAGAGGACGAGCTGAGGCTGATTATCAAGGCAGATGTCCAGGGGTCCTTAGAGCCGATCATTTCCTCGGTCAAAGACCTCAAGAGTGGAGGGGAACAGGATATCGGTGTTAAGGTGATCCATGCCGGGACAGGAGCTATCACCAATGACGATGTTATGCTGGCTTCAGCGACCAAGTCCATCATCATTGGGTTCAATGTCAGCCCGGACAATGCCGCCAAACGGCTGGCAGATACGGAAGGAATTTCCATCCGCAAATACAATATCATTTACCATTTGATCGAGGATATCGAGAAAGCACTGAAAGGTATGCTGGAGCCGGTTGAAAAGAAGATCCTGGTCGGCCGGGCCCAGGTGCTGGCGGTCTTCCCCTCTGGAAAGTATGACCAGGTCGCGGGATGCCGAGTGGAAAGTGGTGAGATCCGCCGCAACGCCAAGATCCGCGTCCTTCGGGACGGCAAGATCGCCTTTGAAGGCGGCATCGCTTCCTTGAAGCGCCACCAGGATGATGTCAACGAGGTCCGGGAGGGTTTCGAGTGCGGTGTGGGTTTGAAGGGTTTCTCCGATTTCAAGGAAGGCGATATCCTGGAAAGTTATGTGATCGAAATGGTATCCGCGGTTTAGGGTCATTATGGTATCTGAATCAAGAACTGACAGAATTGCTGACCGCATCCAGCGTGAGCTGAGCCTGCTGTTCCTGCAGGAGATCAGTGACCCCCGCCTGGATGATGTCGTCATCACCAGCGTGGAGGTTGACCGCGAGCTGGCCTATGCGGATATCTACATCAGCGCTGTGGATGGGTCCGAGAGAAAAAGTGACATCATGAAAGCGCTCAACCGCGCGTCGGGTTTCATCCGCTCCCAGCTGGTGCTGAGCATCTCTCATTTGCGGAGTTTTCCTCAAATCCGCTTCCACTGGGATCCCACTCCTGAGCGGGTCGAACGCCTGGATCAGATCTTCGCCGAACTTGACGAAGAAGAGGGAATGGAAGACCAGGATGGATAACGAACAGATACAGGCTTTTGGGGCTCTGGTTTCCAGGGCTCAACGCATCCTGGTGATCTCCCATATCCGTCCGGATGGAGATGCGGTAGGCTCCCTATTGGGTTTGGGCTTGATGTTTGAGGAGCTTGGCAAGGAGGTCGATCTTGTCCTGGAGGATGGGGTCCCATTAGTATTCCACCATCTCACCGGTACGGACCGGGTCATCCGCCAGGCAGTCGGGGTATATGATCTGATCATCGTTGTGGATAGTTCCGATATCGAGCGCATCGGCGAGGTACTGGATGACTACGGTGAACCAGACGTGAATATTGACCACCATCCTACCAATACCCATTTTGCGAAATTAAACTTGGTACAGGATTCTGCGGTGGCTACCGCGGAGATCATCTACGATCTTGCCCTGGCTCTCTCTTATCCGATCACCCTGCCAGTCGCGGAGGCTTTACTGACCGGGTTAGTGACAGACAGTCTGGGTTTCCGGACTTCCAATTCCACCCCCAGGACACTTCTGATAGCTGCAGATCTCATGGAGCGGGGAGCAAACCTGCAGGAGCTTTACCGTAAAGCAATGCTGGAGAAATCCATCGAAGCTGTGCGCTATTGGGGGCAGGGTCTCTCCAGGATCCAGAAAGAAGACCGTCTGGTATGGACCTCTCTGACCCTGGAGGACCGGGTCAAAGCTGATTATCCTGGCCGAGACGATGCCGACCTGGTGAATATACTATCCAGGATCACAGATACGGACGTGTGTATTGTATTCGTGGAACAAAATGATGGGACCGTTAAGGTCAGTTGGCGTGCACAGCCAGGATTTGACGTCGCGCAGGTCGCAACTCAATTTGGCGGCGGGGGCCACAAACCTGCTGCAGGCGCAGAGATCAAGGGGGATTTGGCCCGGGTGGAGCAGGATGTCCTGGATGCCACCCGGAAGACCCTGGAGGCTAGTGGATAGTTAGTCCTGGCTTCTTCCTGTTATCAGTTGGGGAGTTTCAAGCATGAATAAAGACAATTTGAAAGATTTCGTTACCGGCGCGCTGGTTGTTGATAAACCAGTGGGTATGACCTCCCATGATGTGGTCAAGATCATCCGCCAGGGTACAGGAATTCGCAGGGCAGGGCATACAGGCACATTGGACCCGCGGGCTTCAGGGGTGTTGGTAGTGCTGATTGGCCCTGCTGTTCGACTGAGTGAGTTCCTCTCCGCTTCAGATAAAAGGTACCAGGCCATTGTTCGATTTGGGATGGCGACAGATACCTATGATACGGAAGGGAAGCAGGTTGGAGAAACGAAACCAGTGGACCATCTCACCGAGGAGGATTTCCAAAAACTCCTGCGTGATTATGAGGGAAAGATCGCTCAGGTTCCTCCTGCTCATTCAGCGATCAAGATCAACGGTGAAAAAGCCTATAATCTGGCGCGCAGAGGTGAGCAGGTCGAACTGGAACCACGCATGATCGATGTCTACAATCTTGAGCTGTTGGAGTGGGTTCCCCCGGAAGCGGTCATCGATGTCTATGCCTCGTCAGGTACTTATGTGCGCTCCCTGGCTAACGATCTGGGAAATGACCTCGAGGTTGGTGCCCACTTGACTGGTTTGAGGAGAACAAAGAACGGTCAATTCACATTGCGCGACGCAGTCCGGCTCCAGGATCTCGAAGAAGCTTTTGAAGTGGGGGATTGGTACAAATACCTCATACCCGCGGCGGATACCTTGTCAGATTGGCCAGCGGTGGAACTGACACCGGATGATACCGATAAGATCAAGCACGGTCACCGGATCCCGGCTGAACCCGGTGCTGCCGGCTGGGCGAGAGGGATGAGCGAGCAGGGAGATTTGATCGCTCTTCTGGAAATTGTCGAGGGCGAGGATCTGTGGCAGCCCCGCAAAGTATTCATCACTACTTGATCCGGGGACTATGCAGCATATAAAAGACCTCAAAGAAGTGAATCTGGATCGGTCCTGGCTGACCATCGGTACCTTTGATGGCGTCCATTTGGGGCACCAGCAGATCATAACTGCCCTGGTGAAAGGGGCCAGAGCAGCCGGTCTGCCATCTGTTGTGGTGACCTTCTTCCCTCATCCCCAATTGGTTCTCCAGGAGCAATCCCGCCCCTTCTACCTGACATTGCCGGAAACCAGAGCCCGCTTGTTGGCAGAGCTGGGAGTGGATTATGTCTACACCTGGCCGTTCGATCTGGCGACATCACAGCTCTCAGCCAGGCAGTTCGTAGGGCAGCTGTCTGACCACTTCCATTTTGAACACCTGCTGATCGGTTATGACTTTGCCTTGGGCAAGAACCGGGAGGGGAATGCTGAGGTCTTGCGCTCGATCGGTGTTGATTATGGATACAGCGTGGACCAGATCCCGCCCTATCGGTTCAAGGGCAGCCTGGTTTCATCCAGCAGGATCCGCCAAGAACTGCGGGCAGGAAATGTCCGGGAAGCTGCTGCCTTGCTGGGGAGGGACTTTGAGGTCAGCGGGGAGGTCATCAAAGGGGATGATCGCGGAAAAAGCCTTGGTTTTGCGACCTGCAATCTGGCGGTCCATCCGGAGTTGGTGGACATCAAACCGGGAGTATACGCCTGCCAGGCAGTTGTCGAGGGGAAGACCTGGATGGCGGTGACCAATATCGGGTTTCGGCCGACTTTTGGAGATGATCTGAAATCACCGCGCATTGAAGCTCACCTGCTTGATTTCTCAGGCGACCTCTATGGGCAGCGTGTCAGACTTTCCTTTGTTGCTCGCTTGCGGGATGAGATGAAGTTCTCGGAGGTCAGCGACCTTATCGCCCAGATCCAGCATGATGTGGCTCAAACCAGGCAGATTTTGAGCCAATTATGAGCATCCTTGCCATCCCAGTTCTGTTTGGTATAATTTCCGTGCTGACTAGACCGATTCGCGGCACAGTCTGCGGATTTGGAGACCTGCTGGAAGGCAGAAAATATTTTATTAGGAGATAGCAGACGTCATGAGCATAGCAAAAGCACAAAAAGAAGAAATCGTCAAAGAGTTTGGCAGGCACCAGAACGATACCGGCTCACCGGAAGTCCAGATCGCTATTTTGACCACCAGGATCTCAGAACTGACGGAACACCTGCAGCTTCACACCCATGATGAGTCATCCCGTCGCGGCCTGTTGAAGCTGGTTGGTCAGCGCCGGAGGCTGCTGGCATATTTACGGCGTGAGGATTATCAGCGCTACGTTGCCATCAGTGACCGTTTGGGTCTGCGCAGAAAATAAGCAAGTGAAACCGAGTGGGTGATCCCTTTCACCCCTCGGTTTGTTTTTGAACTAGGTAAACCAGCAAGGTTGTCTGGTGCGGCAGGGAAATGCGGTTGTCGGTGCGGTGTAAGGGATGGGGGGCCAAGCCAGAACGGTAGATCAATTTCTCCCTGAAGGACAAAAACTGAATAGCGAAATTAGTTTACGACGTACTACTTACTCAACTAAAGGATGCAATCAAGTCCGTGCATTCTAGTCAGGTTGGGTATTGGGAGGTAGGTCAATCACTTGTCCCTAGCTCCCAATCCCTGACCTTAGAATGCCGGCAGGAGGATAAATAAAATGAAACCTGAAGCAAAAAGATATACAGTCGAGATCGAAGGAAAAGAGATCATCATTGAGACCGGGCAGCTGGCCTTCCAGGCTGGTGGTGCGGTAACTGTCCAATTGGGAGAGTCCGAAATGCTGGGTACGGCGACCATGAGCGATGACGCCGTGGAAGGCACTGACTTTTTCCCGCTGACTGTCAACTATGAGGAACGCATGTATGCCAGCGGTTCCATCCCGGGCAGCTTCTTCCGCCGTGAAGGTAGGCCAGGGGAGGACGCCACCCTGACAGCCAGACTGATCGACCGCCCGATCCGCCCCTTATTCCCCAAGGATCTCCGCAATTCCGTTCAGGTCATCCTGTATGCCCTGTCCGCGGATGAGAAACAGCCCATGGACATCATCGGCATCATTGCTACCTCTGCAGCGCTGATGATCTCAGATATACCCTTTGAAGGGCCGATCGGTGGTATTCGGGTGGGGCGCATCGATGGAAAATTCGTGGCCTATCCCACCTTTGAAGAGATCAAGGAATCGGACCTGGACCTGGCTATGGCAGGCAGTAAGGATGCGATCCTGACCGTGGAAAGCAATTCAAAAGAAGTACCGGAGGAAGTGATCCTGGAAGCCCTGGAATGGGGACAGAAAGCCATTCAGCCCCTGATCGAGCTTCAGGAGAAAATGGCCCGGGAAATCGGAAAAGCCAAAAAGGAATACGTTTCTTTCAAGGTCAGCGAGGACCTTAAATCCCAGGTTCGCGATAAATCACTGGCTGGTATCAATGATATCCTGCAGCAGAATCTTGAGAAAGTTGATTTCAGCAAGGCCATGGATGACCTGCGGGATGAAGTCCTGGCTGCTTACGCAGAGGACGAGACCGTCTCCAGAGGCGATGTCAAGGAAGCTTTTGAAGAGGTCCAGAAGAGTGCCATCCGCACTCGTATCCTGGAATCCGGGATCCGCCCGGACGGACGGGATCTGACAACTGTGCGTGAAGTCTGGTGCGATGTGAACACCAGCCCCAGAGCTCATGGTTCCGGTTTATTCACCCGCGGTTTGACCCAGGTGATGACCCTGACCACCCTGGGCACTCCGCGAGATGCGCAGCTGATCGATAATCTTTCCCCGGTGGAGACCAAGCGGTATATGCATCATTACAATTTCCCCCCCTTCTCAGTGGGTGAGGTCAGATTCCTGCGCGGTACATCCCGCCGGGAAGTTGGGCACGGCGCCCTGGCTGAACGAGCGCTGCTGCCGGTGATCCCTTCCGAAGAGGAATTCCCTTACACATTGAGGCTGGTCTCCGAGGTGCTGTCATCCAACGGTTCTTCCTCGATGGCCTCCGTTTGCGGATCCACACTATCCCTGATGGATACCGGAGTGCCGATTAAGGCCCCCGTCGCTGGTGTGGCAATGGGTTTGGTCAAGGAAGGAGACCGCTACGCGATCCTGACCGATATCCAGGGGTTGGAAGACCATGTCGGCAATATGGACTTCAAGGTTGCCGGTACGGATAACGGGATCACAGCCCTGCAAATGGACATCAAGCTCAAAGGTCTATCTTCTGAGATCATGGCAGAAGCGCTGCAGCAGGCCAAAGCAGCCAG
>JBGCVQ010000024.1:0-34018 GCA_045888315.1 Anaerolineales bacterium | reverse complement strand
GGTGATGAGATCACCGTGATGGTGACCGACATCAGCAAGGACGGCAAAATTCGCCTCTCGCGCCAGGCGGTCCTGGAAGGCTGGTCGCTGGAAGAAGCCCAGCAAGCAGACCGCAAGAAATAAGCTTTGAAGTGCAATAGAATTGGATCCGGCAGGTTTTCCTGCCGGATCTTTTTGTGTCCGAGGCTGGAGAGAGCGTGAATAGTATAAAAATTTTATAAAAAATCAGCTTAAAATCAGTCCTGCCAGGAGATATGGAAAGCAAATTTGGTAAAATGTGAAGGTGGTATTGTAGTCTAAACAAGCAGGAAATAAGGAGAAATACTAATGAGCAAAAAAAGTCTTGGCATTAAACCTTTAGGTGCCCGTGTAGTCATCCAACCGATCGAGGAAGAGAGCAGGACTGACAGCGGCCTGTATATTCCTGACACTGCCAAAGAGAAACCTCAAACCGGCCAGGTTGTAGCGGTTGGCGAGGGCACGGATGAAGTCACCATTACAGTCAAAGAGGGTGATAAGGTTCTCTTCCCGAAATACACCGGCACTGAGATCAAACTGGGTGGGGAAACCTATATGATCATGGACTTCGATAAGGTCCTGGCAGTTCTTGAGTAGCCGATCCGATGTCTGAGTCTTCTGAGAAGGTATACCAGTGTCTGATCATCGGGTCTGGACCAGCCGGCCTGTCCGCTGCTGTGTATGCGGCCAGGGCGGACTTGGAGCCGGTCGTGCTTTCCGGCATGGATCTCGGCGGCCAGGTATCAAAAACCGATGCCATTGAGAATTATCCGGGTTTTCCAGACGGCATCCAGGGACCGGACTTGGTGTCGATTTTCCAGAAGCAAGCCGAAAAATTCGGGGCGGAGATCGTGTTCGATTCTGCGACAGCGGTTGACCTATCCCAGCGTCCCTTCAAAGTCACCACCTATGGGGGTGAGTATCTGGCGAAGTCATTGATCATCGCCTCCGGTGCCTCGATTCGCGAGCTGGGCGTTCCTGGTGAGCAAGAGTTCACTGGAAAAGGTGTTTCCTATTGTGCCACTTGTGATGGTCATTTTTTCAAAGGTAAGGACCTGATCGTGGTTGGGGGCGGTGACAGTGCCTTGAAAGAGGGCATCTTCCTGACACGCTTTGCGAACTCGGTGTCAATTGTTCACCGGCGGGATAATCTGCGGGCTGGTGTCTATCTCCAAAAGATGGCTAAGGAAAATCCTAAGATCAGCTTCTTATGGGATACCGTGGTCACGGAGATCCTGGGGGAAGGCACGGTCCATTCGGTACGCCTCAAGAACCTGAAATCTGAAGAGGAAGCAGTCAGGAATATTGATGGTATCTTCGTTTTCATCGGCCATGATCCCAATACCGGGCTTTTCAAGGATCAGCTAGAGATGGATGAGGCAGGATACTTGGTGCTGGACCGCCACATGCATACCAATGTGCCAGGCGTGTTCGCGGCTGGTGAAGTAGGCGACCCGTATTTTCAGCAGGTGATCTATTCTGCTGGAATGGGAGCCGCCGCTGCCATGGAAGCTGTGGAGTTTCTGGAAGGTCTGGAAGGTCCGGAAGACTGAGCCTATTTGGGATCTATTCACCGAAGTGATAAAAATAAAAAACTCAGGATGAGAATCCTGAGTTTTTTATTATGTAGCAGAGCAAGTATCTTCGTGGTGGATCAAGCTTCTTCCAGATCCCTCATGGCGTTGAAGGCAGCAATACTGACTTCGAGGATCTCCAGGGAGGGTTCTCTTGTGGTAAGCCGCTGCAGGGCCAGATTTGGTTTGATGAGGATCTTGATCAAAGGTTGATCCTGGTTGTCGGCTGTCCAGCGCAGGTATTCATAGGCCACACCTGCCAGGAGGGGGAGAAGCAGGATCCGGCTTACCAGCCTCCACAGCAGGGTCATTGGTCCGAGTGCGGTGAACAGGAATACTGAGAGGAGGACCACGATCAGTAAGAAAGCGGTTCCGCAGCGGGGATGCTCCAGGCTGTAGTTCTTGACTACTTCTGGCTGCAGCTCAGCGCCATCTTCGAAGGCATTGATCACCTTATGTTCAGCTCCGTGATAGCGGAAGACGCGTTTGATGTCCTCCATCTGGCCAATGCCCCACATATAGAGGATCAAGAACAGCAGCCGCACCAGGCCTTCCAGCAGGTTGCCTGCCCAGGGTTCCCATCCCAACAGACGTTCAGCAGCCTGTCCCACTCCCGCCGGGATGAGGAAGAAGATCACGATTGCTACCCCGAGCGAGAAGAAGAAGGTCCAGAACAAAGCAGGTCCTTCCAGCTTCTCATCCTCCCCGGTCTGGGCGTTGGCGGAAATGGTCAGAGCTCTCATTCCCAGGATCAGGGCATCATAGAGACCGATCAAGCCCCGCAGAAAGGGGATTTTCATCATCCGGCTCTGGTAGATCTTGTTGAGCTTTTCGGTGTGGACCTTGATATCCCCTTGTGGGGTGCGCATAGCAATTGCGGCAGCCTTTTTTCCGCGCATCATCACGCCTTCGATAACCGCTTGGCCGCCATAATTGGGCAATTTCGTGGGGGTTGTGGGTTTAGTGTTTGTCATGAGGCATTTAAGAAGAAATGGACCAGGGCCTGGCTTCCCTTGTAGAAGGTCGGTAAATGGATCTTCTCATTAGGCGCGTGCATATTGTCTCCAGGCATGCTGAAGCCGATGTTCACGGAGTCGACCCCCAGGGTCTGCTGAACATGAACCACGACCGGGACACTGCCTCCTTCCCGCTTGAAAATGGGCTTTTTACCCCAGACAGCTTCCGCTGCCTGGACATAAGCCTCGATCCACTTCGATTTTCTATCGCTGATGGAAGGAAAGTCCTTTGACATCTGGATCAGCTCCCAGGTGACCGTTGGGGGTGCATTTTCCTCCAGGTAGGCTTTGAATTGTTCATAGACCTCAACCGGGTCCTGGTTGGGCACTAATCTGCAGGATACCTTAGCCATCGCGTAAGCTGGAAGGACGGTCTTCTGTCCTTCTCCGATGAATCCTGAATACAGGCCGTTAATTTCCAGGGTAGGCCGGGCGCCTGTGCGCTCAACCGCGGTATAGCCTTCTTCTCCCCAAAGCGCCTTCACACCTGCTTGCTGCAGGTAAAAATCCTCAGCGATGGGCAGCTTCTTGAGTTCCTCTCGCTCCTCGGCATCGAGGGGCAGGACCTTGTCGTAAAAGCCCTTGAGTGTCACCCTGCCTTTCTGATCATGAAGGCCGGAAAGCAAGTCGGTCATCACTTGGGCGGGGTTGTGGATCGCGCCGCCGAAAGTCCCTGAATGCAGATCCTGTTTGGGACCCTGGACCCGGAGTTCAAAATAGGCGATGCCGCGTAAGGCGTAGGTGATGGTAGGCAGGTCAGGTGCCTGCATCCCAGTATCCGGATTGAGGAAGAAATCGCAGGACAGCAGCTCGGCATGTTCTTTGATGAATGTCTGCAAGTAAGAACCGCCGATCTCTTCCTCACCTTCGATCAGGAATTTGACATTAAGAGGTAGATCACCGGTCTGCTGAATGGACTCGATGGCACTCAAGGTGGCAATGATCTGGCCTTTCATATCCGTTGCCCCCCGGGCGTAGAGGTAATCACCGACCTCAGTGGGAGTGAAAGGATCGGAATTCCATTCGTCAATTGGATCCACTGGCTGGACATCGTAGTGGCCGTAGATCAAGGCTGTGGGTTTGTCCTTTCCTGCAGATAAATTCTCCGCGTAGACAATGGGATGGCGCGGGGTTGGGAAGATCTCTACCCGGGTCATGCCCAGAGAGGAAAGCTCATCCTTAAGCCACTCCGCGGCTTGCTGGATGGCGTCCTCGCGTTCTGGGTCGGTGGATACCGAAGGGATAGAGATGAGTGCCTTCATCTTTTCCAGGGCCTGTGCTTTATGTTCCTGGAGATAATCCAGGGCTTGTTGGCGGTGATCAGTCATGAGGTGCTCCTTTCGATTCCCTCTGATATTGGGACATACTGGGTAGATTTTACCGCATCCCTGCCTGACTGGGTACTCCAGCTGTGGGAAAACCAGGGAAAAGATGATGCCTTCAGGTAGAAGGCTCAAAAAGCCGCATATCATGTATAATGGTTGACACTCAAATTGAGGACGATCATCAGAGTTTGTACATGTACTTCATCTCCCGATCGATCTCCTGTGTATAATTGGGTTTCTAGCATGGGTTTCTGCCTTTCTTGGCAGGTGGCAGCGCCGAATCAGCAAAACATTTCATCAATATCGAGGTAATTTTATGAACAATTTCCGAGAGTATCTTCAAGCGGGATCCCTGGATGAAGCCCTTGAACTGCTGTCCGGGAAGGAGAACTCCGCCCTTGTTGCTGGTGGAACTGATCTGCTTCTCGAGCTCCGGCAGGGCCGGCATCCTTTTGTGGAGCGATTGGTCGATGTCTCTCAGATCGCTGGCATCAGGAGCATTGTCAAGGAAGGGGATTGGATCAAGATCGGTGCGGGAGTGACTCATAAGCAGATCATTTCCAGCGAATTGCTGAGGGAGCACGCTCACTGCGTGGTGGAAGGATGTGGGTTGATCGGAGGTCCTCAAGTTCGTAACGTGGCTACCATTGGAGGAAACGTCGCCCATGCGCTGCCTGCTGGGGACGGTACAGTCTCCCTGTTGGCCCTGGATACTCAAGTCGAGCTGGTCACTGACCAGGGATCGAGTTGGCAGCCCTTGATCGGGATCTTTGATGGGCCTGGAAAGGTCAATTTCAACCGCGGGAAAACGATCTTGGCGGGCTTCCGTTTTGCTGCCAAAGCTGATGGAGAGGGCTCGGCTTTTCAGCGGGTAATGAGGCCCCAGGGCGTGGCGATTGCCATTCTGAATATGGCGGGTTGGGTCAAGCTGGTAAATGGGAAGATCTCCCAGGCGCGGATTGCTTGCGGTCCGGCAGGCCCCAAACCATTCCGGGCTTTTCAAACCGAGAATTACTTGGCCGGCAAGGAATGGAACAATGACAGTTTCGAGGAAGCGGTGGAAATCATAGCCGGGGAAGTCAGCCTGAGGACCAGCGCTCACCGGGCTACGAAAGAATATCGACATTATCTGCTGCCCGTGCTGCTGCGCATGGTCCTGGACCAGGCAGTGGAGCGAGCTGGATCTAAGAAGGTTGAGTAGGAGAGATTCGATGACTAATCTGACATTTGTGGTCAATGGAAAGCAGCACAGCCTGGAAATCGAAGCGGATGAGATGCTGTCCGATGTTCTGCGCTACCGGCTGGGTTTAACGGGAACGAAGATCAGCTGTGGAGAAGCAGAATGTGGTGTATGCACGGTGCTGATCGATGGAGCGCCAATCTTGTCCTGCAATTATCCGGCATTGAAAGCTGCCGGAAAATCGGTGACGACCATTGAGGGCCTTGCCGGGGATGGAGAGATGCATCCGCTTCAGGAAGCGTTTATCAAGCAGGGAGCGGTACAATGCGGATTCTGCACCCCAGGACAGATCATGACGGCTGCTGCACTGCTGAATGAGAAACCTGACCCGACGGACGCGGATATTCAATATGCCTTGAATGACACGCTGTGCCGCTGCGGTACCTATCCGATGATCGTCAATGCCATCCATGCCGCGGCTGATAAGATCAACCGCGGAAAGCCCATTGATTATCCAACATTTGATTTCGGCGGTGGGTTGGAGGTCGTCGGCCAGGTAGTTCCCCGACCAGAAGCACAGGACAAGGTCACCGGGCAGGCGCTTTATACCGATGATATTGAATTCCCTGATATGCTATATGGCGCTACCTTGCGGGCTGGGATCCCCCACGGCCGGGTCAAGGCGCTAGACATCTCCAAGGCGAGAGCCTTGCCGGGTGTCCAGGCAGTCCTCACTGCTGCGGATATCCCAGGAAGGGTCAATCATGGAGAGATCATCCAGGATTGGCCGGCCTTGGTGGGAGTTGGTGAAAATGTCCGCTATGTCGGCGATGCGATTGTCATTGTTGCCGCGGAAACCCAGGATATTGCCCGTCAGGCGCTGGATCTGATCGAGCTTGAGATCGAGCCTTTACCAGCCGTCTGCAGTCCTGTGGACGCAATTCAAGAAGACGCTCCCCTGGTTCATGAAAGCGGGAATCTGTTGAAGCATATCAAAGTCAACAAGGGTGATATCCAGAAGGGATTTGAGGAAGCAGAGGTCATTTTCGAGGATACCTTCTATACACCAACCTATGAACATGCTTTTATGGAGCCGGAATGCAGTATCGCCAGGCCCTTGGAAGATGGGAAAATGGAGGTGATTGTTGGCTCCCAGATCCCTTATTCAGACCGGGAACAGGTAGCGGAAGCACTCGGTTTGCCGCTGGAGAAAGTACGTGTTCGCAGCCCCCTGGTCGGGGGTGGTTTTGGTGGGAAAGAGGATATCGCAGGCCAGATCCACGCGGCATTATTGGCTAATGCCACGGGTAAGCCGGTCAAGATCCTCTATGACCGCCATGAAAGCCTGTTGGTCCACCCCAAGCGGCATGCTACTCAGATCCGGGTCAAGTTAGGTTTGAAGAAGGACGGCAGGCTGACTGCAGCCCAGACCGAACTCTATGGGGACACTGGGGCCTATGCGTCGCTGGGAGAGAAAGTGATGGGTCGGGCTACCACACATTCCACCGGACCTTACGTCGTCCCGAATGTAAAGATTGACTGCTACGCCATGTACACCAATAACCCGCCAGCAGGGGCGTTCAGGGGATTTGGTGCGTTCCAGGCTGCTTTTGCGATCGAGGCTATGATGGATCGTGTTGCTGAGAAGCTAGGGATCGACCCGATCGAACTGCGCCGGATGAACGCGCTCAGGCAGGGCACTGTGACCAACACTGGTCAGCACCTGCGAGAAAGTGTCGGATTATTGGAGTGCATCGATCGAACAGCGGATGCTTTGCTGGAGCGCACTGGCGGATCCGATCCCTTCCAGTCCCGGACAGTGCCCGGAGAGCCTCATAAACGCCGGGCCTGGGGTTTTGCGGTGACATTCAAGAACACCGGATTAGGCGAAGGAGCCCCTGATAATGCCTCAGCGGAAATCGAACTGCTTGAGGATGGCCGGGTGGAGACCCGCATTTCCTCAGCTGAGATCGGGCAGGGATTGGTGACCGTGCTGCAGATCGTCACCGCCCAGGAATTGAACCTGCCGCTGGAACAGGTCCATATCTACCTGTCGGACACCGATCTTACACCGGACGGCGGACCGACCACGGGTTCCCGCCAAACCTACATTTCTGGGAATGCCGCTAAATTTGCTGCGATCACCCTCAGGAACAGCATGCTGGCGACCCTCGCTGAGAAGTACAACACCCCACCGGATCAGATCGTCTTTGACCAGGGCGTTGTCCATGTCAACGGCACAGACTTGTCCTTCGCGGAGGTTGGAGGGCTGATGCGGGAAGAGGGCAGAGATCCCAAGTTCACCTACGATTATAAATCCCCCAAGACCACACCGCTGGGCGAACCAGGTGACAAGCATTTCGCTTATTCCTTTGCAGCCCAAGCGGTCGAGGTCGAAGTCAACTTGGATACCGGGGAGGTCAGGGTAGTTCGAGCGATTGGTGCAACCGATGTCGGCAAAGCCATCAACCCTCTCGGACTGCAGGGGCAGGTAGAAGGCGGCGTGATCATGGGGATCGGGCATACACTGACCGAGGAGTTCATCGTGGAGGAAGGTCAGGTGTTCACTGACTACTTGTCCCGCTACCGGATGCCTTCTATCCACCATGTCCCGGAAGAGATCAAGGTCATGATCGTTGAGGATCCCACAGCAGATGGGCCTTACGGCGGAAAGGGAGTGGGAGAGATTTCCACGATGCCGGTTCCACCTGCCATCATCAATGGGGTGTACAATGCCTGTGGGGTGCGGCTGAACAGGATCCCTGTGGATCAGGACTGGCTGCTTTCACAGCTTAAAAAACAAGCTAAGTAAGTCCAGGGAGGATGCCGGGGATTAACAAAATTAAAACGTCCCGCTGCATCCTCCATGGTACAATGATGGTACAGTGGATCGGTGGTCGCTGGTTGTTGAACAGACTGCCAGCGGCGTTGGGAAACTTCCTGACGAAAAGTGCTACCGTCCTTTTGAGCTAAAGTCGCCGATCCCATGAATATTATTCTTAAGCGCGCTATGCGCCCAGTAGTTGAATCATCCACAAATCATCAAAGCCCTTGTATAGCTGTATCACAGGGATGTTCCCTGTGATTTTTTTTGTTAAATAGCCTGGACCTGATCGCAGATTATGATGATACAACTGCCTTATTCGTTTCCTGGAAAGATCTTCCGAAGCCCGATGCCGTTCAGCCGCTTTGACCTCACTGGAGTCTGGAATGATTATCAGCGGCAGGAGATCAAGCTGATCATATTGCTGACCGAACCGCAGGAGTACCTGGTCTATGCAGGGAAGGATCTGCCAGCTTTTTATCGCGGTAAGGGGATAGAGACCATCCATATCCCTGTACCAGACTTTGGTATCCCTCAGGATCGCCCAGCCTGGGATCAAGGATTGGCAGGCGCCAGGACAGCAGCTGAGGAAGGGAAGAATGTAGCAGTTCACTGTCTGGCCGGAATGGGCAGGACCGGGATCTTCCTGGCTTGCCTGGCGAAAGATGCTCTCGATCTGGACGGGTGGGATGCCATCAAATGGGTTCGCCAATCGGTACCCGGGGCAATGGAGAACAGCTACCAGGAAGATTTCGTGCTCAATTATTAACGGCTTAGGCCCCAAACTTTATCCAACTGGGAGGATGAGAGATGATCATAAAAAATGGAAAAATTATCACTTGGGGGAAAGAAAACCAGATCCTCGAAGGGAAGGATTTGCTGATCAAGGATGGCGTGATCGAGGAGATTGGCAGCGACCTGGCCCAGAACCATCCCGAAGAGGAGATCGCCGATGCCGGCGGGCAGTATATCATGCCCGGGAATATCTGTGCCCACACCCATTTTTACGGTGCTTATGCTCGAGGAATGGGTATACCTGGTCCAGCTCCGAAGGATTTCCCTGAGATCCTGAAGAAGTTATGGTGGCCGCTGGATATGGCACTGGATGAGGACGGCGTGCGCTATTCCGCCCTGGTCTTTGCAGTGGATGCCATCAAGAACGGGACCACCACATTATTTGACCACCATGCCTCGCCGAATTTCATCGATGGCTCCCTGGATGTGATCGGAGATGTAGTGCTGGATGCTGGCTTGCGCGGAGTGCTCTGTTATGAGGTCACGGACCGCAACGGGCCAGAGGGAGCCAAAGCCGGCATCCAAGAGAATGTCCGTATGATCAAGAAAGCTGCTGGGATCGATCGGCTGGGGGCTGCTTTTGGGATGCACGCCAGTTTGACCCTCGATGATGGGACCCTGGAAGAATGCCGGGCAGCCATTGGGGATGAAGCTGGGTTCCATATCCATGTCGGGGAACACCAGTCCGATGAATATGACAGCCTCAACAAGACCGGCTTGAGAGTGGTGGACCGCTTGAAGAAATTTGGTATCTTGGGTCCCAAATCCATCGTAGCGCATGGAGTCCACATAGACCAGAAGGAAGCCGTCCTGCTGGCGGAATCGGGTACCTGGCTAACCCATCAGGCTCGATCCAATATGAACAATGCGGTTGGTGTGGCAGCAATAGAGGATTTCCTGCGCCTGGGGATCAAAGTGGGTATCGGCACTGATGGTTTTTATCATGCCATGTGGGAAGAGTGGAAAACTGCGTACTTCCTGCACAAGGTCCACCGGCTTGACCCCCGCCGAATGAGCGCCCTGGATATCGTCCAAATGGGTGTCTACAACAATGCGGCGTTGGCCAATCTCTACCTGCCTGGAACAAAGTTGGGAGTGATCGAGCCCGGGGCAGCTGCAGACTTGATCTTTGTTAACTACCATCCCTATACGCCGCTGAATGCTGGCAATTTGCCCTGGCAGATGATCTTCGGCTTCCAGGAGAGCATGATCACGTCAACCATGGTGGATGGGAAATTCCTCATGAAGGATAGAGAACTGCTCACCCTGGACGAGGAAAAGATCGCAGCTGAGGCCCAGGCGCTCGCGCCCCAGATCTGGGAGCGCTACGAAGGTTTTGTGGGCTTGTACAGTTAATTGGACCACCGGCCTTGGGGATTTCCCTCGGCAGGATCAAGAGAGGTGTGAATGTCAGCTAAACCTAAAATTGCCATCCTGGGAGGAACTGGCCAGGAAGGCTCCGGACTTGCTTTGCGCTGGGCGTCCAATGGTTATCAGGTGATCATCGGATCGCGCCAGCAAGAAAAAGCGCTCAAAGCAGCCGAAGAACTCAATGGGATTCTTGGCAACCAGGTCATCGAAGGGATGGAGAACGGGCAGGCTGCCAGGACAGCGGATATCAATGTGCTCACAGTGGTGGCAGCAGCCCACGAGGGAGCGATCAAAGGTTTGAAGGATGATCTGCAGGGCAAGATCCTGGTGGACGCCACAGCCCGCATCAAATTCCCCAATCCCAAACCGCCAGAACCCCCCTCTGCGGCGCGGTTGGCCCAGGAGTTCCTGGGCAAAGGGGTCCAGGTTGTAGCGGCTTTCCAGAATATCCCCGCCAATGCCCTTAGGAACCTGGATCAGGAATTGGACAGTGATGTTTTGGTCTGCGCCGACCAGCGTGAAGCGGCTGACCAGGTCTCTGAGCTGATTCGCGGAACCGGGATGAATGCCTATTATGTAGGTGATTTGGACATGGCTGTGACATTGGAAGGTTTGACTGCCGTATTGGTCTATTTGAATAAATACAACGATATCAAGCATGCCAGTGTCAAGATCGTTGGCTCATAAAGGGATTCTGAGATCATGCCTTTGAGCAGGGAATTGACTTTGAGGGCTTTGGGCGATTTTCCCCTGGTGAAACCCGGGGATGATCTGGCGGAGTTGATCCTGGCTTGCCTGGCAGGGAATGATATTGAGCTGCAGAATGGTGATGTCGTTGTTTTAGCCCAGAAGATCGTTTCCAAAGCCGAAGGCCGCCAGGTTCTCCTGGAAAGTGTTCAACCATCCCCTGAGGCCGAAAAGCTGGCTCAAGAGACCGGTAAGGACCCCCGGGTGGTGGACCTGATCCTCCAGGAAAGCAGCCAGGTCTTGCGCCAGCGTCCGGGTTTGATCGTGGTCGAGCACCGACTGGGGTTTGTATGTGCCAACGCCGGGATCGATCGCTCAAATGTCCACCAGGCGGATGACCACGGACAGGAAAGCGTCCTGCTGCTCCCAGAGAATCCTGACCGCTCTGCCCAAGATATCCGGAAAAGGTTGGAAACGGATCTGGGTGTTCAGGTGGGTGTTTTGATCATCGATTCTCATGGAAGAGCCTGGAGGAAAGGTACTGTCGGCATCTCCATCGGTTTCTCTGGTCTGCCAGGTGTGGTCGATCTGCGGGGTGAACCGGACCTGTTCGGATATCACCTGCAGGTCACCGAGATCGGTGCAGCTGATGAGCTGGCCGCGGCAGCCTCACTGCTGATGGGCCAGGCCGGCGAAGGAACCCCTGTCGTGCTGGCCAGGGGCTTTCCCTATCAGCTGCGAGAAGCCAGCTTCACTGAACTTCCCCGGGAGCGCGAAAATGACCTGTTCCGCTAAATCGAAGATCTTATACTTTGCTGCAAAGGTCAGGAAGGATCTTTCCAGGGATTATCTGCTGAAGAAAGGGACGAACGCGGTATGAAGGTCGCAGCGCTGGCAGGTGGGGTGGGGGGAGCAAAACTGGCAGATGGGCTCTCCCGGCTGGATCCTGCTGTGGATCTGACCGTGATTGTCAATACCGGGGATGATTTTTCTTTGTTTGGTCTCCAGATCTGTCCGGATCTGGATACGGTTTGTTACAATCTGGCCGGCCTTGAAAATTCGCAAACCGGCTGGGGCCGGGAGGATGAGAACTGGGTGACCCACCAGGAGATCCAAGCCCTGGGTGGTCCGGATTGGTTCCAGTTGGGAGGCAAGGATCTGGCAACCCATTTGGAAAGGACCAGGAGGTTGAATGAGGGCCAGACCCTGAGTGAGATCACGAAGGATCTTTGTTCTACCTGGGGTATCGATACCGCTGTCCTGCCAATGAGCAATGACCCTGTTCGGACTTTGGTTGAGACAGAGGGGGGAACCCTGGACTTCCAGGATTATTTTGTCCGGCAGGCTTGTCAGCCGGAAGTCAAAGGATTTACTTTTCAAGGAGCTTCGGAGGCTGCCCCAGCTCCGGGTGTTTTAGAGGCGATCAGGGAAGCGGATGTGGTGGTGATCTGTCCTTCCAACCCCTGGGTGAGTATCGATCCCATTCTGGCTGTGCCAGGCATTCGGGGCGCGCTTGAGGAGAAGATAGTCCTGGGGATGTCTCCCTTGATCGGGGGAAAAGCCGTCAAAGGACCAGCAGCGAAGATGTATCTCGAGATGGGGATCGAACCGTCTGCCTCTGCCGTAGCCCGCCATTACGGCCGGCTGCTGAAGGGATTGATCATTGATCTCCAGGACCGGAACCTGATTCCTGAGATCCTGGAGAAGGTGGATAGCTCCCTGGCGGTCTTCCCGGAGCACATTCTGATGAAGACCAGGGAGGAACGGATCAGCGTGGCCAATAAAGTGATGGATATTGCTAGCCGTTTAGTAAAGGAGACTTAGGGATGGCTTTATGGGCAATTGTTCCTGTCAAGCCGCTTCGCAGGGGAAAATCCCGCTTAGCAAAAGTGATCTCTGCAGAAGAGCGGGCAGATTTGAACCAGTATCTCCTCAAGCACACAATTCAAGTGCTGTCCACGATCGACGAGATCGAGAATATCCTGGTCATCAGCCGGGATACAGCAGCTCTGGCATTAGCCCGCGACCTGGGAGCCCGCACGGTCCAGGAAAATGGGAATCCGGACTTGAACACAGCCCTTAACCGAGCGGTTGAAATCGCTAGGACCTATGAAACCTATGGCATTCTGGTCGTTCCCGCAGATCTTCCCCGCTTGAATGCTGAGGACATCAGGAAGATCCTTGACCACAGGGAAGATCCACCTGTGGTTGTGATTGCTCCGGATAGAAAGCGGGAGGGAACCAATGCTCTGCTAGTCTGCCCTCCTAACCTGATTGAGTTCAGGTACGGACCTGGTTCATTTGATAAGCACAGCCAGGCAGCCCGTGAAGCGGGAGCCCGGCTGGAAGTCTGCGATCTGCCTGCTTTGGAGTTGGATCTGGATGAACCGGAAGATTTGGCTCTGATCGAGGAAGATCTCAGGGTCAACGACTGAAATTTCCTTTCATACTATTACTGGAGGTATTACCATGAAAAAGACCGCTGCCCTTTATTTACAGGATGCTCATGATCTACGGGACGGACTGGATTATGTCCGCTATGCAGAAGAGAAAGGATTCGATGCTGTCTGGCAGGCGGAATCACGCCTGGTCCGTGACGCCATCGTTCCCATGGCAGCCTATGCTGCTGTTACTGACCGGATCAAGATCGGTTCTGGCGTGATCAATAACTGGACCCGCAATATTGGCTTGCTGGCGTCGACATTCCTGACCCTGGATGATCTTGCTCCAGGTAGGGTGATCTGCGGCATCGGTGCCTGGTGGGATCCCCTGGCGGAGAATGTCGGTATCCACCGCACCAAGCCGCTGACCGCCATGCGAGAGACAGTAGAGGTCTTGCGGCGTCTTCTGAATATGGAAAACGTCACTTTCCAGGGAGAATTCGTCAAGGTCAATGGAATCGAGCTTGATGTCGTGCACGGGCGCACAGAACCCCGCGATGTCCCGATCATGATCGGTGCTACCGGTGCTAAAATGCTGCAGCTGGCAGGAGAGATCGGTGATGGAGTGGTGATGAATTACTGTGTGCCGGTCGAGTACAACGATATGGCCTTGGAAAACATCGCTATCGGAGCCAAGCGGGCAGGAAAGACCCTGGATGAGATCGACCGCCCCCAGCTGGTCGTTTGCTCTGTTGCGGAGGATCACGATGAGGCGATTGATTCCAGCCGGGAACTGCTGACCCAGTATCTAGCCCAGCAGCCGCACATAGCCAAAGCCTCTGGTGTGTCCAATGATATTGTCGCTGAGATCCAGTCTATTCTTGGCTGGCCTGCCACGCATGAGCAGATCCAGGCGGCCAAACACCTGGTACCGGATGATTTGATCCACCGCATCACCGCATCCGGCACACCTGATGAAGCGCGAGCGAAGGTAGAGCAATACCGCAAGCATGGCTGCACAACCCCCATTCTCTATCCAGTCGGGGGTGATGTGAAGCTGCTGATCGACACCTTTGCTGAATAGAAGGCAAACATACCAGGACAAGAGCCCTTGAGGGATTCCACCACCTGGAATGGCTATGATCTCCGGGGCTCCCTGCGTGAGGAAAACCAATTATGATCACAGAATATTACCGCCCGCAAAAGCTGAAAGATGCCCTTGACCTGCTGGCCCGCAAGGACCTGTCTGCGTTGGCCCTGGGTGGGGGGCTGTACATCAACGAGGTCATCAAGGACCCTGTTGCTGTGGTTGATCTCCAGGACCTCGGCCTAACGGAGATCAATAAAGGGGGAAAGACCCTTACCTTGGGTGGGGCACTGACCCTTCAGGGTCTGCTAGACTCTGGATTCGCAATTCCTGCCCTTGAAAAGGCCATCAAACACCAGGAGAGCTACAACCGCAGGCAGGTCGCGACCCTGGCTGGAACAATTGCTGCCTGTGGGGGCAGATCACCCATCATCGGCGCTCTGTTAGCGCTCGATGCCGAGCTGGAGCTGGCTGCAGCAGGGAATGGACCACAGACCAGGCTGCTGGGGGATATCCTCCCTCTCCGGGATGAGATCCTGGCCGGCCAATTGATCACAGCTGTCCGACTGCCCACAGAAGTCCAAGCGGCTTATCATTACGCAGCCCGTTCACCAGCGGATCTGCCTATCATCGGAGCTGCTGCGGTCCAATGGCCTTCTGGTCGAACCCGGGTGGTGCTCCTTGGCTATGGAGATGCCCCACAAATGGTCTTCGATGGTCCGGATGCTATCGGTGCGGACCTGGCTGCCAGGGATGCGTATGCAGAGGCCGGCGACCAGTGGGCTGGAGCGGATTACCGGTCGGCGACCGCCGCTGTTCTGGTGCGCCGCTGCCTGGAGGAATTCGCAGAGTGAGAGAGGGAAAATGACCATGATGGATATTGAACTCACTATAAATGGGGAAACCTATCAGCTTCAGACCGACCCGGGTGAGAGGCTTTTCCGGGTGTTGAGGCGGCTTGGCTTCCGCAGTGTGAAATTTGGAGATGAACAGGGGGAGACAGGAGCCGATACCGTGCTGATGGACGGCAAACCCGTCAATTCCTACCTGATATTGGCTGCCCAGGCGGACGGCCACCAGCTGGTAACACTGGAGCAGCTGGGAGAACACCCCCACCAGGGCTGGAAAGAGACCCGCGGCCTGCACATCTTGCAGCAGGAGTTCGTTAAGAATGGAGCGATTCAGTGCGGCTACTGTACCCCTGCGCAGCTGTTGGCTGCCAAGGAGCTGCTGGATCGCGTTCCGGATCCCACGGAGGACCAGGTGCGGGAGGTTTTTTCCGGGGTCTTATGCCGCTGCACCGGTTATCTGAAACCGGTTGAGGCGGTCCTGCGGGCAGCCGCCAGGCTGCGCGGTGAGACCGTTCCGCCTATCGAAGAACCCATCCAGGTCCCACCTGAGTGGATGGGAACCGACTTGGACGATTCCATCCCACCCACCCGGACGGTACAGGTGGATGGGTCCACCCTGACAGCTCAGCGGGTGATCACTGAGCTCAAGGTCAGCAACAGCCCGGAAACCTGGCGCCAGGTTGGCAAACCCAAGGAAAAAGTCGATGCGGTAAAGCTTGTCCAGGGCAAGCCAGCATTCACGGCGGATTTTGAGCGGCGGGGTATGCTCTACGCTAAAGTGCTCCACAGTCCTCACGCGCATGCCAGGATCAAATCCATCAAGACGGATAAGGCACTGGAGATCCCTGGTGTGAGAAGTGTGCTGACCTATCGGGATCTGCCGCGAGTAGCTTATTCCACCGCGGGTCAATCGGATCCTATCCCAGGACCTCTGGATAGTTACTCCCTGGATGACAAGGTCCGCTTTGTGGGAGACCGGGTTGCCTTTGTCGCGGCGGAGAGCGAGGAGATCGCTGAAAAAGCCCTGGAGGCGATCGAAGTGGAATATGAGATCCTCGAATCCATCCTGGATTCGAGGGAGGCAATGAAGCCAGGGGCAGTGATCATCCACGATCAGGATGATTATGTCAATTTTGCGGATTCTAATCCCGCCAAGAATCTGGCAGCTGAGATCCGCATCGATATCGGAGATGTCGAGAAAGGATTCCAGGAGGCGGACCAGATCTTTGAGGCGGAATACGAAGTCCCCAAGGTGCAGCAGGCGCATATTGAACCTCATGCTGTGGTGACCTACTGGGACGAAAATGATCGGCTGGTGATCCGCACCAGCACGCAGGTGCCTTTCCACGTCCGGCGCATGATCGCTCCGGTATTGGGGATCCCGGTCAAGCGGATCCGGGTCATCAAGCCCCGCGTTGGGGGCGGGTTTGGCGGTAAGCAGGAAATGCTGATCGAGGATGTCGCTGCCCATTTGACGATCGCTACCGGACAGCCCGTCCAGTATGTGTATACCAGGGAGGAAGAGTTCACCGCTTCCCGATCACGCCACCCCATGAGGATCCGCTTGAAAACAGGGGTGAAGAATGACGGGACAATGACCGCAAACGAAATGTATGCCCTCAGTGATACCGGCGCCAATGGAGCTCATGCCCTGACGGTGACTGGCAACACGACTAAAGCCATGGCTCTCTACGTGGGTGATGGCCCTTACCGCGATGCTCCGAATATCCGTTTTTACGCAGATATCGTTTACACCAATACACCTCCTTCAGGCGCTTTCCGAGGCTATGGGGTCCCCCAGGGCTACTGGCCCGTGGAGCGTCATATGGAATTCATTGCCCACGAGCTGGGATTGGATCCCCTTGAATTCCGCCTCAAGAACACTCTCCGGGCTGGTGAGATCCATCCCTTCAGTGTTGCTTGGAGCGAAGGCAGGGATCCTGTGCCTGAGATGATCCAGACCAATGCCCTGGCGGAGTGTGTTCAGCGTGGAAAGGAAGCCATTGGCTGGGATGAGAAGCAGGGCTCCAAGGACTGGCCTGCAGTACCTGGAAAGCCATATTTGAGAAAGGGACTGGGAGTAGCCCTGGTTATGCAGGGAACTGCAATCCCGTACCTGGATATGGGAGGTGCCAGCATCAAGCTCAATGACGATGGCTCGTTCAACCTGCTGGTTGGAGCGACCGATCTGGGTACCGGGTCTGATACTGTGTTGGCTCAGATGGCTGCAGAGATCCTGGGAGTACCCTTGGAAGACGTCATCGTCTATTCCTCCGACACGGATTTTACGCCCTTTGATAAAGGGGCATATGCCTCCAGTACAACGTATATCTCCGGGGCGGCTGTAGTGGATGCGGCAAATAAGGTGGCTGACCGCATCAGGCAGCGGGCTGCCTTGATGCTGGAATCCAGACTTGAAAAGGCCACCATCATCCCAGCAGAGATCGAGCTTGCTGATCGCTGTGCCATCGCGCCGGACGGACACGCTGTTTCTCTGGAGGATATTGCTTTGCATTCCCTCCATCATGCTGATCAGGAGCAGATCATGGCGGTCGGATCTTATATGTCCCCTGTGTCACCCCCTCCGTTTGCGGCTCAATTCGCTGAAGTGACCGTGGATACGGAAACCGGGGTTGTGGTTGTGGATAAACTGATCATGGCTGTAGATGCTGGCGTGATCGTCAACCCGGTGACCGCTTCCGGACAGATCGAAGGCGGCATGACCCAGGCTCTCGGCTACGCTGTGTCGGAAGAGATGGTCTATGATGACCTTGGCAGGGCACGGGAAAAGGATTTCAGGGATTACCACATCTTCCAAGCCCAGGAGATGCCTGATCTGCAGACTATCTTCGTGGAAACCTTTGAACCATCCCATCCTTTTGGTGTGAAGGCGGTTGCCGAAATACCCATGGATGGTGTGGCGCCCGCAGTCGGCAATGCGGTATACAACGCCTGTGGGGCTGATATCCGGGAAAACCCGGTCACTCCTGAAAAGGTCTGGAAAGCCCTCCAGCAAGGCTGATGCGAGAACCAGATTCAACGAAATGCCCAGGATGGCTCCTGGGCATTTTCTTTAGGTGAGAGGAGGGACAGGCTTAAAGGCTGGGGGAATGCCTATCTGTTATAATTGAATAGTTAATCTTTCGGTGTTTGCCGAGAGAAAACTGCCATTTTCGGCAGTTCACAGGTGGGAAGGATCCATGGAACAGATCACCTACGTTATTGGACACGTCAACCCTGATACGGATTCAATCGCATCCGCGATCGGTTATGCCTGGCTGCTGCGGGAACGGGATGGAATGAACGCTGTGCCTGCCCGGGCAGGATCGATCAATCCCCAGACTACCTGGGTATTGAAAAGATTAGGTCTTGACGCACCTTGTTTATTAACGGATGTTTCACCCCGTTTTGAAGCAGTCGCTCGCCGGATGGATTCCACCACGCCGGATGAGCCTCTGCGGGATGCCTGGGAAATTGCCAGCCGGACTGGAGGGGTGGCTGCAATCGTCAAGGATGACGGCACCCCTTACGGATTGATTACCGGGTTGACCCTGTTCTCCTTCTTGTCTGAGCTGGTCGGCCCCCATCCCGATAGCCAGAATATGCGTATAGCAGAGCTGCTGGAAATGCCCTGCCACGAAGCTGCTGATACCGGTGTGCCCCAGTTCAAGGCTGGCAGCCGCATCCGGGACGCCGTCAACCGTATTTTACGGGAAGAGAGGAATTATTTCCTGGTCGTGGACGATGATGGACGCTATGTGGGTCTGTCCCGCCAGCGTGATATCCTCAATCCACCGCGGGTCCGGGTTGTCATGGTCGATCATAACGAAAAAGAACAAGCTGTGGGAGCCTTAGAGGAAGCCGAGCTGCTGGAGATCATCGATCACCATCGGCTGGGCAATCCATTCACGCGGACCCCGATCCGTTTTACGACTGAAGTGGTTGGGAGCACGAGCACTATTATCGGAGAGCGGATCCTGGAAGCGGGCTTGAGCGCGCCAGCCGATATTGCTGGTATGCTGCTGGCGGGGATCTTCTCTGATACCCTGCACTTCACCTCCCCGACCACAACTGACCGCGACCGGCACGTAGCGGAGCGTATCAGCCGCTGGGCTTTTGGGTCATCGGGTCCGTTGAAAGGGGGGAGCATGGAGAGCTTTGGGGAGGAGGTGATCAAGGCCGGCGCGGGGATCTCGACTCGCGATCCGGATGAGATCGTCAACTCTGACATGAAGACCTATTCTTCCGGAGGGCTGAATTTCGCCATTGCTCAGGCGGAAGTGACCGATCTGGTCCAGGTTGATAAGCACCTCCAGGAATTGAAGGACGCTTTGGAGAAACTGCGGATGACCCGTGCCCTTGATTTTACGATCCTGATGGTGACAGATGTCGTTCAGGGTTCCAGCAGGTTGATCTTCATCAATCCCCCAGCGGTTTTTGATGACCTGCCGTACCCCGCCAGTCAGGATGGTACCCGGTTCGCAAAAGGGGTTGTGTCCCGTAAAAAACAGCTTCTGCCGGTGATCCTTAGCTTACTGGAAACCTGATTGAGGACAGGCGGTTGAGTATGAACGATGTTTATAAAGCCCTGGCTGATCTACCCCGAAACGGAATTTCCGCTGCCCTGTGCACGATCATTCAAGCTAAAGGATCCACTCCCCGCAAGGCAGGAACGAAAATGCTGGTTTATCTTGATGGGTCGATCGTGGGAACCATCGGTGGGGGAGAGATCGAAGGTCGCGTCATCCAGGAAGCCCAGGATTCGATTCAATCCGGGGAATCCAAGATCAGATCTTATGATCTGATCGATCCCCAAAAGGGGGATCCCGGTGTCTGTGGTGGTACCCTGGAGGTGTTCATCGATCCCCTCAGCCAACCAGAGGATCTGGTGGTTGTGGGGGGTGGTCATGTAGGCCAGGCAGTCGTCTTCCTGGCAAAATGGCTTGGTTTTCGGGTGGTGCTGAGTGATGACCGGGAGGATTTCTCTTCTCCTGCCAATGCACCATCAGCGGATGAGGTCATCCATTGCAAGCTGGAGGAACTGCCGGACCGCTATCAATTCACTCCTCAGACCTCGGTAGTCCTTGCGACCCGGAATAATCAGGTCGATGTCCAGGGTCTGCCAGAGATACTGGCAGCACCATCCAGCTATATTGGCGTGATCAGCTCCCGGCGTAGGTGGAATCTAACCCGGGAAGAACTGGTAAAGAACGGGATCAAGGAAGCTGACCTGGAGCGGATCCATGCCCCGATCGGTCTCGATATCCGGGCGGATACCCCGGAGGAGATCGCCCTCAGCATCCTTGCTGAGGTGTTGAAAGCACGGCGGGGAGGTTCGGGAGAGTCATTATCCCGGGTGGGATCATAACTGTTTTCGAAAATAGATGGAGATAGTGATATGTGGCAAGAGTACGTCAACGCCGTTTCAATTGAACAGATACTCACCATCCTGGCAGAGAAAAAAGGCCGGGCGCGTATTGTAGCCGGCGGAACCGACTTGGTCCTGGAAATGCGCCAGGGATTCCATAAAGAGATCGAGACCTTGGTCGATGTCTCTCGTGTTGAGGAGCTCTCCAGGATCACTGAAAAGGACGGCTGGATCCATCTTGGCGCGGGTGTCACCCACAACCAATGCTTGGCAGACCCCTTGATCCAGACCTTTGGCCTCCCGCTGGCGCTTGCCTGCCTGGAGGTCGGTGCTCCCCAGATCCGCAACGCTGGAACCGTCGTCGGAAATCTGGTGACGGCTTCTCCGGCGAATGACACTATCGTGCCCTTGTTCGCACTCAATGCGGTTTTGCAAATCCGTTCTTCGTCAGGAGAACGACAAGTTCCCCTGGATGAATTTTACACAGGTGTCAGAAAGCATGTCCTGGCGCCTGATGAGCTGGTCACAGAAGTCCGGTTCCCGAAATTAACTGAGAATCAACACGGTGTTTATCTGAAGCTGGGCTTGCGTAAAGCTCAGGCGATCTCGCTGGTGAATATGGCTGGTTTGCTGACCCTGGATGGAGATAGAATCGTTCAGGCGGTGATCACACTGGGTGCTGTTGCGCCTACCATCATCCACGCAGAAGCCGCCGAGAGTTATCTCCAGGGTAAAAAGCTCACTGCTGAAACCATCCAAGAGGCAGCGGAATTGGCTCGTGAATCTGCCCGTCCGATTGACGATATCCGGGGGTCGGCAGCTTACCGCGAGGAAATTACCAGGGTCCTGGTCAAAAGAGGCCTCTCCCAGATCGTTTCTGGAGAAGCGGCGGCCCGGCTTCCGGAAAAGCCAGTCCTGCTGGTGGCTAACACACCCCAGGCGGGCATCCCTGAATCCGCTGGAGAGACATTGATCCCTGGGAAGACACCGATCCGCACCCAGATCAACGGCGTAGACTATACCTTTGAAGAAGGTCATCACCAGACGCTCTTGCATCTTCTGCGGGATTACGCAGGGCTGATGGGATCCAAGGTTGGCTGTGAAGAAGGCGAGTGCGGCGCCTGTACGGTTTTCCTGGATGGTATGGCTGTGATGTCCTGCCTGGTTCCTGCGCCCAGGGCTCACCAAGCTCAGATCAGGACCATTGAAGGATTAGGGGATGAGGAGCATCTCCACCCTGTTCAGGAAGCGTTTGTCGAGCAGGGAGCTGTGCAGTGTGGTTACTGTACACCAGGATTTATCATGTCGGCTGCTAAACTGTTGGAAGAAATTCCACAACCAAGCCAATCTCAAATCAAATCGGCGATCTCAGGAAATCTCTGCCGCTGCACCGGGTATTACAAGATCATCCGGGCGATTGAGGAGGCAAGTAAAAAAGAAGGTGCCTAATGGGAAGATTCTCACAGTATGAGCGAAGGATGACAGAAGACAAGAAAGGGGTTCACCCAGTTTGGCGGGGATTGGGTTTCTTGTTAATGGGCGTGATCGCAGTCATGTCCTACGCCGGAGCCAATTTATTGGTGGAAGCAAACAAGACTAAAGGCTGGGTTGCGGTGCCAGCCGGGCTCGCTGGGGGAGTGTCCTGGGCACCGGATCTCTATGCAGAGCTGGTTGTGGCTTTCTTCTTGGCTTTCATCGGTTTTGGAATCCTGACTATCGTCTACTCCATCATCTACCGAGTCAGCAGACCAAAGGATCTGTTCAAGATGCTCAAGTGATTCTTGATCGATTTGGACATCACAGCCACCGACAGATTCTGATAGGGATATGAATGCCTTATGCCGTTTAATCTCCGTTTGTATTTGACCGATTTCTATTACAGCCTGTTCCGATCGAAAGGCACACCAGCCAGGTTGTCTTTGAAAAGGGCGGCTCTCTTGCTGTTCCTGTTCATCGTCTATCCTTTTTGGAACATTTACATCAAGCTGGGTCTGCTGTTGGACCCTATCCTGTTTCCTGACCTGAAGCATCTCTATACCCCGGATCCGATCTTCATCATCGGTAATTACCGCTCCGGGTCGACTTTTTTTCATCGCCTGCTGCTCCGCGATCCGCAATTCACCTGTTTGAAGGCTTGGGAGATCTATTTCGCACCTGCTCTGACCCATCGTAAACTGATCAGCTGGGCCCTGAAGATCAGTGCGAAGATCGGCAGTCCTCTTCAGAAGGCTGTGAGGGCTTTTGATGGTCTCATGAATGAGATCTACCCCATGCATAAAACCGGCCTGCACACCTACGAGCAGGATTCCCAGATCTTTTACCATACCTGGTCCTCTTTCAATATCTTCGCCATTTTCCCATTCCCTGACCTGGCCAGGAGGTACATTTATTACGATCAAGCCGTCCCGGACCGGGAAAGAAGGGTGCAGTTTGGTTTTTACAAGAAGGTGCTCCGGCGTCATCTCTATAACCATCCCGGACAGCGCTACCTGGCTAAGAACCCGGATTTCTCTCCCGCCGTTGAGACGCTCCTGGAACAATTCCCGAATGCCAAATTCATCAACCTCGTCCGATCTCCGGAGGAGATGATTCCCTCAGCGGTCAACCTCTGGACCAGCAACTGGCAGGCGTATGGCTCGCCAGGAGATGGATACCCCCTAGTCGACGTCATCAAGGAATATGCCCGCCACTGGTATTATTATCCCCACAAGATCCTTGCTCCGCTGGGTCCCGAGCGCTACCAGCTGGTATCCTTTGCTGACCTGATTTACGATCCCAAAGCTGAGGTATGCCGGGTCTACGAAAACTTCGGGTTATCAGTCAGTGAGGGTATGCTTGAGATCCTGGCCGAGGAGACTGTGAAAGCCCGTAATTACAGCAATGGAGGCAGCTATCCCATCGCTGAAATGGGGTTGGATCTTGATGATCTACGGCAGGAATTTGCACCATTCTTGGAGGAATACCACCTGGAGGTCAGCCGCGAAAGCCTGGCGCCGAAACAGAAGGAAAAAGGGGCATAATCCATGGAACGAACTGTGCCTTATACCGCTTCAGAGGAAGTGGAACTATACCTGCGGACTTATTACTCCCTGCTGCGGACCTCTGATGCAGTCCAGATCCGCTCGCTGGAAGAGGTCCATGCGGGGATGAACTCCCTCCTTCATCAGCGAGCCCGTGATAGAGCCCCGGATATGACGGCTTTCATCTACGCCCTGCTGCGATTGCCTGATTGCATTCGCAGGACCAAAGAGGTTGTCCTGGGACAGACCGGAACCGTCTTCGAGGATGCAGGCCTGGGCAACGTCTGGACCTGGAAGCAGGTCAGCGGCCGGGCTCGACGGCGCAGATGCTTCTATAATCCTGATGAAAGGATCATGGCTTGCATCATCGCCAGCCGATCCGATATCGATGACGTCATACCTATGCTGACGGCCTATCAAATCGAATGGAATAAACTCCACCGCCTGCTGCTGAACATCCCGGACGAGATCGATCTCAAGACCGCTCATAAGGATCCCGAGGTCTGGTCCAAATTGGCCGATGCCTTGATGATGTCGGTCGGGGATCTGAATCGCTGGCGTTCGATCTCGGGAGAGGATTTCGTTCCCCAGATCGATGATATCAGGGCAGCTGAGTGCCACCTCCAAGTCAGGTTGTTGAATGGTTCCTTGATTGAGTACAACAGGGCAACCAATGACTGGTGGCGGGTGATTGCCGAGAGAGTGCCGGAGCTCGTCTCCCGGCCGGTATATTTCATCTCCTCCAATACCCATAGTTTTCCGAATCTGCTGTCGGGATTCGCCCTCCAGAACCAGGAAGAGATCAACCAGTATCTGGTGGATACCGACCAGGGTGAATTGATTGACGAATGGCGCCAGATCCAGACCCATACAGTCCCCTCCAGCAAGGAGAACTTCTGGTACTACGCCCTCAAGAAATATCTCCAGGATCCGGATTCGGACCAGATCCACCAGCGGCGCAACGAACACGAGCACAGCTGCGGGATCGTGCGGGTAGACAGCGAACATTCCTTTGATGTTGATGCCCAGGTTTTTGAGCTCTCCAAGTTGAAACCAGAATGGATGGACCCCAGGGTCATGGATGATGGCGAAGACCTGGGATTCCTGACGCAGAGCAACGCCCTGGTTCTGAATATCGATTATCCTTTGGGGTTGGCTGCCTATAACATCCTGATCGAGGTGGCGGAGAACGCCGGAAACGTCCTGGGAGTCTACAGCCTCGGGAAGGCTGCGACTCTGAACGGGGTAGTAGGGGATGTGATGATCCCTTATGTCGTGCACGATGAGCACTCCCGCAATACCTATCTCTGTCCCAGGGCGTTCGAAGCCCGGGATGTCAGCCCTTACCTGGTGTATGGGACGGTCCTTGACAACCAGAAAGCTGTCACGGTCAGGGGCACTTTCCTCCAGAACCGGACCTATATGGATGTCTTTTACCGGGAAGGATATACCGGGATCGAAATGGAAGCAGGTCCCTATCTATCTGCGGTGTTTGAAATGTTCCGACCCTACCGCCATCCGATCGATGAGATCGTCAATCTTGACCGGGTCCCATTTGACCTGGGGATCTTGCATTATGCGTCCGATAAGCCGCTCAGTAAAGGCAAGAACCTGGGTGCAGGGACATTGTCCTATTACGGGATGGACCCAACCTACGCCTGTTCACTGGCGATCATCAGAAGGATCTTTTCACTCGAAAAAGAGCGACAGCTGAAAAGCAAATCCTGAAAGCGTTGTTGAAAGAAGGAAATCTTATGGGAGCAATTGGCACATCACACAAAAGAGTTGACGCACTGGGTAAGGTTACAGGTAAGGCTGTCTATTCCGGGGATCAGATCCGGCCGGATATGCTGCATATGAAGATCCTGTTTGCTGGTCGGCCCCATGCGATCGTGAAAGAAATCGACACCAGCAAAGCTGCTGAGCTGCCAGGTGTGGTCTTGATCCTGACAGCCAAGGATGTTCCCTGCAATGAGTATGGCTTGCAGATATCTGACCAGCCGGTATTATGCGGACCTGGTGCCGAGAAACCTTATACGGACCGAGTCCGTTTCGTAGGGGATCAGGTCGCGGCCGTGATCGCTGAAACTGAGGAGATCGCGGAATCTGCCAGGGCATTGATCGAGGTCACTTATGAGGACCTTCCGGTGCTACTGGATCCCTTTGAGGCGCTGGAGGAGGGAGCGGTGCTGCTTCATCCGGATAAAGAAAGCAACGTCTTCTCGAGTCTGCGGATCCGAAAAGGTGACCTGGATCAAGGCTTCCAGGATGCGGATGTCATCGTTGAAGGGGAATACCACACTCCGGTGCAAGAACACGCTTATCTGCAGCCTGAGGCAGGCATGGCTTATTATGATGAGGAAGATAGGCTGGTGGTTGCCGTAGGCGGGCAGTGGGCTCACGAGGAGCAGGAGCAGATCGCCCATGCCCTGGGACTGGAGCTGGATCAGGTACGGGTCATCCACCCCGCTGTTGGGGGCGCCTTCGGGGGCCGGGAAGACCTCTCCGTCCAGATCGTGCTTGGTTTAGGATCGCTGCGGCTGCGGGAAATGGGCATCAGCAGGCCAGTGAAGATCGTCTGGACCCGGGAGGAGTCGATCGTTGGCCATCACAAGCGGCATGCTTACCATATCAAGGCTCGCTGGGGTGCGAAACGTGACGGCAAGATCACTGCTGCCGAGGTCGATATCACCGCGGACGGCGGGGCTTATATGTACACCTCTAACAAGGTGCTTGCCAATGCCTTAATCGCCTGCACAAGCGTCTACGATATCCCCAACATTCACGTGGATGCCAGAGCTGTAGCTACCAACAAGGTCCCTGGGGGAGCTTTCCGGGGTTTTGGTGGGCCCCAGGGTACATTTGCTGCTGAAAGCCAGGTCAACAAATTGGCGGAAAAACTGGGTATGGACCCGGTCGAGTTTCGCATGAAGAACGTTCTCTCCAAGGAAGGGTTATCCTCCGTTAATACACCCCTGCCAGGAATCGTTAACATTGACGAGGTGCTGGAACGCTGTGCCCAGGAATCCTATTGGGAAAAGGACTCCGCTGGCTGGCAAAAGGTGGATCCTGAACCGACGGATGATGGTTTGCGGCGAGGTGTGGGTTTTGCCTGCGGCTTGAAGAATATCGGTTTTTCTGCGGGGTACCAGGAAAATTCTTGGGCAACCGTAGAACTCTACGGCACCAAGGAAATTGACCAGGTGATCGTCAGGCATGCTGCCGCAGAGGTTGGGCAGGGGACACACACGGCTATTGTCCAGATGACAGCGGAAGCGGTCGGTGTACCTTTCGAAAAGGTCAAGCTGATCAGCGCGGATACCGGGGAAACCAGGGATTCCGGTAGTGTGTCGGCCTCCAGGATGACCTTCATGGCTGGGAACAGCGTTTATGGAGCCGCCAAGGCTGCCCTGGAGAAATGGCAGGATGAAGAAAGGCCCGCCATCGCTACCTACCAGTACCTGGCACCAAAAACGACCAAATTCGATCCTGAAACAGGTGAATCACTGCCCAACTTCGCCTATGGGTATGTGGCCCAGGCAGTGGAGCTGGCAGTAGATTTAGAAACCGGACAGATCAGGGTGGAAAAAGTCTGCTCCACCCATGATGTCGGCCGGGCGATCAACCCTGACCAGCTGCGGGGACAGATCGAAGGTGGAGTGGTCCAAGCTCTTGGTTATGTGTTGACAGAGAATTTCATCCAGGACAAGGGATATGTGAGAACGGATAAGCTTTCAACCTACCTGATCCCCTCTGTGATGGATATCCCTGAGGCTCTTCAATCCGTGGTAATGGAGAATCCTGATCCCAACGGGCCATTCGGCGCCCTTGGTATGGCGGAGATGCCGTATATTCCTTTGGCTCCGGCAATGGTCGCTGCCCTGCACGATGCTACCGGGGTCTGGTTTGATGATTTCCCTCTTACTCCTGAACGGGTCCTCAAAGGTCTTGGTAAGATCTGACATTCTGGAGAAGTTATAATCTTGTGTACTATTGGAATGAAAAGGCACTGCTGCGTTTCTTGAAGAAAGCTCTCTTCAACAACCGCGGCACCAATTACCGTTTGACCATAAAACGTTTGGGAATCTTGCTGCTGGCGTTGGCCCTTTATCTTCCCACGGAACTCCTGGTTTGGGTGGGGATGGGTTTAGATGAATTGATCTACCCTGCTTATCGGAAGATCCCTATCCCCAAACCTGTGTTCATCATTGGCAATCCACGCAGCGGAACCACTTTCCTCCAGCGGCTTTTAGCCAGGGATCGGGATACCTTTCATTGTATGCGGGCCTGGGAGATCTTTGCAGCCCCGTCCATCTTGACTCGTAAACTGGCTCATTTCGCAGTTGGGATCGGGAGAGCAATTGGAGTGCCGATTTCCAAACGCATCAGAAAACTCGAGAAGCTCTGGAAGGAGACAGACGACGTCCACCGTTTAAAGCTGCGCTCTCCAGAAGAGGATGAGTATCTGTTTATCCACAATTTCTCTACTATGAAAATCTGGTCCTTTGCGGCAATGGTAGAGGAATGTGATCCTTATATCTTCTTTGACCAGAAAATGGCGGCAGAGGACAAGAAACGGATGATTGATTATTATCAAAACTGCCTCCAGCGCTACTATTATTATCACGGCGGTAGGAAAAAACGCTACCTATCCAAGAACCCCCACTTCAGCCCGGCAATCAGGACTCTAGTGGATCGTTTTCCGGATGGGAAATTCATCTATCTGGTCCGCAATCCCCTGGAAGCGGTTCCTTCCCATATCAGCTTGAAGGACAGGGAGTGGCACCTGCTGGGATCTCCTCTCGGCCCTTACAGCTGCCGGGAATTCATCATCAAGTCCTCCCGCCATTGGTATGACTATCCCCTGAGTGTTTTGAAAGAGCTGCCTGCAAATCAAGCAGTGGTCGTGAATTTCGATGATCTGGTTTCAGATGCAGAATCCACTGTGCGCCAGATCTACAAACAGCTGGAGTTTGGACTCTCGGTGGATTTTCAAGGCGTGCTGAAGGCTGAAACTCAGCGTGCCAAGGACCATCAAAGTCAGCATCATTATTCCCTGCTGGAGATGGACATCGATCCTCAGCAGTTGGCTGCAGAATTTGCAGGCGTGATGGAAGAATTCAGTTATAAAGGATTGGACCAATGAGGATCGTGTTCACTTCGATTTTCCGCGATGGGTTGGGGGGCGGCGCAGGCAGGGTGGCCCATGAGCTGGCTCAGAATTTTGCCTTGAACCATGAGGTGGTGATGATCTGCCCGGCGGATACCACCGGCCCTAGAAATGGGGAAAATGGCCTGGTCATTTACGGCATCCGGAGCGCTGGCGAGGATGATTTCCAGATGCCTCAGCTTTCCGCCCGGACGGTCCGGGATCTATTCGAATTCCTCGACCGATTTCAGCCGGATATTGTCCATGCCCATGAACCGGCCCTGATGGGTTTGATCGGCCAGATCTGGGCTCGGATGCACTCTGTCCCATTTGTTCATACATCCCATGTTCTGCCCTCCAAAGCGATCGATTTTGGGACTACAGACAAGCTGAATGTGCCTTCCTCCATCATACACAGTTCTCTCAGCAATTTTGCGGTTCACGGAGTGCTCTCGAATTTCTTCCTGAACTGCGATGCTTTGATCGCTTTGAACCAATCCGCCTATGAATCGATCCGTGAGTTTGGCTACCTGGGACCTATTTTTGTCATCCCCAACGGAAGATCCTTATCACACTATGATGCCGGAAAGCCCACTGATATCGATCAGGATCCTAAAGTCCTGCTGTTCATAGGCTTTCTAAGCGAGAGGAAGAACCAATTCTACCTGCTAGAAACCCTGAATGAACTACCGAGGAATTATCAGCTGCGCCTGGTTGGCAAGGCGCTTGATCCTGAATACAAACAAAAATTGGAAAGCTACATCCAGGAACATGACTTGACCAATGTCGAATTCATCGGTCAGATCGAACATCATCAGATTCCTGCTTATCTGGAAAGCGCCCACGTCTTTCCCTCTGCGTCAATTATGGAGGTGCAGAGCTTGGTAGTGATCGAAGCCCTTGCCTCGGGCACTCCGGTCGTGGGTCTCTCAAACGAAACCATTGACGAATTGGTCAACCAAGATGTGGGTGCCTGGCTGGCCAAGGATCAACCCCCGGCCGCTTTCGCAAAACAAATAGAACGTATTTGCAACCTTTCCCAAGAGGATTACCGGGAATTGTGCGAAAATGCCAAGAACCGGGTGTCGCACCTGGATTGGTCAAACGTCGTGGAATCTACCACCAGGGCTTACCTGGAGATCTTGAAGATCAAATTGTCGATGTCTGACGATGAGAGCGATATGCTGACCAGCCTGGTCAAATTCTTCACCCTGGGTGAGGTCAGGGAATACCTGCTGGAGGTCATCTATGAAGCCAGGCATGGGCCTATTGGAGAACGGGCGCTGATGCCAAAGATGCCTGTTCCAAAGGGCATCCGCTCCTGGATGAAAGTGCCGTCCTCGACCTGGCTGCTTTCTGGATTGACTATCGTAATTTCTGTGATCGGCTACCTGTTCATGCGCGGGAAAGATAGGGGAGAGGGGTAATGATCAGGGAGAGCTCGAGGTTTTTAGAAGGGCTCCTTCACTACATAAATCAACGGATGGGTAGCTGTAAGCTGATGTATAATAGGTGCTCAGAATCTCTCTAGATCCTATCCGGAACACTGGAATACATGTATCGAATTTTATTGGGAGTGAGTTATGGATGATTATTTAGTACGCGGGAAACTCAAGGACCTGGATCCCAAGCTATATGAGCTGCTGAAGATCGAGGAGGAAAGGCAGTATCGCCGGTTGATCCTGATTCCCAGCGAGAGCATGACACCCCGGGCAATCCGCAGGGCTCTGGGATCAGGCTTTCATAATATCTACGCTGAAGGTTATGCCTTTGACCTGACCGGGGGTTTAACAGAGGATGAGCTCTTTGATTATGATAAATTGCTCACCGAATACCGCCGCTACTCAGATGACCGCTATTACAAGGGTGTGGAGTATGCCGACATCCTGGAAGGTGTTGCGTGTCAGCGAGCTGCTACAGCCTTTGCCGCTAATGGCAAAACCGCCCTGGATATTTATGTAAATGTCCAGCCCCTTTCCGGAGGTCCTGCCAACAATGCGGTCTACCATGGTCTGGTTGACCTGGGGGACACGGTGATGGGCATGAATCTGCTCCACGGTGGGCACCTGTCCCACGGTTCGCGAGTGAACAGATCGGGCGAGTTCTATAATATCGTTTCTTACTCTGTGAACCCGGAAACAGAGAAACTGGATTATGCGGAAATTGAGGCGTTGGCTAAACAGCACCGGCCTAAAATGATCATTGCCGGTGTATCCTCCTATTCCTGGCAGCTTGATTGGGCTCGCTTTCGAGAGATCGCGGATATGGTTGGCGCGTACCTGCTGGCGGATATCTCTCATGTCGCAGGTTTGATCGTGGCAGGTGAATATCCTTCTCCTATCGGACACGCTCACATCATTTCCTCCACCACCCATAAGACACTGATGGGCCCCAGAGGCGCAATTCTGATGAGTACCGATCTGGACACCATACAGGCTATCGACCGGGCCGTGTTCCCGGGAGAACAAGGTGGGCCGCATGTCAATGTCTTCGGTGCGATGGCATTGGCATTCAAGATCGCCAAGACACCCGAGTTTACTGAACTGATGAAGCAGATCGTGAAGAACTGCCGGGTGCTGAACGACCGCCTGGAGGAGAGAGGGTTTCGGATACCTTTTGGGGGGACCAATACTCACCTTACCAATATCGACACCAAATCCGTCCGCGGCAAGGATGATGCCTGGTTGAGTGGGGACCTGGCAGCCCGCATACTCGATGTGGCCGGGTTGGTTACCAACCGGAATACCATCCCCGGTGATAAGTCCGCGCTCAATCCGTCTGGGGTCCGGTTGGGTACACCCTGGATCTCGCAGCGCGGTTTCAAAGAGGAGGAAACTCGGCAGGTCGCGGATATCATCGCTGATGTCCTGTTTTCTTGCGAACCCTATTACCAGGGCAGAGGTCTGCGGGCGAAAGTTGATTTCAAGACCCTGGAAGAGGCTAAACTCAAGGTGCGTGACCTAGCTCAGGGCGCTGGAATAGATTACAAACCATCTACCCATGGCTATCCCCACTTCTATTACCTGGATGATGAGGTTGAAGAGACCAAGGCCACCTCTTCCTATATCATCAGTGGTGATAAATCGCGGGAGTTTCTTGATTACCTGGTCAGCAGCGATATCGAGAGAATGGAATGCGGGACCAATCAGCCGGCGGTGCTCTATACACCGGATGAGGAGATCCCCTGTATGGTGACCTGTGATGACCTGCAAAGCTTTCACCTCACTGTACCGGCTGCGAAATCCGGTTTGGTGTTGGCCTGGCTGCGGGCAGTCTCGGATGGTTATGTCAGGGTCGATGAGGATGTATTGCGGAAGATCCCCGGCCCGGTGATCGTTCGCGAATCCGATCGGGAGTATGATTCCCTGGTTGAAGGAGATCCCTACGGGGTCAATAAGCCGTTCTACCTGGGTATGCGAGAAGAGCAGGGTGAGCCGCTGCCGGATTTTATCTGGGAAGATGCGGGGGAAGACAGCGAAGAAACGAACCTGAAACGAACGCGCCTTTACGATCTGCATGTCGAGCTGGGTGCACGTATGGTTCCATTTGCCGGTTGGGAGATGCCCGTGCGCTATGAATCGGTCCTGGAAGAGCACAATGCAGTGCGTGAGGCTGCCGGTTTGTTCGATGTGACCCACATGGGCGTCTTCCAGGCCGAAGGCCCTGATGCTATGGCTTTCCTTGACAGCGTTGTGGGCAATGATATCTCTGCCCTGGATCCTGGAGAGTCGACATATGCCCATTTCCTGGATCCCGATGGGAATGTGCTGGATGATACGCTGGTCTATCGCCGTTCTGAAATGGAGTATATGGTTGTTGTCAATGCCTCTAATGAAGCCAAGGTCTGGAAATGGCTCAGCGAGGTCAAAGACGGTACCGTCAAGATCGACAATCAGCGTCCTTGGGCAAAAGCCTATGGGATCAGGGCGATTTTGAGAAATCTCAAGAATCCCCTGGAAGGGAGCGACCAACGGGTCGACCTGGCACTCCAAGGGCCCCGCTCAAAAGAGATCCTGCTTGCGCTGGGATTCAACCCGGATGATGAGAGGAAGATCAATCACCTGCGCTGGTCTGAATTATGCGAGGTGCGCAACGACAAATACGATCTGGTGGTAACCCGGACAGGCTACACTGGAGAAAAACTGGCCTATGAATTGTTCGTCCATCCTGACAAAGTAGAATCCATCTTTCGGGAGCTTCTTGAGCTGGGCAAACCTTTCGGACTGCGGGCCTGCGGGTTGGGTGCCCGGGATTCGCTTCGCACCGAAGCTGGCCTGCCTCTTTATGGACATGAACTGGCTGGTGAGTTGAATATCGGTGTGGGTGGCGCGGGTTTCGGCTCTTACGTGAAGGTCAATAAACCTTGGTTTATCGGTAGGGACGCCTACCTTGCCCGGGAAAAGGATCGCGAGAACGTGATAGCGCGTTTCCGGTTCAGTGAAAAGCGGGTCCGCAAAGCCCATTATGGGGATCCGGTGATGGACGAGCAGGGCCGAGTGATCGGTAAAGTGACCAGCTGCGCCACAGATAGCGAAGGCTACTTCCTGGGGCAGGCGTTTGTCAATCGCCGCTACGCAAAGAAAGGGACCCTGGTCTACATCTACCAGGATGTCGAGAAGCGTAAAGGGGTGGGCTTGAACGACTTGAGCTACGGGGAGCGGGTGGCGCTCCCGGACACGGCAACCATCCTGCGCAGATTCCCTAATATCTAAAACAAAAAAGGCGTCCGGTTCCAACCGGACGCCTTTTTTTTATTGTTTTATCTAGTATCACTGCTCCCAGATATTGAAATCCTGGAGATTGGAGGAGCCGATGAATTCCCTTAAGATCGAGTTATCAGGGATCATGTTGATGTCCAGCGGTAGGAACCATTCCAGGAAGGCCAGCAGCCGCTTGGCCTCGATCTGTGCCAGGGAGCTGTGTGGGACCTGTCGTAGGAGCGGTTCTACCAGCGGCTTGAGAGCTGCCAGTTCATATACCAGGGCAGAGTTGAACATCACATCCGCATTGTCCTGGAACGGGAAGATGTACCTTTTCTCGCCTCGCCTGACGGATTCCCAACGATTGATAGTGTCCATAGCAGAGTAACCCCGCTCCCGGGCATCCCGAACGATTCGCCGGATCAGGCGTGTATCTGTCGTTGAAACCCGATTATGGCGGTCCAGGTTGAGCTGGGTCAGCGCGGATATGTAAATTCGAAAAGCCCTGGATTGGGGAAAATCCAGCAGCAAGTTCGGATTCAACCCGTGGATGCCTTCGGCGATGATGATCTGCCCGGGCCGGAGCTGGACTGTCTCACCAGTTGTGCTGGTTCCGGTTTGGAAATCGTAAGCGGGAAGTTGGACAACCTCTCCGGCGATCAATTTCTTGAT